>JAFZNK010000148.1 GCA_017550965.1 Thermoguttaceae bacterium
CCCCAAAACGCGCCGGCGCGAACGCCCCTGTTTGACGAGTTTCGCTTTTTTGCAAGATTCGCCGCAAGTTTGACGGTTGGGGAACGTATGACGATTAAGCGCTCGGCGCTTGTTTCGTATTGGCCGCGCGAGCGGCTTTAATCGGTCGACAGAATTAACGACGCGAATTACGGAAAGGTTGCGTTATGTTCGACGAACACGACAATTGTAGCTCAGATTCTCACGATTCCGGCTCGGAAGGAAAGAAGAACGCCTACTGCTCGTTCTGCCGAAAGAACTACAGAGACGTCGGGCCGTTGGTCGAGGGGCCTGGCGACGTCTACATTTGCGGGGAATGCGTTGAGCTTTGCAACACGATCTTAGCGCAAGAGCGTCGTCGCCGTCGCGGCGACAAATCGTTAGGCCGCGTTCCTTCTCCAAGAGAATTACTCGAAAAGCTCGACGAATATATCGTCGGACAAGACTACGCTAAAAAGACGCTTTCTGTCGCCGTCCATAACCATTATAAACGCATTGCGACCCAATGCGATTCGAGCGACGTCGAGTTGGGCAAGTCGAACGTGCTGTTGCTCGGTCCGACCGGCTCCGGCAAGACTCTTCTGGCGCAAACCCTTGCGAAAACGCTCGACGTCCCGTTTGCCATCGGAGACGCGACGACGCTCACCGAGGCGGGGTACGTCGGAGAAGACGTCGAAAATCTCATTTTAAAACTCCTTCGCGCCGCCGATTTTGACGTCGAGCGCGCTCAGCGGGGGATTATCTATATCGACGAAATCGACAAGATCGGGAAGACGAGTCAAAACGTGTCGATCACGCGCGACGTTTCCGGAGAAGGGGTTCAGCAGTCGCTGCTCAAAATGCTCGAAGGCACGATCGCGAACGTGCCGCCTCAGGGGGGGCGCAAACATCCCGATCAGCAATACGTTCAAGTCGACACGTCGAATATTCTTTTCATTTGCGGCGGCGCTTTTGTCGGAATCGACAAGATAATCGAGAACCGCATGGGCAAGCGGTCGATCGGGTTCGTTTCCCCCGGCTCCGAGGAAAAACAGCGCTCCAGCCGCGCCCGACTGCGCAGTCTGTCGTGCGAAGTCGACGAGAAACCGTCGGTGTTGGAGAACGTTACGCCCGACGACCTTTGCGAATACGGACTCATTCCGGAGCTTATCGGTCGACTTCCGGTCGTCGCGACGCTCGATCCTCTTTCGGAATCGACGCTCTGCCGCGTCTTGCGCGAGCCGAAAAATTAGCTGTCAAACAAGATAAGAAGCTCTTTGAGATGGAAGGCGCCGAACTGGAATTTTCCGAAGACGCGCTTCGCGCGATCGCCGCGACGTCGATGGAAACGCAGACGGGCGCGAGGGGGCTGCGATCCGTTCTCGAAACGCTTATGCTCGAGCCGATGTTCGCATTGCCCGACCGACCCAAAGGGGAACGGTACTATATCACGCGGGAAATGGTCGAGGGAAAAGTCCCCGTCACCCCCGAGCCCGAACAACGCGAGTCGCTTAAATCCGCGTAAAAGCTTGACGTCGGCGTCGCCGCTGACGGCGCGCGCTTCCGCGCGGGTCCGGCGGCGTATGGCGTATGCGCCGTCGACGCGGCGTTCTCTAACCGACGCGTCGCCTAACCTATTCTCTTTCTCTAATAGCGCGACGCTTTTCCAACGTTTTCTGTTCCTGTTATTCTTGACTCTGATATAACGTCGCTGTATAATAGGTCGTGGAGGGAAAGATCATGAACGAATTTATCTCTGCTTCTCACGACGTGGCTTTTAAGGCGTTGTTTGTCCGAAATCCCGATATTCTCAAAGCGTTTCTTAACGACTCGCTTGAACTGAACCTTACGGACGACGACACAATTAAGATCCTGAGCCCGGAAGATATTCCCAACTTCGCCGAAGGTAAGGTCAGTCGATTCGACGTTCACGTCAGAACGGCGAATCGACGCTACAACGTCGAAATGCAGGCCAGCAGAACGGGGTTCAGCGCGGAACGCGTTTTATATTACTGGAGTCAACTTTACGGGGACGGATTTGAGTCGGGGAACAGGTACGAAGAACTTGACCAAACGTATTCGATAAACGTTCTCGGTTTCAATTATTTTAAGTGCAAGAAATATCATTCGTCGTTTTCCATTTTCGAAGACGAGCGTTTTGAGCGCCTGACCGACAAATTGTCGATTCACATCTTCGAATTGCCGAAAGTTCCTGGGGAGTTAATACCGGGCGATCATACGCAGGATTGGATGGAGATAATCAAGGCGGACACAGAAGAAGCGTTAGAAACGATTAGAGCAAGAACGGAGAATCCCATGATTAACAAAGCGATTGACTCAATTTACCGTTTAAACGCCGACGAGAGACTTCGCGAACAAATTCGCGTCCAGAGAAAGGCGGAGCTCGATTACGGCAACGACATGGCCGTTGCCAAAGCGAAGGGCATAGAAATAGGCGAAGCCAAAGCTTATTCCGACGTCGTAGAGAATATGCGCCGCAACGGCTTTTCAGAAGAGCAAATTAAGCTAATCGTAGGCGCCGGTTATAAAGATTGAGAGCGGAGCGGAAAAGCCTCTGAAATTGGATCGTTTGAAATGAAATTGACGTCGCCGCAAACGGTAGCGCGCTTCCTGGATCCGCCTCCCGTTGTCGGCTCTGTTGCGCGGACGCGGCAGACAAACAAAGCGACGCCAAAACACACGATTCTCCAAATAACGCGACGCCATAACGTATATCCATCCGGGGATTTACATCACCGGCTTGTGCGGCGACGTTCAAGCGCATGTCCGAGCCGTTCGCTGTAGCGAACGGGTTGATTGAACAACGCGACGCGTTTCTACCGAACAATCTACAAACCTCTTTCTTTTAACCCGCTTACGATATCGACATAGACGTCGCGGATATCGGAGACGTTCGGTCCCGTTTTTCTCGATAAGCGTCGTCGCCGGAAATCGATAGCGTCGATATGTGAGATTCCGCGATACGAGTTCGAGCGAACAATATGAAAATCGGACCCCCATTTGGCGGATTCGACCGTCACTAATCCGTCGTTGTCTCCTTCGACGCGTTTTACGACCAGATAGGCGACAGACTCAATAATATCGGAGAGCGGACGACTCATAACGCAAGCGAAGCTCTGATAATAGATTCCGGGAACGTCGGAATTCTGTTCGTTAAACTTGCGCATGTAGTCCGTGGAGAGCGCCGCGCACGTTTTCAAGAAATCGGGGCGCTTGTCTCCCATGAGGCGGGCCGCGACGTTCACGACAAACGCCGCAGCCTTCCAAAAAGGTTTTGGAATCGCAAGGAGTTTGTCCATCGTTTTCGAACCGCGATGGGGCGTCGCTATCGTCGTGATACTGGCGATCTTATCCCCGCAACCAAAAGACGACGCGGCCATTCTTGAGTCCAGCCCGCCCTTGGAGTGCGCGACGACATTCACTTTTTCACCGCCGGTCTCGAGCAGGATCTCGTCGATTCTTCGGGAAAGAAACTCCGCGTTTGTCTCGACGCTCGCCCAGCAGTCCTGACGACCGTAATAAACGACGGCTCCTTCTTTTTTAAGCGCCGAGGGTATTCTTCCCCAATAGCTGAACAACATGAGAAAGCGATCGCGTAAGCCCGCGCCGTGGACTAAAACGATCGGATATTTCGTCTGACACTTCGATCCCATAATAGTTGCTCATAGGCGACGTCGAACGACAGTCGTCCAGGTTACTCCGCAATCTTGACTTTATCGTCGACGATCTCGATTCGGCCTTGTTGCAGGAGCAAGTCAAACGCTTCGTCCATCGCGGCGGCGACGGCGGGGGTCATGCGCGCAAAACGGTACGCGCGCGCGGTTTCGGCGCACAACTGGGCTTTATTGGGGCCGACGCTCTTGCTTAGCACTGCGAACATCGCTTCCGCCAATTCCTCGGGGGAGATGTGCGCGATATTCTTTCTCGTGTTGACGCGCGGCTTAATCGTCGTATATCCGACCGGGAAGAAGAAATCGCCTTTGCGAATAATCGGCGCGATTTGACGGATCTGTTCGGACACGTCTTGTTTGAGTTTCTCCGTAACTCTTTTTGCCGACGTTCTTTCGGCGATCATTTTACAAATGACGTCGAAGTGGACGGGATAGCGTTGGTTCACAATCGCCAGGATATAGTCGGGGAGGAAGTTCTTACTCGATTTGGGAGAAAGACCTTTGGTCGAGACTTCCGGTTCCTCTTCAAAATCGTAGAGATTATCCTCGTCTTCCGGCGAATCGACGCGTTCTTCCAGAGAGATTAAATCTTCCGCTTCCATCTCCTCGGGAGCGGGCGCCGAAGCGGGGGCGGGCTCTTTGTTTTCCTCGCTACTGAGCGCGTTTTCCACCGCTTCGATCAGAAGCTTTCCTTCCGCTTCCGGATCTTTGATCCAGTCGGTCGACCAGACGCGATAGAGTTTCCAGCCCATATTTTTCAAAACGTCGCGTCGCAAGCGGTCGCGATCGCGCGCGGTTCTCGCGGAATGATACGCGGGGCCGTCGCATTCGATTCCGATAACGTATCGACTGGGATCGTTGGGATTTTTAACCGCCATGTCGATACGGTATCCGGAGCATCCGACCTGGGGCGACAACTGATATCCCTTGTTAAGAAGGAAGTTGTAAACCTCTTTTTCAAAGGGATAGTCCTGCCAGACGTCTTCGTCCGCCGAAGATTTGCCCTGCAGCGCGTCAAAGCCGTTTTGCGCGAACTCGATGTAAGAGCGCAGGAGTTTCGGCCCGTCCGCCGAGACGCGATCGACGTCTATGTCGTTTGGCAAAATCGAGCCGACCAATTTAATGTTGTACTTCGCGCGCGTGATCGCGACGTTCAGCCGACGCTCGCCGCCGACTTTGCTGAGCGGTCCGAAATTCATGCGGAACACGCCTTTGGAATCTTTCGCGTAACCGATGCTGAAAATGATCGTGTCTCGTTCGTCCCCCTGGACGTTTTCCAGGTTCTTGACGAAGAACGATTCGTCGCCGTCTTCTTTGAAGAAACTTTCGTATTGCGGATTCTTCAGGCGCGTTTCCCGAATCGCCGTTTCGATGGCTTGTTGTTGCACTTCGCCAAACGCGACGACGCCGAGCGAGCGCCTGGGATTGTCTTTGAAATGCTTAAAGACAAGTTCCGCGACGCGTTGCGCTTCGAGAACGTTTCCTTTTTTGCCGCCGCGATCGTAATAACCTTCCGGGACGTAGATATATTCGACCCCGGCGTCGGGCGCTTTGTCGACGACCGAAGGGAACGTAACGAGCTCGTTGCGGTAGATTTTGGCGTTGGAGAAGGCGATTAAATGCTCGTGCCGACTGCGATAATGCCATAGGAGCGTTTTGACCGGGAGTCTATTGGCTTCGTCCAAAACCGACTCGTACGCGCCAAGTTCGTCGTCTTCTTCCTCGTCGTCGTCATAGTCGTCGCCGTCGGAGGTCGACGCGGAGAAGAAGTTTGTCGGCGGGAGCTGTTTGCTGTCTCCGGTGATAATGACCTGCTTGCCGCGAGCGATGGATCCGATCGCGTTTTCCGTGCAGATCTGAGACGCTTCGTCGAATATAACCGCGTCAAATTCATACGCTTCCGACTCGAGGAAGAGACTGACGGTCAACGGGGACGTCATCATACACGGTTTCAGCGACAGCAACAGGTTCGGAATTTGTCGGAACAGTTTTCGTATCGGCATGATTCGTCGCTGTTTGCCGAGTTCGCGTCTTAACACGTCGATTTCGTCGCCCCCGCTGGTCAGTTTGTACGGCAACGGAAGCGCGTTGATTAAAACGTCTCTGATTCGGGCTTTGGCGATTTCAAATTGCAACTTGTCCAATTTGGAGAACTGTTCGACGGCGTCGTCTTGTTTCTTTCGACGGAAATCCATGACGGCGGGATATTTGGGAAGGATCGCGTCGAGCCACATGTGGAAGAATCGTTTCTGGAAGACGGGCAGGATATGATCCGACTTGATCTCCTGTTCTTCAACTTGTCGCACGAACTCGGCGAGTCCGCCTTCCGCGCAGGCTTTTGCCGCTTTTTTATAATCGATCCATTCCTCGAGCGCCGACAAGCCGCTTCCGCACTGTCGAACACGGTCGGACAGTTCCTGTAAGTCCTTTTGCTGGAAAGCGTCGGGGTTTTCAAAATGCTCGGCGAACCATTGCAAATCGGCGTCCAGTCCCGGAAGCTTTCTGGAAACTCGTTCTTCGAACGTTTTGCACGCGTCGATCGCCGTCGAATCGGAGCAAATCCGATTGACAAACTCTTCGTTGGGCGAATATTGGCGAATCGCGTTTTTGAATTCGGTCGTCCATTCCAGCGCTTTTCGAACGTTCGGCCATGAGGTCGCCGCTCTGTCGTAAAGAAAATCGTAGCGTTCTTTTAACGCTTGTTCGTTCGCGACGAATTCGGCGAGCATGCCTTTCATTCCGGCAAGAATCGCCTTGCTCTTCGCGATTGTCTGATAAGCGTTTAGATACTTGTCGATCGCGGGATAGTCGGTCTTTCCGTAGGAAACGAGGTCGCCGAACACCGCGATTAGTTGTGCGAACGAACGGTTAAATTCTTCTTTTTCTTTACGTTCCGACTCCAGGGCTACGAGCGTTTCAAACGCCGCGCGTTCGGTAATTCTTTCGTCTTTGTTTTTCCAACAGCTTTGAAACGCGTCCTTATCGTCGACGAGCCGCTTGCGAAAATCGGCGATTAAATCGAGCGCCGTTCGAACGTAATCCCAGGACGTCGCCAATCCGTTGTACAACAATCCGTATTGACGCGTGAGTTTTTCGTTTTGAGGATCAAATTCGCGAAGAATCTCAAGTTCTTCGTCGATAAGCGCGTACGCCTTCAGAAGCTTTTCGCAGACGTTCAGCTCGCTCTTGATCGCCTGGAAGTCGGTCTCTTCGTATCGGAACGCGTCGCTAAACGTCGTTTTCAGACGGGAACAATCGCGATCCAGTTCTTTTCGAATCTCGTCGATTTCTTTGAGATTCGTCAAGGCGGAAAGAATCGTCACGTCGTCGATTTTATGAGCGAAGTCTTTGTATAACGCGCTCATCGCGCGTCGGTCCGCGCGATAGCTGCCGATGAGGATCTTGAAGAACGATCGGTAATGCGCCTTATGGCGAGCGAGTATCTTTTCGTAATCGAGATCGAGAATCTCCCGGTTGAATTTTTGTAAAACTTCCGAGCGTAACCGTTGAATTTCAGACGACTTTTCCTCGACGAGCGCCAGTTCTTTTTGGCAGAGATCGAAGAGATTGTCTTCGCTCATTTTGGAAAGAACGGGATCCTTGGCGGCAAAGGCTTTAAGACGCGCGCGAAGGTCTTCGAGCGCGTCGGGCGTTTTCAACGCGTCCGCGTCGGGAACGGCGAATCCTTCGTTTTTAGTCAGCGCCGCCACGACTTCCCTGAGTTCTTTCGCGTTGTCGAAGAACTTGTTTTTCCTGTCTTCGCAACTCTTGACGTCGTCTTTAATTGTCGCCGCGTCTTTCCAAAGCGAATCGTTGGAAATCAGAGTAAAAGGATCGGACGATTCCGCAAGGGCGGCGTCAAGACGGTAGTTCTGTCGAACTTCGTTTTCAAACGGAAGATAAGAGCTTCGATAGCCGGACAGAATCCCCTGATAATCGATTTTATAAACGTCGTCGGCAAATCGACGCGTCATTGTTTCTTTTCTCGCGTCGGCGCGTCTTTTTTGATCCTCCGCTTTTCGACGTTCCGCCAGGAAGGAGTCGACGTCGGGCAGCGCCGCGATTTGAGACAAAACGCGGTCTTTTTCAAGGAGTCGATCGAGAATCCCCTGTTCGGAGTCCAGCGCGCCCGAGCTGTTCAGATCGCGGGTCTCGCGAATTGCGACCTCGCCTATTCCCAACGCGTTGATTTCGCGATACGCCTTTTGTAATTCCGAAACTTTTTCGTTATACGCGGACGTTTTTTCTTCGTATTCGGAGACTTGCCCGAGCGCCGAGTCGACGTCAAATTGGTCCGTTGCCCATAGGGTCGGAATTCTCGGAGATCGCGCGGCGACGGCGAACAGCCCCGACGAGTCTTTCAGACGCTGATAAGAGCAAACGACGTCGAGATTAGTCGCGGCGAGTATCTCCTGAGCGGCCGCGGCGACTTCGTGAAGTTTGTCGGCGGTCGCGGGGAGCCGACCCTGAACGGCGAGGCGAAGTTCGTTGTTGATCGCTTGAACGTTGGAGCCGCGCCACGGGTTCCGGTCGATTCCGCCGGGCGATTGTTCGACGATTCGCTGATACTCTTTGACCGATCGCGCGTATTGATTGTATCGTTCCGCGTCGACTTCGCCGATATTCTCGACGTTAAGCGCGACGTCTTCGTATTGTTGAAGACCGGCCAGAAGTCCGTTGACTTCGTAAATAGTTTTGCCCAGCGGAGCGACGGGCTCGAAAATCTGCTCGGCGTATTGATTTAAGGTCTCGCGAGTTTGATACAGTTCTTCAAGTTTGTCGAGCGCGTCCTGTTTGACGGAGCTTCTTTTTTCCGCGAGAGCTAGCGTCGTTCGCAGTTGCTCGAGCACCTCTTTTTTGTTCGCTTTACGACTGTGGAGCACGAGACAGAACTCTTTTAATCCGCACGCCGACAGACGTTTATAGACGACTTCAAGCGCCGCCTGCTTTTCCGCGACAAACAGCACTTTCTTACCGCTGGCGAGGAGTTCGGCGATAATATTGGAAATCGTCTGGCTCTTGCCCGTTCCCGGAGGGCCTTGCAACACAAAGCTGACGCCTTTCTTCGCGTACAGAACCGCGTCTTGTTGACTGGAGTCGGCGTCCAACACCTGATAGACGTCCTCGGGCTTGAGCTGTTTGTCAAAATCGTAATTGTCGATTCCGTCCGGAATCTGCTGCAGCGCCGTAGGATCGCCGGCGATGGCGCGAACGATTTGGTTGGAAACAATGTGTTCTTTGTTTCGAATCAAGTCGTTGTACATATTGATCTTTAGGAAGGAAAACAGACTCAGACCGACTTCCGGCGCGACCGTCCAATCGCTCTTGACGCTTTCCCGAACCGAGTTCAGGTATTTTTCCAGATCGAAATCTTCTTCTTCAAATTCGGGGAGCGTTACTCCGAATTCGCTTTCCAACTTGAATTTTAACGCGGGGTTGACGACGATTTCGTCGTCGGTTTTTTGTAAGACGAACGGGGAGGAAATTGATTCGACGGTCAAACTTACGGGAACGAGAATCAGCGGGGACGTCAGCGGGTCTTTTCCGGAACTCGTTTCCGACCATTTTAGAAAGCCGAACGCCAGATACAGAATATTGACGCCTTGCTCTTCAATGGCGAGCTTCGCCTGATTGCGGAGGTTCCTTAACGTCCTTTGCAATTCCTCCGCGCGTTGATTGGTCGTAACGTCGCCGGACGTATATTCTTCTTCGGCGGCGCTTTCTTTGTTTTCGTCCGTTTCGTCGGCGCTCTTTTCCGAATCGGGAGCCTTTTCTTCAGTTCCGTCGCCGGAGCCGTTTTCCCCGCCTTCGTTCACGACGTTTTCGCTTTTTTCCGAATCGACGTCGGTCGAGGCTTTTTCGACGACTTCGTTTTTGATCTTGCTTTCGTCGACGTTTTCCGCCTTTTCTTCAACGACTTCGCCTTCGTTCTTTTCGTCGTCGACCTTTTCGATATTCTCTTCGACGACGCTTTTTTTGCCCTTTTTACCTTTGGCGCCGGCTTCTTTCAGGGCTTCGGAATAAAACGGGAATTCCAGCGTCTTGTCGTTTTGTACGAGACTGTCCCAAAGAGCGAAGACGTCCGGTTTTTTAATTGAGAGCGTAGAGCGTTTGGTCTCGCGGTAATTGATCAGCCTGTTTCGCTTTCCCAGGTCGAGCAATTTGTTTTTCCAAATTTCAATCTTTTGATCAATAGTCAACGGCATTTTTCGCGGCGCCCTACGGTTTTGTTTTTATAACGGGGAATTCTTATAAACCTGTCAAAATAACGACGTTCTCCAACGCGCAAAACGTCGCTTCCATTATATCGGATTCGTTGGACGATTTCAACGTTCCCGCGCAAAGACGATTTTTCCGGCGATTGTTTCTCTATTTCCCAAAAATGAGAATTTTTCATTTTTGGGAAATAGACGATTGCGATTCCATAAGCCAGTCGGCGACGTCGACGATTTTGACGCCCTCGTATTGATACGCGGGGCGCCGCGTCCTTGCGACAATTGTTTTCGGGTACGCGTCCGGAATCGTTAGCAGAGGAGAGACTTCGCGCTGAAACGTTTTGTCGTCGGAGAGATTGTCCGATACTTGAAGATACAGCTTTTCGTCGCGCTTGAGCGCCACGAAGTCGATTTCTTTTTTATAAAGGACTCCGACGTAAACCTCATAACCCCGACGCATCAGTTCGATTGCGACGACGTTTTCGAGAACTCTGCCGTAATCCATGTTTTTCGTACCTAGTTTCGCGTAGCGGAACGAATGGTCGCTGAGGTAGTACTTCTCGGTCGACGCGAGGCGCTTTTTGCCCTTAATGTCGTAGCGGCGCGTCTTATAGAACGCAAATGCTTCGCATAAACGCCGTATATACAAGCCGACCGTCTTGTGGTTGATTTTGTCCCCATGACTGTTGAGGGCGTCGGCGATCGATCTTGCGGAGATAAGATTAGAGACGTTGTCCATCAGGAAATCGACAATTCTGTCCATGAGCGTCGAGTTGCGCGTTTTGTATTTTGTTTGTATGTCGCGAACGATCAGCGTGTTGAACACTTCGTCAATATAGTCGTATTTCGATTCCTGGTCTTTATAGACGTAAGAGCCCGCCATACCCCCTTCGAGGAGGTATCGGTCGAAGGCGGCGTATCGATCGGTCGCGCCAAAATACTGAACGTATTCCGCAAAAGAAAACGGATAGACTTTGATTTCAAAAGTCCTGCCCGTAAAAAGCGTCGCGAGATCGGAACTTAAGAGAAAAGCGTTAGATCCGGTGATATAGACGTCGTATTTCTCCGACGCGTGGAGCCAGTTGATCGCCTTTTCAAAGCCGTCGCACGTCTGTATTTCATCGATGAGGACGAAATTGTCGACGCCCTCTTTATACGCGGCGTCGACGTAGTCGTACAGCGCTTTGTATTCGGTCAAGGCGTCGTATTCGGGCAAGTTGAAATTAATACTGATTACGTTGGCGTTTGGGATATTGGCGGCGACATAGTTCTTAAACGCTTCGAGCAACTTGGATTTGCCGCTGCGTCGAACGCCCGTAATTACTTTGATATCGGGGGTTCCGACTACGTTGATCAACTTGTTAAGGTAAGTTTTTCGTTCTATTAGTTTCATCGCCTTGCGCTCCTTTTCTTCCATTATACATCCTCTATTTCCCAAAATCAAGATTTTTTCATTTTTGGGAAATAGAAAACGAAAAAATAAAAAATCCGCCGTTCGAAGGATCGCTCCCGCGAACGACGGATTCCTGACTTAAAACGCGGCGTTATGGAGAATTATCTGATCCCGTATTTCTCGATGACATAGTCCATGTCTTTGTCGCCCCTGCCGGAGAGGTTGATTAGAATAGAGCCTTTGCCCATCGATTTGGCGAGTTTCATACCGTAAGCGACGGCGTGGGAACTCTCGATGGCGGGAATGATTCCTTCCATTCGGGACAGTTCAAAGAACGCGTCGATTGTTTCCTCGTCGTTGACGACGTCGTACTTAACTCTGCCAAGATCGTGAAGGAACGCGTGTTCCGGCCCGGAGGACGGATAGTCCAGACCGCTCGCCACGGAATAGACGGGGGCGGGCTCGCCGTTTTCGTCTTTGAGCATAATGCTGTTGAAGCCGTGCATCACGCCTTCTTCGCCGTAGGTCAGGCTCGCGGCGTGATCGCCGAGTTTGGGACCTCTGCCGAGCGGCTCGACGCCGTAGATATCGACGGGGTCGTTGAGGAACCCGGAGAACAGGCCCATCGCGTTGGAACCGCCGCCGACGCACGCGACCACGGCGTCCGGAAGTTCGCCGGTCATTTCGATAAATTGCTCTCTCGCTTCAATACCGACGACGCTTTGGAAATCGCGAACCATCATTGGGAACGGATGCGGCCCGACGACCGAGCCGATGCAGTAGATCGCGTCTTTGTATTCTTTGCAATACGCGGTGAACGCCGCGTCGACCGCTTCTTTTAAGGTCTGCAGCCCGTCGGTAACTTCAACGACTCTCGTGCCGAGGATTTTCATGCGCGCGACGTTCGGCGCCTGCTTTTTGACGTCGACGGCGCCCATGTAGACGTCGCATTCCAGCCCGAAATACGCCGCGGCGGTGGCGAGCGCGACGCCATGTTGGCCCGCGCCGGTTTCCGCGATGACCTTTTTCTTGCCCATGTACTTGGCAAGGAGAACTTCGCCCATGCAGTGATTGAGTTTATGCGCGCCAGTATGGTTCAGGTCTTCGCGCTTGGCGTAAAGTTGAACGCCGTCCCCGATTTTGTCGGAAAGTCGAGCCAGGTGGGAAATCGGGGTCGGTCTGCCCTGGAACTCCTTTCGGATTCGACGCAATTCCGCAATGAACTTACGGGATTTGCAGATCGTTTGATACGCTTCGGTGATCTCGTCCATCGCGGCCTGAAGCTCGGGAGGAATATAGGAGCCGCCGTATTTGCCGAAATAGCCTTTGGAGTCGGGATAGTTTTTGAAGTAAGTGTCGAAATTGATGTCGTTAAAGAGCATGTTTGTTTTTTCTGCCGAAAAGAGTAGATTGGGAGGGAATAACGACGCGTGAACGCGCACGCCCGAGCCGCTCGCCGGAGCGAGCGGACGGATTAATTAAGGCGCCGCGACGTCGGTCGAGGCGGATATTGCGTTTTGAAGTCGCCGCGCGCTCCCCGACCGTCGCCTGAGGCGACGGCTCGAAGATTGCGTCCGGGCGTCGCCGGTTACGACGCTCACGGATTGATTTTCGCGACTTTCTTGGCGGCTTCTTCAAGGAATTCCTTGAGGTCTTCGAGGCCGTCGCCAAGTTTTGTGTTCAGGAAGACGTCGACCGCTTCGCAGGCCATCCAGTCGCCCCAGATCATCGCGCCCATGCACAGAACGTTGGAGTCGTTGATCGCGCGGCACATCTTGGCGGCGAAAACGGATTCCACGACCGCGGCGCGAACGCCTTCGAAACGGTTGGCGATTTGGTTCATGCCCATGCCGGTTCCGCAAAGGAGAATACCGCGTTCGGCTTCACCGCGCTGGAGCGCTTCGCACGCTTTGACGCAGCTGTCGAAATAGGGGATTTCGGTGTTTTCTTCGGAAGCGCCGTAGTCGACGACTTCATAGCCCTTGCTCTTAAGATGTTCGACGATCGCTTTACGAAGACTCAGCGCGAACGGGTCGGCGGCAAATACGATTTTCATAGCTAACTCCTAAAAAAATGGGCGTCCGGGAACTTTTTACCCCGACGCCGAAATCAAGTTTCCATTGTTCGGCGACTTTTCGCGAATCTACCGTCCGGCGACGTCGCTGGTATCCGTCGACATATTCTAGCGGAATTTTTTCCGTTTGCAAATTATTTTTTTGGAAATTGTCCGACAGCCGCGACGATTCCCCGATTAGCGCTTCCATTGGCCCCTTGCGGCGCCCAAACGCAAGAATAACCGGAACCGCAGGCCGCGCGGTTGTATGAAAACTAAAGAGTCGCTACGCGGCTATCGTTCGCTTCGTCTTATATTGAAGGTTTCGTTATGAAATTAAAGCGGCGGCGAAGGGCGTTTTTTGTCCGAAAACCGCCGCTTTAATTTTTTGAGTCGCGCGTTCCGGCGTCGGACAGCGACCAACGGGAGCGGTTGTTTACGTCCGCGCGGTAGCGCGAACCGTCCTGTCGCGACGTCGCGACCGCGAACCGGGAGTCCGCCGTCGGACCGTTTATTTGAACAAGTCTTCCAGCGTAACGACGTTGGTAAAGACGCCGCCGTACTCGTTCTTTTTGAGTCCGTACGTGGTGATCAGCGTGTTTCGCGCCGCCGTTTTGGGCGAAATTTCCTTTGACAGGATTTCCTGACGTCGCAAAAGCGTTTTGTAGTAGTTTTTGTCGACGGTAAAATCTCCTCCGTAGAACTTCATTTCGCACATATTGACCACGTTGTCGTTTCGAAAGATCAAAAGATCGATTTGCGTTCCTTCTTCCTCGTCGTCGCCGCGTTTGATCCACGCGGAACTTGACGAGACGACTCCCGATATGCCCAACGCCGCTTTTATTTGGTCGATATGATTGAAGCACACGTTTTCAAACGCATGTCCTCGCCATGTCGTTACCAACGGGGCGGTCGCGTTCTGACTCCAAAACTGTTTGTTTCCGCGTTGTTCGCCGTTCAGAAAATGGAGATAGAACAGGCAGAACGGATCGATAAGTTTATAGCGTTCGTCTTTTTTACCGGTTCCAAAAGGCGCGTATTTGACAATGAAATCCCCGGCGATCAGCGCGTTCAAATTGCGCGACAGACGCCCGCCGTCGGTTATTCTGAGTTTCTCGCAAATTTCCCGTCTGGAAAATCCGGAGTTTCGCGTCGAAAGCAGTTTTACAATCGATTTTGCGGCTTCCGGATTAACGAAGATCGAGTCAAATAGTCTGTCGAACTCCGCGCTCAATTTTGCGTTCCTGGCGAAGAAGAGTTTGTCGACGTTTTGAGCCATGCTCAGTTCTGGATCGACATAGCCGAGATAATACGGTATTCCGCCAAGGATCATATAACTTTGGGCTATGTCGTATCTCGACAAGACGACGTTGTTTTCCCGATAGAACGTCTCGCAATCGCGCAACGTAAACGGGGACAATTTGATCTCGCAGGTTACGCGATTGTACAATCCTCCGTGATTGTTAATCAACTTGTCCAGAATCCAGGAATTTGCGCTTCCGCAGACGACGACCATAAGGTTTTTTCTACGGCAGGCCCAGTTGTTCCAGAAACCCTCAAACGCTTGAATAAACCCCGATCTTGGCGTGTCAAACCAGGGCAGTTCGTCCAGAAACACGACCTGTTTTTTTCCGTCGTCGATTTTTTGGAGGAACTGTTCCAACAAAAGAAACGCGTCGAGCCAATTGGTCGGTTTCGCAGTTTTTTCCATGCCGTGAAGCGTCAGCGAATTATAAAAATGATCCAATTGCGCTTGGAGCATGCCGTTGGCGTTTTGATCGACCGGCGAAAGGGCGGCGTGCCTGAACGTAATTCTGTCGGCGAACGTTTCGTCGACCAGAAAAGTCTTGCCCACGCGCCGTCTGCCGTAGATCGCGACGAGTTCCGCTCTGTTTCTTTCGTATAGCCTGTTTAATTCTTTGACTTCTTGTTCTCTTCCGATCATCGGTTGATCCTCGTTTGAAAATTAAAGCGGCGGTCAAGCGTGTTTTTTGTCCCAAAACCGCCGCTTTAACATTGTGCCAGAAATTAAAGCGGCGGTCAAGCGCCTTTTTTGCCTGAAAACCGCCGCTTTAATTTTTAGAGTCGCGCGTTTCGGCGACGCGCCGTTGAGGAAAATCGGTTTTAAGCGGCGGTGAAAGGCGTTTTTTACCTCTAAACCGCCGCTTTAATTTTAGAGTCGCGCGTTGCGGCGTTGGACAGCGACCAACGGGAGCGGTTGTTTGTCTCCGCGCGGGGGATTCTTTTAAAAAAGCTCAACAAGCTGGAGGGAATTAACCGATAATAACGAGAGCGCGGAGAGTCCGCTAAGGATTAGCGAACGATCCGGCGCGGAACTACGCCGCTGAAACGGCTCGGTCGGGGAGCGCGATTTGCGCTCGTCGACGTCAACGGAATGAAGAGTGTTTCAATGCTTAGAAAATTAGCGTTTTGTGGATTGAGCGTCGCGACGATCGTCGCGTTCGTGTGCTTCGCGCAAAAAAACGAGTCGAAATATCTCAGCGCGTCTCTGCGCGCGGACGTCGCCGCGGAAACCGATCTTGCTCAGGAAAACGTCGTCTTTTTGACCGACTACGAGCTCGCCGTCGGCAAAGCGGAAAAAGAAAATAAGCCCGCGCTGTTATTCTTTATGTCGAAGACGTGCAAACACAGCGTCAATATGTTAAAGGGCGCGTTCGCGAGCTCGAGAGTCGAAAAATTAGCCAAACAGTTCGTGTGCGTGCAAATCGACATGAACGATCCGAAAAACGACGATATTTGCGACGAATTTGACGTCGTCGCCTCGCCGACCGTTCAATTTGTGTCCGCCAGCGGCGTTCCGCTTCAGCGCGTCGCCGCCGAACAAACCGGCGAGCAATTGGCGACTCAAATGCAGGCGGCGCTCACCTCCGTCGCGTGGCATGCGTCCCGCGCCGAAGAAAGAGGTTTGCTTCGATAAAGGCGCGCCTCAAAACGCCGACAAAAAACCGCAAGACGCCGGGAGCGCCTTGCGGTTTAACTTTTTCTTGGCTGGAAACGACGTCAGTTTTCCAAAACGCGGTCGATCGTTCGGAGCAGTTCGTCCATCGGGAACGGCTTGCGAAGATACGCGTCGACGCCGAGCGCTTCGGCGTATTCCTTGTGCCTGTTTCCTTCGTTGGCGGTGATCATAATGATTCGCGTCGGGAAGTCGTCGACCTGTCGAAGCGTTTCCAAAACGAGAAATCCGCTTCTCTTGGGCATCATCATATCGAGGATCATAACGTCCGGGCGCCGTCTTTCGGCGAGCGCGAGCCCGGCGGAGCCGTCTGAGGCGGTCTCGACGTCGTACCCAAACGTTTCGAGCGCGATTCGCGTCGATTCGACGATTTCGGGGTCGTCGTCCACAATTAAGACGCGTTTGCGTCTTTCGTAATAGTTAGGTTCCATAGCATATCCGTAAGTCGGACGCCGCGTTCGAGCCGCGGCGTCCCGCAACGTTGTTTAACGACCGCGCTCGGGCAATTTCTTAAATTCGCCGGGCTTGCCGCGCAGGATCTTCGCTTCAATGATCTTGTCGGGCGCTTCTTCCGATTCCTGTTCCGGGTCGATTCGATTAATGTCCGAAAGAACGTCCATTCCTTCGACGACGCGGCCGAACACGGTGTGTTTGCCGTTGAGGAAGAACGTCGGCACGAACGTGATGAAGAACTGCGAGCCGCCCGTGTTGCGTCCGGCGTGCGCCATGCTCAACGAGCCGCGGAAGTGATCGCGCGCGTTGTCCTGATAGCATTCGCACGGAATGCAGTAACCGGGGCCGCCCGCGCCGGTTCCCGTCGGGTCGCCGCCCTGCGCCATGAAGAAGGGCAGGACGCGATGGAACGGAACGTCGGTGTAGAACTGCTTGTCGACGAGCGACAGGAAGTTGTTCACGGCGTTGGGCGCTTCGTTAATGAACAGTTCGAGAACGATATCCCCCTTGCTCGTCTTCAGGAGGACGCGCGGGAGTTCTTCGCCCGCTTCCTTTTCGCGAATCTTCTGTTCTTTGGCCCAGACGTCTTTATACATGGGAAGAACGCGTTCCAGATAATTCCGGACCTGCATTTTTTCCTGCGGGTCGATTTTGGTCAGGACGTTCTTGTCCTCGGCGACGTCGCGCCATTTCTCGGCGTCTTCGAGGTTCATCGTGCAGAACGCGGCGAACGCGGCGTAGGCGTAAATTGTGTCGGAGTCCGGAGGAAGAGGATAGTCCAAAACGCATTTGGCGACTTCGTAGCCGAGTTCGTAGTTCTCGCGCAGTCCGACGGACCACGGAACCATCGCGCACAGAAACGCGCGAAGTTCGTCGTTTTGGCCCTCGACGGAACGGTACGCTTTAATCGCCGTCGGAACGAGTTCTTTTTGTTGAACGGCGGTCGCTTCGACGAGCGGATCGAATTGCGCGATGATCTTATCGCGTTCTTCGGGCGTCGCCGTCTGATAGTCGGCTTTGAGCTGACGGAGTTTCTTCAGGTTGTCCCGGTAAGAGGCGAATTGTTTGGCAAAGACGTCGTATTCGGGCGTGTCCGAACGCGTTTGAGCGGCGGGCGCCGGATCGGACGCGGCGGGCGCGTCCTGCGCGGACGCGAAGCCGGTTCCTAAAACTAAAGCCGCGCAAATCGCGGCGGTTGCGAGCAATTTCTTCATTGTGGATTCCAATATGGGTCGATAGGCGGAACAATTGATTTTCAAAACGGACGATCTGGCGTCGAAACGCTTGTCGTCGCGACGCCGCGCGACTCCGCCGAGTCGCCGTCTACTTGCGTCTCGGGCGTTTTAATGTAAAATTGGCGCGTTGAACGCGTCTCGAACGCCGAGACGACCCTAGAATTATAAGGAAAGTCGCTTGAAATAACAAGCGCTTTTTTGGCGTTTTGAATAAAATCGAGAAAATCGGCATATCCCGTGAAAAACAAGCCGTCGAGAAAAAGTCGACGAGAAAACTACGACGACTTTGACGAAAGTCCGGACGATTTGACCGTTACTCCGTATATGTCCGGGGCCGAGTTTTGCAAGAAATTCGCGTCCGACGGCAAGAAGAAGAGCAAATCGTCGAGCGACTCGCGAGAAGTGTTCGACGCGTCCGGGGACGCCGATTCCGACCTTTGGAACAAAGGTTCCGAAGGGTTCAAGAGCCGCCGGCGTCGGTCGCTCGAGACGGTTAAATCGCGTCGACGTCAACAGGCGCGCGAAGAAGCGCAGGAAGCCGCTCAGGAGGAAAAGCGCAAGCGATCAAAGCGCAACAAGAACGTCGGCAGCGAGCCGGGCGATCGCGGCGATTCGGTCGGGTTGCGCGTGGTCGGCGGGATCTTTCGCGGCACGAAACTTCGCTACGCCGGAGATCGGCGCGTCAGGCCGATGAAAGAGCGCGTTCGCGAGGCGATTTTCAATTTGCTCGGCGAATCGGTCAAAGGCAAACACGCGATCGATCTTTTCACGGGCACCGGCGCGCTTTGTTTCGAGGCGATCAGCCGCGGCGCGCGTTCGGCGACCGCGATCGAAATTCACTTTCCCACCGCGAAAACGACGCGCGACAACATCAAAATCCTCGACGAAAAAGAGCCGGGCACGGCCCAAAAAATCGAGTTGATTACGACCGACGTCTATTTCTGGGGCCGCAAACTTGCCGCCGAAGATCCGGAAGCGGAAGCGAAACGCTCTCCGCTCGAATCGTCGTCGCAGGCGAATCTTCCCAAAGACGTTCCCTGGATTGTGTTCTGTTCGCCTCCTTACGACTTTTTCGTCGATCGGGAAGGGGAGACGCTCGAATTGCTCCAAACCCTTCGCGACCGCGCGCCAAAAGGGTCGATTTTTGTGATCGAGGCGGACGACCGATTCGATTTCGACTTGCTTGAGGCGGATATTCCGCCGAAAAAACGGCGTTCGTATCCTCCTGCGGAGAGAGGAATTTTCACCGTCTGAACGCGCGACGCTTCGCGTTGCGAAAAATGCGAAAAATCAATGTTCACGCGCGCGAAAAAATTCGCTATACTGCGCGGGAGTAGCTTCGCGACGTGGCGAAGCGCGAACCCCCGATAGTCATGAAGGAACGAATTCGTATAATGAAAAATGTAAATAAAGCGTTAGCGGCGGCTTTGGCGTTCGCTATGATCGCGGCTTGCGACGCGGCGCAAGCGCAACGTATTTTGAACGGAATCGGCCAGCGTCTCACGGGCCGCGGCGCGGCGACCGCTCCCGGCGCGAATCCGAACGATCCTGTTTTCGACGAATCAGAAGTCTCCGGCGGTCAGACCGCGACGGGCATGCCCGGTACGACGGTCGCGATTCCCGCTCTTCAAAACTCCGCGCAACCTGCGGCGAAAGAACCTCTTAAGAAGTCTGACGGGAGCGAGTTCGTCGTTCCGGCGACCGCGACGATCGAACAGCTGCTTGAACAGGCGAACAACCTGTTCTCTATGGAAGTCGCTTTTGAGACGGAAGAGGAATACAGCGCCTGGATCACGACGATGCTCGGCGCCGTCGTCAAGATTTGCGACAAGGTGTTGACGATGAAACCCGGCGACGACGATTTCATCCAGACGATCACGCTCAAAGGCCAGGCGCTTTGCTACCAGTCGTCGATCGATTCGACCGTCCTCCCGAAATTGGGTAATTACGCCAACGCGCTGAGCAAGAACGCGCGCGTTCAGAGCCTCGACGAAGGTCGTCAGGCCGCGATGGCGTTCAAAGGCGTCTACCTGCAGGCAAAAGTCGCGGATATCGCCGAACAAAACGGCTCGGTCGCCCAGCTTAACGCCGCGATGAAGGAAGTGACGGCGTTTGTTACCGAACATCCGGAAACCGCCGACATGTACGTCGACCTGGTCTTCCCGGTTCAACTTGTCGCCGAGACTCAAAAAGATCCGAAACTCGTCGCCAACATCTGGACCCCGATTCGCAAGCAGCTGGCCGCGAGCTCCGAGCCTGAAATGAAAGCGGCGCTCCTGCTCCTCGAAGGGACGATTCGCTATTCCGAACTTCAGGGCAAGCCGATCAAATGGCTCGGCGTCGACAAGGCGGGCAAGCCTCTGGACAAAACGAAGGTCGAAGGCAAAGTCGTGTTGATTTCGTTCTGGGCGTCCTGGCACGAACAATGCGCGCAAGTCGACACGCAGCTTAAGCAACTGTACGAGAAGTACCACGATCAGGGTTTTGAGATCGTCGGCTACAACCTCGACGCCGAACAGGAGAACATGGACGAGTACGTGACGAAGAACTCGATTCCGTGGATTATCCTTTCGGACAAAGCCGCCGCCGACACGAAACAGACGTCCCTGGCGACATACTACGGAATCACGGAAATTCCGACGATGATTCTCGTCGGAGGAGACGGAAACGTCGCGGCCGTCGACATCAGCATGGAGTCGCTCGTCGCCACGTTGGAAAACGTCTTCTCGAAAACCGCCGCGCAAGCGACGGAGACGACTTCGTCCGCGTCCGCCGCCGGAAACGCCGCGACGACCCCCTCCGCCGGAAGAGTCGTCAACCCCGCGAGCCGATCGAACGCTCCGACGACGATTACCTCCGGAACGACGCGCGCGAACTGACGCGTCGCGTAACGGGAACCGCGTTGGCGAATTCGCCGCGTCGAGCGCGGCGAGTTCGCGTCCGAATTTGAATACTTTTCGCCCCGACGCGGGGCGCAACTTTTTATATTAACCAGGCAAAGGAGTCCAAGTGTCCTCTTATCGCTCGATCGTGTTGGTTAAACAAGTGCCCGACACCTCCAATATCACCGGCGCCGCCATGAAAGAAGACGGCACCGTCAATCGCGCCGCGTTGCCGACGATCTTCAACCCCGAAGATCTCAGCGCGCTCGAAGCCGCTCTTGAAGTGAAAGACCGCTTCGGCGGCACGGTAACCGTAATCTCGATGGGGCCGCCGAAAGCCGCCGACGTTTTGCGCGACTGTCTCTATCGCGGCGCCGATCGCGCGATTCTGGTAACCGACCGGCGCGCCGGGGGCAGCGACACGCTCGCGACGAGCTATATTCTCGCTCAGGCGGTGAAGACGGTCGGCGAATTCGATTTCGTCTTCTGCGGCCGTCAGGCGATCGACGGGGACACGGCTCAAACGGGCCCTCAATGCGCCGAAAAACTCGGCGTTCCTCAAATCTGCTATTTGACGGAAATTATCGACGTGAAAGACGGCTACGCGACGCTTCGCCGTTCGCTTGGAAACGGCTGGGAAATCGTCAAGGCGAAACTTCCGCTTTTGGCGACGGTCGTCGAAGAAGCGAACGAACCGCGTCCTCAGGCGGCGATTAAGATGATGCGCAACAAGCACAAGCGCGCGCCGCTGGAAGTCCCCGAAGGAGAAACGCTTGCGGACGAAGATCGGCTCGAACAGTGGTCGATGGAAGACATTAACGCGGATCTCGACCGTTGCGGTTTCGCGGGCTCTCCGACGAAAGTTCACAAAGTTCAGTCGATCGTCTTGAAAAAAGAAGGTTTCGTCCAGGTCGAGCCGACCGAAGAGGGCGTTCGCGGACTGATTTCCGAACTCGTCAAAGACCGCGCTTTAGGTTGATCGTCGGTTTATTTGCGCAACATTGAAAGACATATCCCCATTGAGGAACACGATAAATGAGTAAGAAAAATCTTCAGGGCGAAGTGTGGATTTTCGCCGAACAGGAAGACGGCAAATTGCAGGACGTCGCGCTGGAACTTTGCGGCAAAGCGCGCGAATTGGCCGACACGCTCGGCGTCAAGGTCGGGGCGATTTTGCCCGGCTATAAAGTCGCCGATCTGGCCAAGACGCTCTTCGCTTACGGCGCGGACAAAGTCTACGTCGTCGACGATCCCAATTTGGCGCGGTTCACGAGCAGCGCGTACGCGTTCGTCGTTCAGACGCTCATCGACAAACACGCGCCGCAAATCGTTCTTTACGGCGCGACGCCGTTAGGGCGCGACCTCGCTCCGCGCGTCGCTTCCGCGACGCGGTCCGGCATGACCGCCGACTGCACCGATTTGCAAATCGGCGACGTCGTCGACGCCAAGACCAGGCAGGAATACAAGAATTTGCTCCAGCAAATTCGGCCCGCGTTCGGCGGAAACATTATCGCCACGATCGTCAACCCCGAGCAGTGGCCGCAAATGGCGACCGTTCGCGAAGGCGTCTTCCCGAAAAAGGACGCCGACGAAGCGCGAACCGGCCAAATCGTCGAAGAAAAAATCGAGATTCCCGCCGACATGCTCGTCGTGGAAGCGCTCGAACGGTTCGTCGAGGCCAAAAAAGTCGACCTTAAAGGCGCGCGCGTCGTCGTCTCCGGCGGAGGGGGCGTCGGAAGCAAAGAGAATTTCCAACTGATCTTCGACCTTGCCGACGCGCTTGGCGGCGCGGTGGGCGCGAGCCGCGCGGCGGTCGACGGCGGTTACATCGATCGCGACCATCAGGTCGGGCAGACCGGCACGACGGTTCGTCCGGCGCTGTACGTCGCCGTCGGAATCAGCGGAGCGGTTCAGCACCGCGCCGGCATGCAGGAATCCGCCAAGATCATCGCCATCAACAGCGACCCCGACGCGCCGATCTTCTCGATCGCGCACTACGGAATCGTCGGCGACTTGAACGTCGTCGTTCCGATGATGATTAAAGCCGCGAAAGAGCGCGTCGTCGCCGACTGAGCGCGCGCCTGATTAAAACGCTGCGAGAAGGAGCCCGTTCGACGAGAACAGGCTCCTTTTTTTTCGACTCATTTAGACAAAACGCGCGCCTTGGGGTATAATCGCCAATCGAAGTCCGAACGCTTTTACGTAATATAAAGCGTCGTAGTCTAGATTCGATAAGACGTCCTCGCTTTTTTGGAGGTTCGGAATGGAACGTAATTGTTGGATTACCGTCTCTACCCGCGACACGAATCAGTCGACCGACGCCCCCGGAGACAGCGGCTACTCCTTCGCGGCGGCTGTCGGCATAGCCGTCGCGGTCTTGTCAATGAGCTTGTTTCGCAGTCATATTGACGGGAAAGCGCCGGGTTGTTGAAATTTGTCGCGACGTTCGCCGCGATATTTTGGGGTTTTTTAAGCATGGGCCTGTTCGGCGCCGACGCAAGTTTATCGTCCTTAGACGTTAACGTTTTTCACGACGTTCGTCTTGTCGCCACGCGGGAAAAACGGGTCAATACGCGCTTGTTCAGTTTGAGAAGGAAGACGATACTTTCGCAGTCAAATGGGAAGACGGCTCTATGGATTTGAAACGATCCCATATAGCGTAAAGGAATATGGATCCGATTCCGTCATGCGGAAAACGGGTTCGGACGTCCATGCCGATTTGAAAGAAGTCTTTCCGAACGAGACGGATGAATTGACGACTTTGGCAATCCTGCGTCTGATCGAAGGGCGCGTAGAAAGGAGAATTACATGAAAGAAAAAATCTGGGCGTTCCTGTGCCATCTCGGCTACAACATGTGGCAGGACACAACCGACTACCTCCTCTTTGAGCGGGACGTCTGGGAAGAGGTCGTCGCCGATCTCCGGGACGCGGGCTGCAACATGATCGTGCTGGACGTCGGCGAGGGCGTTCGGCTCGATTCGCATCCCGAGATCGCCGTCAGGGGTTCTTGGACAAAGGACGAGATGAAGACCGAACTGGCGCGTCTGAGGGACATGGGATTTGAAGTAATCCCCAAGCTCAACTTCTCCGCCACCCACACCCAGTGGACGGGCCCTTACGCCCGCAAAATCTCCACGTCGGAGTTTTACGCATTCCAGCACGACGTCGTCTGCGAGGTCGCCGAACTGTTCGGACGCCCGCGCTTTTTCCACATCGGCTACGACGAGGAATTCGTCGAGGCGCAGCAGAACTATCCCTACGTCGCCCTCCGGCAGGGCGAGCTGTGGTGGCACGATCTGACCGTTCTCTGCGACTGTGTAGAATCGTGCGGATGCCGGCCGTGGATGTGGTCGGACTACCTCTGGAAGCATGAAGAGGAATTCCTCGCACGCATGCCGCGCAGCGTGCTGCAGAGCAACTATTTCTACGGCAGTTTCGACGAGACGACCGGGCTTCCCAATGCGGGCAGCGGCGCGCGGCAGTACGAAATACTCGATCGGCACGGCTACGAGCACATCCCGTGCGGCTATCTCCAATGCGTGCGGGAGAATTTCCCCGGCACGGTGACTTACTGCAAAAAATACCTGAACGACAACCTGGTCCTTGGCTACATGCAGACGGTGTGGGAACCGGTGACCAGGCAGTCGCTCGAAAAATACCGGGACGCCGTCGCGATGTTCCGAAAGGCTCGGCAGATTTACGCGGATTGAAGGCAGGCGGGCCGCCCGTTTTCGCGCCGGCGCCGCGCGGGAAATGCGGCGCGGATTGCGGATATAGGCGCGGACAGAAACCTGTTATTAAGGCGAGTCAAGCGGATGAGACGGCCAAAGACGTTAAAGTCCAAAAGGCAACCGTAACCTTGGCGCGTTGATCAGGAGGGGAAACGCGGAAAGATTCGGGAGCTTATCCCGCGAGATCTCGTGGGCGGCTTTAACCGCAGTAACAACGAACTGTGAGAAGTCGGCAGAAGCCATGGTAGATATGACCAATATCGAAGGGCTGAACAACGCAGCCGCGCAATCAAAACGTACGTTCCATGGGCTGTCCGACAGTAGGAAGGGCGAAACGTAGAATCCATGGGGGCGGAAAGGAGAAAGCGCGCAAGGTAACGACGAACGTCATGCTTTGAAGTTAGGTCGAACCGCCGTATGCCGAACGGCGCGTACGGCGGCGTGGGAGGGGAGAGAAAAATCTCCCCTACTCGATTCGACTGATTTTTCAAACGCCCCTTGGAGACGTCTACTGAGTTTTTGCGACGACTTTTAAAACCGTCGTTTCGAGTATCGCTCAACAAAAAACGCCATAAATTCCCTTCGGATATATTTGAATTGTTAACAAAACGCATACTATAGGGTAGAACCCTTAAACGGCGTCCAAACGATTTGACGCGACACGACGCGTCGGAGTTTGCGACCTGATAACATATCCCTGCGTTTTTTGGAGGTTCGGAATGGATCGCAATTGTTGGATTACCGTCTCTACCTGCGAGAACGGTCAGTCCGTCGATTCCTGTAGAAGTGAGAAAGCAGAGTCTTCCGCGTCTATAGGCGCGTCTATAGGCGCGCCCATAGGCATAGCCGTCACGGTCTTGTCGATGGGCTTTTTTCTCAGTTATATTAACGGGAAAGTCGTAGACTGGCATAGTCCCGATTGGTGGGAGGAAAACGCCGAGTTGTTGAAATGGGGCGCGGGGTTAATCGCGATGGTTTTGGGTTTTTTAAGCATGGGCGTGTGCAGCATGTGCGCAAGTTTATTGTCCTTATCTTTTTGCGTTTATCACGGCGATAATTTTGTCGCCTCGGAAGAAAGGGATCGTTACGCGTTTGTCTCGTTTGAGAAAGAAGGCGATACTTACACCGTCAAATGGGATGATCATTCCATGGATTTGAAATTGTCCCAAGGCAGATATTACGTAATACGGAAGGACGGTTCCGAATGGAAATGCGACGAATATTTGTATCGCTACTGAACGTCCGAACGCCGCTCGCCGCGTCTGAACGAACGCGCGTTCTTTGAGAAGAATTCGACGAACTCAAACGCAGAATCGGCAATTATTTTAGTGCTGAGGAGGGCCGCGAAGCGTTAAGCGCTCAACGAAAATTTGACGCCTGGCTTATCGATTTCAAGAGCAATCAAGAGCGGCGTTATTTGGTCGAACATAAAGCTCGCGTCGAGGCCGAACAAAGGAGCGAAGAGGCCGAACGAAGAAATTGGGAGAATCAGAAGAAAAACGTCGTCAGGGCCTTTGCCTGGAAATTCGGCGAGGACGCCGTTTTGCCGATCGGTTGGGCTGAAGGACGTTCCGGCGACGAACTTGACGCGATCGCCGACAAGATTTTTGCGAGCGGAAGTTTACAGGAGGCGTTCGCCGCGCTTGAAAAGTAGCCTTGTTTAACGCCGTTTGTTTTTAACGACCTCTTTTTGGCGCGCGATCTCCCGTCGATTAAGGAAAGAACAAAGAACAATGAATGAACTAATCGCTTTTTGCGGGCTCGATTGCCGGAAGTGCGAGGCGCGTCGGGCGACGATCGACGTCGACGACGAACTGCGCGCGAAGGTCGCGAAACATTGGTCGGAACTCAACGGCGTCGAGATTACGCCGGAAATGATCAATTGCCTCGGCTGCCGCGTCGACGGAGTCAAGACGCCCTATTGCGAGTCGCTCTGTCCGATCAGACAATGCGCGTTGAGCAGGAACGTCGAGACTTGCGGGGGCTGCGCCGAAATGGAGACGTGCCGGAAACTCAAACAGGTCGTCGACAATAGCGACGAGGCGTTGAACAATCTCAAAGCGCTCTGACGCGCGATTCGCCGACGCCCGGAGTTCTTTTGCTTCGAGCGTCGGTTTCTTTTAAACGTCGATTCGTTTTCTTTTGACGTTATAAAAACGCTGGATTTTCTAATCGCGCCCTCTTTACAGAATGTGATAATCGTGCAAATTATAACGGTAAAATAGTGTTTTTGTGTTAAAATAGGCAAAAGAGCTAAGAAATTGAGATAAAATTCAAATTTGGCGGTTTATTTTTTAACACAAAAGCGCTAAAATAGAGAAAATTATTTTTGTCAGATAAAAGGCGTAAAATTCGCCGAAAATCTGGCGTCGCGCGATTATGAGCGTCGTATGGAATTCCGTCTCGTCGGCGGGATTTCTTGCGCGTTCCTTAGGGAATATGCGCGTATAAAAGATAGAGCAGACCAGGCGTCGGCGCGGACGAAGCGCCGTCCATACGGTCGAGAGGAGGCGTCTCTTGGGTAAAACAAAAACTTGTAGCTGCTACGCGGCGGTTGTGATCGCCATCGTCGTGATCCTGCGGCTTGGCGTCGGCTGTCATTTTCTGTATGAAGGGCTATGGAAGATGAATCCGGACAACGGGTTCTCCTCCAAGGGCTTCTTAGGTCAGGCGAAAGGTCCGACGAAGGAATTCTACTATATGTTCCTTCCTGACCTGGGCGGCGAAGGACGCCTCAAAATGGCCGAAGTGTACAAGCTCGAGTACGACAATCAGGGCAATTACGTCCAGGGCACGAAGAAACGCCTCGGATGGACGATGCCCGTCTTCGAGAAGGAATGGTTCAAATACTTCCAGGCGTACGTCGACAAATACGGTCTGACCAGCGAGGAAAACGCGGGCCAACTCAAAGAGGCGTCGAAGATTTTCAATCAGTACGTTCTCTCGCTTCGCGAATACACGCTTGAAAATCGCGAGGACATTCGCGGATTTGTCGCGAGCAAGGCGCGGTTCCAGAAGTCGCTCGCCATGACGAAAAACAACGCCGAATATCAACGTATTCGCGATTGGGACGCCCAGATGAAGTATCGCAGCGAAGGCGAAAAATTCGCGACCGAGCCGGAAACGATGGGCAAAAACATGCAGTTGGCCCTCTGGGACGTTCTGACCCCCGAGCAGAAGAGCAGAGGCAGAATGACCGCCATGGCGTACGGTTCCAAACGCAATCCGCTCATGCGCGTCGTCGCGAACCTGCCCTTTATTAATCGCTTCGCTCAGCCGACCACGATGGGCATGCTCGACCTGGCGGTAACCCTCGGGCTGGCCGCGATCGGCCTGTGCCTCATCCTCGGGTTCTGCACGCGTCTTGCGGCGCTCGGCGGCGCATGCTTCATGTTCAACGTCGTCTTGTCGCAGTTCCCGTGGCCGACCGTCTACCCTTATCCGTCCGACATGATCGGGCACTCGATGGTCTGCAACAAAGACTCTATCGAGATGATGCTGTTGATTCTGCTCGCGGTTCTTCCTTCCGGACGTTGGGCCGGGCTCGACTGGTTCCTGTGGAACTGTTGCGGAAAGTTTATTTATTGCTGGTACGGCGTCAAAAGGGATCCGTTGGTTCCAGATTGCATGAACCCCGAATGTTGCGAGGCGTGAGCGCTCGCGCGTTCAGCGACTCGGCCTTTTGGCCGATAAGAATCTGAAACGCGACGGTTAGTTGACGAGTAAAGGCGATCGCCAAAAGCGCAAACCCGCGCGCCGGCGATTGCGATTATCCAAAAAATTTGCCCGGACCCTTTGCGGCGTCGAGACGGAGCGCGGTCTGAACGACCTTCTATCGCCTCCTGCGAACAAGCTCAGGTCGCCTCGCGTCTTGTCCGGCGATTAGATATACAGGAATGAACGAATGACTTCAAACAAAGAGGGAAAAGCCCCGGCTTGCGGTTGCTCCCGACGTAACTTTCTTACAGCGGGCGCGCTCGCCGCGGCCGTACCTGCGGCAGGCATAGGCGCGTTCTACGCCGGTTACACCAAGACGCACGGACGGCGCATGCGCGTCGCGGTCATGGGCGTCGGCGACGAAGGCAGCGTCTTGCTCGGCGCGTGCAATCCGGAATTTGTCGAGATCGTCGCGATCGCCGACATTCGACCTTACAATCAATACCGCGCGTTCCACGGCGACCACTACGGGGACGTCGCGCTCGCGGCCCGGCCCGGCCTCATGAAGCTCTACGGCTGGGAGACGGAAGACGAAGCGCGCAAGCACGTCAAAGTCTACGCCGACTATCGCGATCTTCTCAAAGACGCGCGCAAACTTGGAATCGAAGGCGTTATTATCGGCCTGCCTCTTCACCTTCACTCGATCGCGTCGATTCAGGCGATGAGCGTCGGTCTGCACGTCCTTTGCGAAAAACTCATGGGCCACTCGATTATCGAGTGCAAAGAGATGGCGCGCGCCGCGAAGATGATGAGAAAGCATCTTGCGATCGGGCACCAGCGTCACTACAACATCCTCTATCAGGAAGCGACCGACCAAATCGAACGCGGCATTCTCGGCGACATTCACTACATTCGCGCGCAATGGCACCGCGGCAACTCGCCGGGCGCCGACAGCTGGCAAATGCCGATGCCGGAAGCGTTTAAGGATTCCGATCCGCAAGCGGCGAAACTCGCGCAGGAACTTGCCGAATGGCAGGCGGAGCTCGATAACGCGCGCGGTCTGGACGTCGAGAACTGGCGCCTTAAGGTCGAACAGAAGAAAGCGCAACTTGCCGACGCGATGATGCTTCAGGAAGGCTCCGAATACAAGGGCGTCGCCCTGAAGAGCCCCGCCGAATACGGCTACGAAGATATGGAAGTCGGCGAAGGCGCGAATAAATATTACCGTCCGAGCACGGAAGAACTGATTCGTTGGCGTTTATGGAAGCGCACCGGCGGCGGCCTCATGGTCGAACTCGGCAGCCACCAGCTTGACGCCGCGTCGATCTTCCTGGCCGCGTCGAACCGTCGCGCGTGCGCGCTTCGCGGCGAAGACCCGACCAAATTGCCCGACAACGGCAAAGTCCATCCGCTTCGCGTCCACGTCTCCGCGAACCGCAACTTGTTCGCGCTCGACCGCGAAGTTCAAGACCACATCACGACGCTCGTCGAATTCCCGGCGCCGAACTACGACCCCGCCACTCCGGCCGGACGTCGCCGAACGATCACCGTCCAGTACTCGACGATCAACGGCAACGGGTTCGGCGGATACGGCGAAATCGTCTACGGAACCAAAGGCACGATCGTTCTCGAACGCGAGCAGGATTCGCAACTCCTTCGCGGCCCGTCCACGAGCAAAGTCGAGAAGAAAGCCGCCGGCGCCGCCGCGCTCGACACGCAGGCGTCCGCGCCCGCTCAAAAAGCGGTCGCCGCCGGAGCGGCCGGTCCCGCCGTCAGCCGCGGTTACAAAGAGGAAGTCGAACACTGGGCCTGGTGCGCGCAAAACAATCCCGACTGCGCCGACCCCGATATTCAGCCTCGCTGCAATCCGCGCATCGCGCTTGGCGACGCGGTCATCGCGCTGGTTACCAACATTGCCGCCGACAAATGCGAAAGCGTGCAATTCAAAGAAGAATGGTTCGATCCCTTCGACGACGCGACGCCTGAAAACGACCTCGGCGTCGAGTTGGGAACGCCGAATATCGATCAGGAAAAGTACAGACTGGTCTGACGGCGTCGCGGTTTAGTTGGTCTTAACAAGAATCAATTCCGTCGCCTGACTCAAACGTCCGGCGGCGGTCGAAATAAACGGGTATAAACATGAATCTTACAACCGAACAGAAGGCAATCGGCAAGGAAAACTTCCTGGCCGCGATCGGAAGTCCGCTGGTTCGCCGCGATTTCCTGAAACAATCTTCGCGCGCCGACCTTGCTTCCGGCAAAGGGATCGGGTCGTTCTACTTCAAATACGGAACCGTCGACAATCCTGTTAAAGTCGCGGTGCTTGGCACGGGCGACGAAGGCAGCGTCCTGATCGGCGGCATCAATCCGAAATACATTCAGGTCGTCGCGATCGCCGACATTCGTCCTTACAACCAATATCGCGCGTTCCACGGCGACTGCTACAGCGCGTCGGCCGCGGCGGTTCGTCCCGGCCTCATGAAGAAATACGGCTGGAAGACGGAAGCGGAAGCGCGCCAATACGTTAAGGTCTACGAAGATTATCGCGATCTGCTCAAAGACGCCGACAAACTTGGAATCGAAGGCGTTATCATCGGGCTGCCGCTCTTCCTGCACGCGCCCGCGGCGATTCTCGCGATGAAAAAAGGCTGCCACGTCCTGACCGAAAAACTCATGGGGCATTCGGTAGCGAAGTGCAAAGAGATGATTCGCGTTTCGCACGAATGCAAGAAACACCTTGCGATCGGGCACCAGCGCCACTACAACATTTTGTACGATCACGCCACGAACCTCATTAATTCGAGCGTCGTCGGTGATATTCACTACATTCGCGCGCAATGGCACCGCGGCAACTTGCCCGGCAACGACAGCTGGCAAATGCCGCTGCCCGAAGGCTCCAAAGCCGAAGACGTCAAAAAAGGCGAGCTCATGCGCGAGCTTACCGACTGGACCGCCGAATGCAAGCGCCTGAAGGCGGAGATCATTCGCGCCGAAGCGCGCGTCGAGCAGATCACGAACATGCCCGACGACCAGAAGACGCAAACGCTCGTCGACGAAGCCAAGCGCCTCCAGCACGACAAAGTCGTCATGCAAAAAGATCTTGACGCGCTTCAGGCGAAAGTCGATCAGAAACGCGAGCAATGCGCCGACATGATCCTTATCAACGGCGGCGAATACAAAGGCGTCACTTATAAGAAAGCCGAAGACTACGGCTATCAGGCGACCGTTCGTAAAGAAGGCGACGAGACGTATCAACGCCCCGCGATCGAAGAGCTCATTCGCTGGCGCCTGTGGGATCGCACCGGCGGCGGCCTCATGGCGGAACTTGGCAGCCACCAGCTCGACGCGGCGAACATCTTTGTCGCGGCGATGCACGGGGGAGTCAAACAACACCCGCTGACCGTCTCCGCGTCCGGCGCGCGTTCGCTGTTCAATTCGCTCGACCGCGACGTCGACGACCACGTCGCCGCGCTGTACGAATATCCCGCCGCCGACTACGATCCGAACGACGAACTTGGCAAACAGCGCAAGATCACCGTCGCGTACGCCACGATTAACGGCAACGGGTTCGGCGGATACGGCGAGACCGTGTTCGGAACCAAAGGCACGCTCCAAATCGATCGTGAAAACGAAGCGTTCCTGTACAGAACTTCCGCGATCAACGACAAAGTGCGCGTCGCGGGGAGCAAGGGCAAGTTGGACGTTCCGATCAGCGAAGACGGCGACCAACTTTCCGCCGCGATCGGTTATCAGGGCGTTTACGCGACCGACGTCAGCCGCGGGTACTGCGAAGAGCTCGAACACTGGGCGTACTGCATTCGCAAGAACCCCGAGTGCGACCCGAACGCGGTCGACACGGAGATCATGCCGCAACTGTGCCAGATGTTCGGCGCGAAGACATTCGGCGACACGGCCGGCGCGACCCCCGCGCTCCTGACGCGTTGCCGCGGCGAAGTCGCCATTTGGGACGCGATTATCGCGCTCGTTACGAACATCTCCGCATCGCTCAATAAGACGGTCGAGTTCAAAGACTCCTGGTTCGACTACGATTCCGACGAAACGCCGGAATTCGAATACGCCGAAGAGCTCGTGCGCAACGCCGCCGAACCGGAAACGTCGCCGGCCGACCTGCAAGCCGCGATCGACGCCGCAAAAGAAGAAGCGAAAGTCAATCTTAACCGCGCAGAATACTCGTTTCCTTCCTAACAAGCGAGGGCAGTCGCTTGCGCAGCGCGCATAGCGATAGAATGTGAAAAACGCCAACGTTTGGGCCGGGCGCCCGACGTTGGCGTTTTTTGTTCGACGCCGCTTACGGCTCTTATAACACGCTACGCGTCGCTAGCCGCAACGCGTCCCGCGCGCAGCGCGGATAGTCGGCGACTGGAGTCGCCGCTCGGCTCGTCAGAGCCGAGGAAGCGTCGAACAAGGCCAACGCGCCGCCCTGTTTGCCAGCGGCGTCCGCGCGACGGATCCGACCAACGGGAGGCGGTTCCAGGAAGCGCGCTACCGCTTGCGGCTCTTATGAATCTTCGCTTTGCGTTGTTTGAGAATCGTGCGTTTGGGCGCCGCCTTGTTTGCTTGCGGCGTTCGGGCGATCGAGCCGACGTCTGTTAGTGCGTTCGTTTGTACTTTTCGACGAATCGTTCGGAATCTTTTTGAGAGTCGATTATTTTCATGGCGGGAGAAAGCGATTCGGCGTCAAGTCGATAGAAGAATTTGACGCGCTCGGAAAAGTAATTGTCGACGGAGAAACGCCGACGGTCGGGCCGATCGCCGGCGCGAACGGCTCGGAGCGTTCTCAGAAATAAGACGTTGCTGTTTTTCTGTTCGTGCGTCGTCATAGTCGCGACCTTACAGGAATATTGGCCAGTTCCCTATATTGTACTCGAATTTAACGCGTTCGTCGAGAGTTTTTTGAGATTATTGTCGAACTGAATTCGTGATCATAGCAACACTTCCAGATATCGAAAAACTTTCGGTTTTACGTGAAGTTGCTCCGCATATCGCGCCAATTTGCGAACGTCTTTTCCATTGGAGCGCGCGTATTTTTTCATTGCCGAGTTTACAATTTGGACGTCGCAACCGTTTCCGCGCAGGACGTCGCACAGCGTTCTTTCAAGATCGTAGACGCGAACGGGGTTTCCGCACGGCGATTTCAATTCGATCACGCCAAGGTCATAGTTCTTTGGCAAAACTCGCGTTATATTGACGCGTTCGCTTTTTATCGAAGGAGAATTGTAACCTTGCGGAAAGGTCATGTCGTACCGCAACGGCGCGCGGTCGGAATATCCCAGCAGATACAACGCGGTGTTGCGCGAGTATATTCCGCGCGCGTACCTGCGTTGCAGAAGGTAAAAGTCGTCTTCCCACGCTTCGGAGCTTACGTACAGGCCGCGGCTAAAACGACTAAGCGTCCCGTCTTCGACGAGACTTCGCAAAACGTTTCGCCCCAGCCCCGCTTCCGTCGCCGTTTTTGACGTTACTGTTCCGCTTGGCGTCGCTTCGATTATTTCTTTGATTTTTTCTTTATAGGTCATCTCTCTGCCTTGTTTGTACAACGACACATTAAATTATAAAAGAATAGTGTGTGAAAGTCAATATAAGAATTACAACCGCACATTAAATTTGTTAAAAATAATGTGCGGTTGTACAATGGGCAAGGAGAAATTGCGTTTGGGCGACGCGTTGTTGGAGAAGATTACGTTCACGCGTCGCCCCGTTTGCCTGCAGCGTTCGGGCGACTTCGCGCCCTGCCGCTTGCGGCTCTTACATTGCGAGCGACCAACGGGAGCGGAAATATGAGCTCCGCGCGGAAGCGCGAACCGTCAGCGGCGACGTCGCCGCCTGCCGCTTGCGGCTCTTACATTGCGAGCGACCGACGGGAGCGGCGATATTATCTCCGTGCGGAAGCGCGAATTGGGAGTCCGCCGTCGGACTACGCCTGGCGTTCGGCTTCCATCGCTTTGAGCGTGGTTCCGACGTTTTCAATGAGTTCGTCCACTTCCCAGTCGTTTTCGAAACCGACGATATAGACGTCGGCGACTTGCGCGCGCACGACTTTGTCGACGGATCGCTTTCTGACTTCGAGCTCTTTCATCGAGCCTTCGCCGACGAGCTTCATGCAGACGACGCCCATTCCGGCGTCCTGAGCCTTTTGCGCGGCGGCGACGTTGTCTTCAAACGAACCGTCCATACGCGTGTTTTCGGAATTCAGACGAATATGAACGACGTCGACCCAGGGATTGACGACTCCGGTTTGCAGCGCGACGAGCGAATGAGACGTCATACCGTGCCCGCGAATGAGGCCCTGTTCCTTGCACTTTTCAAGGTCGTCCATATATCGTTTGCAGTCGTCCGGCCAATTAGGCCTGGTCATGCAGTGCAATTGAAGCACGTCGATATAGTCCATTTTCAGCTCGCTGAGGAACCGCTTGACGACGTCGACGCCGCTTGGACCGTCGGCGGGAGTCGACATTTTCGTGCAGAGAACGTAGCTGTCGCGCGGTTTGCTTCTCAACGTTGTGGAAATGATTTCGTGCGTTCCGTACGAATCGGCGCAGTCGTAAAAACGAAGCCCGGAATCGTAGCAATGCTCGATAAGAGCGACTCCCTTTTTACGATCCATACGCGTCAGTTGAGACGAATGATTATATCCAATCATTCCGGTGCCCATGCCGATGCGCGAAGTTTCGACGTCGCCAAATAATTTAACGCGCCCGACGGGATCGGTCGAGAAGGGATTCTTAGGTTCTTTCTTCGCTTCGTCTTGCGCGTTCGCGGAGAGACCGGCCGCTCCAATCGCCGCGCCGCTCAAGCCCGCGAGCGAAGATTTTAAAAATTCGCGTCGTTTCATATCCATGCGAGTTCTCCTTCTTTAAACGATCAGATTTGAGAGCCTTCCGACGGACGCAGGAACAAATTGCGAATTCGGGTCGCGGTTCGCGCGTATTGCGGATCCTGACTCATCTTCTTCCATTCCGGATGCTGTCCGAATTTGCCCCAGCCTTCGCGACGCGCTTCGTCGCTTTCAAAACTGAGCATATAGGTAATGTTAGGAACCCACGCTCCAAAAACGGCGGTTCCCATAAAGACGGGGTTCATGCCGCAACTTTTGAAGACGTCGAGTTCGCCCGATTCGAACATTTGCGCTTTTTTAAAGTTTCGCTCGTAATTGGGGGAATTGTAGGTGCGGAGTTGCAGCAATCGCTCGCTGTTTGAGTACGGAACGGAAATGCGAGGCTGACTCGCGACCGACTGCAGCAACGTCGCTTCCTCGTCGACATACTGCAAATCGTCCGAAACGTTGAATTGCTCGAACTCGTCGGCGACGCGTTGCTGAAGACTCAGAATCGCGTCGACGGAGGCGCTTTCCTGAACGACGAAAACCGCCGAGTCGAACTTGGCGGCGTCGTATCCGCGATCGCCTTTCATAAGTTCCGTATCGACGTAAAAAACGCCGACCTTGTCAAATCCCAGTTTGTTGCGTTCCGGGATCAATTTCGCGTCGAAGGCTTTCAGAAGTTCGTCTCGTTTTTCGGTCGACTGAGCCGCGAACGTTTCCAAAAGAATGAAGCTCGGTTGATCTTCGGAAGGATTGGGAGTCGGTCGGTTCGGTCTTTTTGCGCCGGGAATCAAAAGGTCGGCTTTTGCCGTCTGAACCGCCGAAACTGCGCCTAGCGCCGCCGCCGCTTTTAGAAAATTACGTCGAAACATTATTCTCTCCTGTAATTGCTTTATGTGCTTTTTTGTTGTTTAGTCGTTCCTTTTTTTCGAGGAACTCGTTCTCGCGACGGCGAAAACGCAACGACCCGACCGTCGAAGGGAAAAACGTCGTCGCAGCGCGTTGAGACAGTTCCGAACAGGAACGAATCCAGAGAGCGCTCGCCGTCATTCTATCAAGCGTCAACGTCCTTTTCAAGCGCGCGCCGAAATTTTTGGCAAATTCTTTCAGCGTTCTTATGCGGTTTCGTCGAACAGAGCGTTAGTTTTGTCTTTGTTTCCGCTCTTTGTTTGTTCTTGTTCTGTTTTTAATCAGTTCCGGAGCTCGGGAAGTTGACGTCGGCGATTTTTCCATAAGTATTGATATTCCGGAGGATACCGGCATAACGGGTTTCGAGGAGGAAAAATCGTGGACGAACGAAAACTGAACCGTATTAAATCTTTTGACGTTTCTTGATCGTCTGCGTTCGCTATAGGTCCATAACCTCCGGCTTTAACAAAAAGTCGAAGATATTCGTCGTCAATATTCCTTCGTCGTTGTACAGCGGAGCTAACGCGTTTTTTGTAACGACGATCTTTTTAAAACCGTCGCCGGTTTTGAGCAGCGCGCGTTGTTCCTGACTCTTTTTTTCTTCGTCTGGCATTGCAAAAGCCGACTGAATATAGTATCTCTTTGAGCCTTTATTGCAGACAAAATCGATTTCGAGCGGTTTCCTGATTTTCTTTCCAGTTTTATCGACTTCGTTGACGGGGACGACGCCTACGTCGACGTTAAATCCCCTGACCTTTAACTCGTTAAACAGGACGTTTTCCATCGCGTGCGTCTCTTCAATTTGCCGAAAGTTCAGACGCGCGTTGCGAAGACCAAGGTCGGCGAAGTAATACTTTGACGGGGCGCCAATGTATTTCTTTCCTTTGATATCGTATCGCGACGCGCCGTCGATCAAAAAAGAATCGCAAAGACAGTCGATATATCGCTTAATAGTCGCTTGACTGATCGTCTTGTTCTTGACGCTCTTGAACGCCGCCGATAGTTTGCGCGGATTGGTCAGCGAGCCGATTCCGGACGACAGAATGTCTAAGAGTTCCTCTAATTCCGCTTTGTTGCGAACGTTGTTGCGTCCGACGATATCCGCGATATACGTTTCCTCAAACAGGGATTTCAGAAAAGCGGATTTTTCGTCCGGAGTCTGAAACGAAAAGATTAGCGGCAATCCCCCGTAGATCACGTAGTCGCGCCAACCGTCGTTCACGTCGCCGGAGTAGGCGCTCATATATTCGGCGAAAGTCAGAGGATACGTTCGAACTTCGTCGCCGCGGCCGCGAAATTCGGTTATGATATCTTTCGAGAGAAACTTCGCATTGCTTCCGGTAACGTAGACATCGACGTTATTTCGGCGCGTCAAACTGTTTAGAATCGACTCGAAATCGTCCAGAAGCTGCACTTCGTCGAGCAGAACGTAATACGCGCCGTCGTCTTTGATCCGCTTTGTTACGTATGGGAAAAACGCTTCCGGGTCTCGGTATTTTTTGTTTTCAAAGGAGTCGAACGCCATTTCAATCACATGGTCGTCCGGCGTCCCCTGATTGGACAAAAACTTTCGAAACAAATTGAAAAGCAGATACGATTTTCCGCATCGTCGAACGCCCGTGATTACTTTGATCAGTCCGTTGCGTCGCTTGGATATTAGCTTGTTCAGATAGACGTCCCTGCGTATTTCCATTGGTTTGCCTTTGTTTCTGCTGAATTTTTTTGCGGATTCCGCATTTTTGTTCAGTAGTATTATATGGGCGTTTGATAGGGCCGTCAACGAGGCTACTGAATATTTTTGCGGATTCCGCAAAAATATTCAATAGCGCGACGTCGGAGCGATGCGTTCGTCGACGGACGCGCACTGAAAACGGAGGCGTGTTTTCGTAGCGCGCTCCTTTTTTTCTGGAATCAAGTTGATTCTTGTCTTCCGTTGGTTTATCTTTAGGACGTCGGCGGAGTCGACGTCGACGTTGGAGTTTTACGACTGGAGATTGAGATGAAACAGCGTTTGTTTTTTAAATTGTTTGCGTCGTCGGCGGTCGCGGCGTTTATGTCGATTTCTTTTGCGGTCGCGCAGGGCGCGGCGTTAAAGACGTTTTACGTCGCTCCCAACGGAAACGACGCCTGGACGGGCTCCTCCGCCGAAACGTCGGGATCCGACGGGCCGTTCGCCACGCTTGAACGCGCTCGCGACGCGGTTCGCGAGTTCAAGAAGACGTTGAGCGCGGACGCGTCGGGCGAGATCGTCGTTTCGGTCGCGGCCGGCGTCTACGAATTGAACAAACAGTTCGAATTGACAGGCGACGATTCGGGATCCGAAAGCGTGACGGTTCGCTGGGAGTCGAACGTCGATTCGCCCGCGACGCTTGTCGGAGGCAAATATCTCGCGGGCGCAAAGAAACTCGACGACGCGTCGATTCTCGCGCGACTCAAAGAGGACGTTCGCGACAAGATTCTCGTTTTCGATCTTAAAGCCGACGGAATCGACGATTTGGGAACGCCCGACAAAGGGCCCGAACTGTTCTTCCAGGGGGAGGCGACGCGCGTCGCGCGCTATCCGAACGACGGATTCATTAAGATAACGGAACTTCTTCGCGACGGAACCAACGAGACCGATATTCGCGGAACCAAAGGGATCAAAGAAGGCAAGTTCTTCTTCGCCGAAGACGAGCCGACGACGTGGGACGGCGAGTCGGAAATCTGGGTCGACGGGTACTGGTTCTGGGACTGGTCGAATCAGAAACACAAGGTCGTTTCAATCGACGCGGCGACGAAAATGATGACGCTCGCGGAGCCGTGGCACCATTACGGATATCGGGTCGGACAATGGTTTTACGCGTTCAACGTCCTTTGCGAACTCGACGCGCCGGGCGAGTACTATATCGATCGCGAGAAGAACGCGCTGTATTTCTACCCGCAGAGCGAATCGTGGAGCGACGGCGATTTCCTCCTGACGCAAACGCCGACGCTGCTTCGATTAAACGGCGTTTCCAACGTCGCGTGGTCTGGGTTCGACATGCTCGGCGCGCTGGGAACGGCGATTGTCGGCTCCGCCTGCAATAACGTCGCGCTTGCCGACTTGAATATCTCCAACTGCGGAAGCGCGGGGATTTACGTCGAGGGCGTGAAGTGCGTCGTCTCCGGATGCGAGCTTTGGAATCTTGGCGGAAGCGGAATCACCGTCAGCGGCGGGGATCGCAACACGCTTACGCCCGGCGACAATCTTATGACGGAAAACTACGTTCACGACTACGGACGCGTGCAACGCATGTACGCGCCGGGTATTACGACCAACGGCGTCGGCAATCGGATCGCGCATAATCTGGTCGAAGACGCGCCGCATATGGGCATGGGGTTCGGCGGCAACGATATCGTCATTGAATACAACGAGATCGCGAACGTTTGTCAGGAATCGAACGACGCGGGGGCGATTTATACCGGGCGCAACTGGACGATGCGCGGCAACCTCCTGTACGGCAACTATATGCACGACATAACCGGATTCGAAGGGCGCGGGTGCGTCGGGATGTATCTTGACGACATGTTCTCGTCCGCGGCGATGATTGGGAATTTGTACGTCAACGTAACGCGCGCGTCGTTTATCGGCGGCGGACGCGATTGCAAAATCCTCGACAACGTCTATGTCGACTGCAAGCCCGCGCTGCATATCGACGCGCGAGCGCTCGGATGGTGCGCCGACCATGCCGACGGCTGGATTCAGGAGGCGAAGGAGAAGGGCACGATTTCCGGAATCAAGTACAATCAGCCGCCGTATTCCGAGCGATACCCCGAGCTTGCGTCGATTTTCGACGAAGGCAAGACTCCGAAAGCGCCCGAAGGGAACGTGATTAGCGGCAATATCTGCATTGGCGGAACGTGGGACGTCAATAAGCAGGGACAATGGCAGGGCGATTCGGTGGAACCGGCGGCGCGTCCTTATCTTACGTTTGGCGACAATTACGTCGGCGACGCGGGAACCGACCCCGGCTTTGTCGACGCCGCGCATGGCGACTATCGGCTTAAGTCCGACTCCGAGCTGATCGCCAAAGGGTATAAGTCGCTGCCCGACGAGCCGATGGGGCTTACGAGCGAGCGAATGCGCGCCAAAGCCGAAGCCGTTCGCGCTAAGAAAGCCAGGTAATCCGCGGTTCGACGGCGGCTCCCGTTGGTCGGTCCGAAGGCGGACGGCCGGTACGCGCTTCCGCGCGAAGTTGGAGTAACCGCTTCCGTTGGTCGGTCCGACGACGGACGGCCGGTACGCGCTTCCGCGCGGAGTTGGAGTAATCGCTCCCGTTGGTCGCTATTTGCATTATTGTTCTAAGAAATTGTCGACCGTCGAATTGTTTTCTTCGGTCGACGTCAACAGGCGGAGACAAAGATGAAACGTCGCTTATTTCGTCAGTTATTGACGCCGTCGTTAGTCGCGGCGTTTGCGTGGATCTCGTTTGCCGTCGCGCAAGGCGCGGCGCTGAAGACGTTTTACGTCGCTCCCGACGGAAACGACGCATGGTCGGGCGCTTCCGCCGAAGCGTCGGGTTCCGACGGGCCGTTCGCCACGCTCGAACGCGCGCGCGACGCGGTTCGCGAGTTTAAGAAAACGCTTAACGCGGACGCGTCGGGCGAGATCGTCGTTTCGGTCGCGTCCGGCGCTTACGTGTTGGATCGGCCGTTCGAATTGACCGACGACGACTCCGGAACCGCAAGCGTGACGGTTCGTTGGGAATCGAACGTCGATTCGCCCGCGTCGCTTGTCGGCGGCCGCTATTTGACGGGCGCGAAGAAACTCGACGACGAGTCGATTCTTGCGCGGCTCAAAGAGGACGTTCGCGACAAGATTCTCGTTTTCGATCTCGACGCCAACGGCGTAAGCGAGTTGGGAACGCCTGAAAAAGGCCCCGAGCTGTTCTTTAGGGGGGAGTCGACGCGTCTTGCGCGATATCCGAACGAAGGGTTCATTAATGTGGCGGAACTTGTTCACGACGGAACGGTCGAGATCGAAAGTCACGGAATCAAAGGGATTAAAGAAGGCAAGTTCTTCTTTGCCGACGACGAGCCGGCGACGTGGGGCGACGAGTCGGAAGTCTGGGTCGACGGGTACTGGTTCTGGGACTGGTCGAATCAGAAACACAAGGTCGTTTCGATCGACGCGGGGGCGAAACAAATGACGCTCGCGGAACCGTGGCACCATTACGGATATCGGGTCGGACAATGGTTTTACGCGTTCAACGTCCTTCGCGAACTCGACGCGCCGGGCGAGTACTATATCGATCGCGAGAAGAAAACGCTGTATTTCTATCCGCCAGGCGAGTCCTGGAACGACGGCGATTTCTTTTTGACGCAAGCGACGTCGCTGCTGCGTTTAGACGGCGTTTCCAACGTCGCGTGGTCTGGGTTCGACATGTTCGGCGCGGTGGGAACGGGGATCGTCGTGTCCAAATGCCGCGACGTCGCGCTCGCCGATTTGAACGTCTTCAATTGCGGATGGGACGGGATTGTCGTCGAAGGAACGAGATGTTCCGTTTCCGGATGCGAGCTTTGGAATCTCGGCTCCGGCGGCGTTACGACAAACGGGGGCGATCGCAACGCGTTGATTCCGAGCGAAAACCTTGTCGTCGAGAATTATATCCACAATTACGGACGCGTTCGACGCATGTACGCCACGGGAATTACGATCAACGACGTCGGCGCGCGGATCGCGCATAATCTTATCGAAGACGCGCCGCATATGGGCATGTATTTCAGCGGCAACGATATTACGATCGAATACAACGAGATTGCGAACGTCTGTCAGGAATCGAACGACGCGGGGGCGATTTACGCCGGACGCAACTGGACGATGCGCGGAAACGTCTTGCGCGGCAACTATATGCACGACATAACCGGGTTCGAAGGGCGCGGGTGCGTCGGGATGTATCTTGACGATATGTTTTCGTCCGCGTCGATGGAAGGGAATTTATACGTCAACGTAACGCGCGCGTCGTTTATCGGCGGGGGGCGCGATTGCCGTATTGTCGACAACGTTTATATCGACTGCAAGCCCGCGCTGCATATCGACGCGCGAGCGCTCGGCTGGTGCGCCGATCATGCCGACGGCTGGATTCAGGAGGCGAAAGAGAAGGGCACGATCTCCGGAATCAAGTATGATCAGCCGCCGTATTCAGAGCGATATCCTGAACTTGCGTCGATTTTCGACGAAGGCAAGACCCCTAAAGCGCCCGAAGGAAACGTGATTAGCGGCAATATCTGCATTGGCGGAACGTGGGACGTCAATAAGCAGGGACAATGGCAGGGAGATTCGGTGGAACCGGCGGCTCGTCCGTATCTTACGTTTGGCGACAATTACGTCGGCGACGCGGGGACCGACCCCGGCTTTGTCGACGCCGCGCACGGCGACTATCGGCTCAAGCCCGATTCCGAACTGATCGCCAAGGGGTATAAGTCGCTGTCCGACGAACCGATGGGGCTTACGAGCGAGCGGATGCGCGCCAAAGCTGAAGTCGTTCGCGCGAAGAAAGCTAAGTGATCCGGCTACGGACGGCCGAGCGTTTTGCCGCCGCAAGTTGCTCGTCGACGAGGATCAACGTCAACTTTTGCGACGATAAGAATTAAGAAGAGAATTTCCTTCCAAACAAGGGAACGCGGAAAATGATCGGAGCGTTCCCTTGTTTTTTGTCTCGGAACCGGGTAAAATAAGGCGCGTGTTTGGGACCGCCTTTTTAGGCGGTTCGTTTTTTCCCCTGTTGGCAACGTTCCCTAAAAGGAATACCATGAAAAAGTTATCGACTTTGTTTTTGTCGTTAAGCGTCGCGCTTGCGAGCGTCGTCGCGCTTGCGGCGGATTATCCGGACCCCGCGAAAACAGCGTGTCCGATTGTCGCGCCGTCGGAACTCAATATGGACGCGGCGGCTCTCGACCGAATCGACGCGGTGATTCAGGAGAATATCGAGGAAGGGAATTTCCCCGGCGGCGTCGTATGCATTGGGCGCGGCAATAAAATCGGGTTCCTGCGTTGCTATGGGGATCGTCAGACGGAGCCGACGGTCGAGCCGGTTACGCCCGACACGCTCTACGACCTCGCGTCGGTCTCGAAGGTAACGTCGACCGCGATCGCCGTCGCGATTCTTGTCGAACGCGGCAAAATCGAATACGACGACCGCATCACGCGATTCTTCCCCGAGTTTGGTCAAAACGGCAAAGAGAACGTTACGGTTCGCGACTGTCTGACGCATGTTTCCGGCCTTACGCCCGACAACAGCATCAACGATTATATCGGCTACAATCGCGCGGAAATTCTCGACAATATCTGCAAGCTCGGATTGCGAACCGCGCCGGGAGAAGCGTTTGCGTACAGCGACGTCGGATTCATCCTGATGGGATACGTCGTCGAAAAAGTAACGGGCATGTCGCAAGACGAGTTCGTTCGTCAGAATATCTATCTGCCGCTTGGCATGGTCGACACGGGCTATAACCCCAACGACGAGCAAAAAGCGCGTTCCGCCCCCGCCGAAAAGCGCAAGCCGGAAGACGAAAACTGGATTAAGGGCGAAGTTCACGATCCGCGCGCTTACGAGATGGGCGGAATCGCCGGACACGCGGGCAATTTCTCCACCGCGCCCGACCTGGCGATTCTCGGTTCCATGCTCCTCGGCCACGGAACGTACACGCCCGCGAACGATCCCGATCATCCCATTACGATTATGTCGGAAGACGCGTTTCGTCAAATGACCGAAGCGATTACGATCCCGCGCGGCGTTCGTTCGCGAGGCTGGGACAAACGCTCGCCCTATTCCGGAAACCGCGGGATGTTGATGAGTCCTTCGGCGATTGGGCACAGCGGGTTCACCGGCACGTCGTTCTGGATTGATCCCGATTTGGACGTCTTCGTCATCTTTCTGGGCAACCGTCTTCATCCGGACGGCAAAGGGAATTACGTCGGCATGTGCGGCTATATCGCCGACATTGCGCTTGATTCAATGCGCGATAAAATCGACCCCGCTCAGGCGGCTGAATTCGTGAAAAAATCGGTCTACGTCTCGCCGAACAAAACCGAAGGCGAAACGCTTACGGGCGCGGACGTTATGGATCGCGACGCATTTGCGCCGCTCAAAGAACGCGGCATGAGAGTCGGGCTTCTTACGAATCAGACGGGCTTGCTTCGCGACGGTCGCCGTCTTCCCAAAGCGATGCAGGACGCCGGCGTCAATATGACCGCTTTATTTAGCCCCGAACACGGACTTTACGGCGTTCTCGAACAAAGCGAAATCGGCGACGGCAAAGACCCCGAAACCGGACTGCCCGTCTTCAGCCTCTACGGCGAAACGCGCCGTCCGACTCCGGAAATGCTCAAAGACGTCGACGCGTTCGTCTTCGACATTCAGGACGTCGGCGTGCGATACTACACCTATATCAGCTCGATGTGCAACGCGATGCAGGCGTGCGCGGATATGGATAAGAAATTCTTTGTGTTCGACCGTCCGAACCCGATCGGGGGCGAATTGGTCGCCGGGCCCGGCCTCGACGCGGGCCGCGAG
>JAFZNK010000149.1 GCA_017550965.1 Thermoguttaceae bacterium
CGACCACGATCAGCGCCATGAGAACAAACGCTATCGGAGTCTTGCTAATCAGCGCGCGCGTCGCTTCCTGAGAACGTTCGTACTGACCGCCCCACTCAACCCGGCATCCTTCCGGCAAATCAAGCGCTTCAACCTTCGGACGAACTTCCTTTAAAAGATCCGACCACGACCCGCGCGCCGGATCGACCCCGACCGTTATCGTCGGAACGCGATTACGTCGCGCTATGATCCCAGGCTCCCAGTCGACCCCGACGTAGTCGGTAACCTGACTGAGCGGCACGCTCTGAAAGCCGCGACCCCAAACCGGAATGCCGCGAAGAATCTCTGAATCGTCGCGATCGTCCGGCGCCGCGCGCAGTAGAATCGGAAGATTCTCTTCCCCGTCCGCGTACAGGCCGCACGCAATCCCGCGCGTCGCCCAGCGTAACGCAAAGAGCGCTTCGCTACGCGAAATCAGCGCCTGACGACCCTTCGCCTGCGAATAGCTCGGCGTCCACGTTGGAATCTCCTGACGCCAGTCGTCTCGGACAAACTTCGCGTCCGACACGCCTCGCAACATGTCTTCAACCTGATCTGCGGCGACCCGCAAACTTTTGGCGTCGACGCCGCTAAGACGAATTTCTACCTCTGACTTCGTCGTCGGTCCCATAGCGAACCGCTGCGCGCGAACCTCCGCTTCGGGACAGTTCGATATTATCCAATCTTCCGCCGGCTGGAGGAGCTCCGATATGCGCTCAAGAGAATCGACGTTCACTACGATTTGCGCGTAGCTCGAGTTCATAATCTCCGGTTCGTACGGAAGATAGAAACGAGGCGGGCCCGCGCCGATAAAACTCGCGACGTTCACAACGCCCTCGCGTCCGCACAAGTAATCCTCCACCTTCCGCAAATCGTCCGAAACGCGCGTGATCGACGTTCCTTCCGGCTCCCAGAAATCGATCATGACCTGACAACGTTGCGCGCGCGGAAAGAATATCTGTGGAACGCGCTTGAACTCGCTCCCGGCGAAGAAGAGCGCAACGAGCAGAACGAGCAGCGTCGCGTAACGGAAACGCAACGCCAACTCCAAGAGACGACGATATGCGCGGTAAACGACGCCGCTATGCGGGTCCTTGTTGTCCTGCGACGCCGGCGTCTTAACGAACCAATAGTACGCGACCGGCGTCTGCAACATGGCGACGAACCAGCTTATCATGAGCGAAAAACCGACCACGATAAATAGCGAGCCGGCATACTCGCCCGTCATATTCGGAGAAAGATAAATCGGCCAGAACGCAAGCGCGCCGACAATCGTCGCGCCCAACAGCTGCAACGCCGCGCGGCGCGCGCCGTCTACGCACGCTTCCTTGCGCGCCACGCCCCGCTGCATGCGCACCAAAATTAAGTCGCCGACAACGACCGCGTCGTCGACAAGAATCCCGAGCGCGACTATCAGCGCGCCCAACGACGTCCGCTGTAAGTCGACCCCAAGCGCCTTCAAAACGCAGAACGTCCCCAAAATAACGACCAACAGACTACTCGTTATCAAGAGACCGCTCTTCCAACCCATCGCGAGCATAACGACGACCGTTACGATCAAAATCGCTTCC
>JAFZNK010000150.1 GCA_017550965.1 Thermoguttaceae bacterium
CGGACGCCGCAGGCAAACAACGCGGCGCGTTGATTTAAAATTGGATCCGGCAACGTCGACCAACGCGACGCCCAAACGCAATATTCCCAAACCGACGCCACGCCCAAACGCATTTCTCAAGCCGCCTTCTAAAGGACGAAGGGGTCTTGCGCCCCGTAGTCCGGCGGCGGGTAATACAATATCAACCGTCGACGCAATATTCCCAAACCGACGCGACAATCCGCCCCGCCGCGCCAAAATACAACAATGAAAACCGCGCGCGGTTCCAATAGGTTGCGCCCCGTAATCCGGCGCGGAGCGAAAAGACGTCCCCTGTTCGTCAGAACCGAATCCGCTATTTGTCAGGCAAAAATACCGAACCCAACGACAAGCCAACGTCATGACCCTGATAGAATTTTTTGATAAAGACGCGATTAACAACGTTTGCTTTTCCTTAGTAAAAAAGCCGGAACGCGTCGTATTTGTCGGAGACAAACTAAAGGCGATGGAACAGAGCGCGAGGCGATGTCACGCTCTTCTGGCGGAAAAAGGCGTCAACGTCCATTTCAGTTGTCGCGTCGTCAATAAAAACAACATTCGGACGATCGTCAACAGGCTTTCCGAAATTATCGAGCAATACGACGACTGCGTCTTCGAAGTGGGGGGCGGCGAAGATCTTTATCTTGTCGCAATCGGAATTGTCTTTCAGAAATATCAAATGGGAAGCGCGCCGGGAATAAGGGGAGAATCTTTCTTTTCAAAATTAAAATCGTTGTTTCAAAACGATCCCCAATCGATCCCTGAAAAACGCGTTCAACTGTGTCGGTTCAACCTGCGCGACAATACGATTATCGACCTCAATCTCAATGAACAAACAACTCCGCAAAAAGACGCGCTGCGTATTTCCGTTGAAGAATTAATCAGTATTTACGGCGGCGCGGTTGTGTACGAAGAACAAAAAAAAGGAACGACATACCGATGGATTCTGACCCCAAAGTTCGTCAACGACGTCAAATCCATGTGGGATATTTGCAGGAGCGACGTTCAGCTCTGGAACACTCAGATCAACGTTATTGAAGCGGCGGCGTCTCTCAATCGTAGCAAAGATTCTTTGAAAACGAGCGTTTCCATGGAAGCGCTTAATGCCGAACTTCGTCGCAGGCAGTTAAAATACGTCGCCGTTCATTCCATCTTTTCACGTCTTTCTCAAAAAGGTCTTTTGACTTCCTACGAATGCGCCGACGATCGTTTCTCGGTCGAATTTAAAGACGAACAGGTAAAACGCTGCCTGACCTCCTCAGGACAAGTTTTGGAACTGATCGTCTATTTTGTGATGAAAGCCGTCAAAAACGACGACAAGACCCCGACGTACGACGACGTCATGACGGGAGTTCACATCGACTGGGACGGCGTAATTCACACAAAACGCGGCGATTACGATACGGAAAACGAAATCGACGTTATCGCGACGCGCGGCGCGACGCCTATATTCGTCTCCTGTAAAAACGGGGCCGTCGAACCGGACGAGTTATACAAGCTCGAAGCGGTAGCGACTCGCTTTGGAGGTTCGAACGCAAGAAAAATTCTCGTCGCAACCGCGCTTGGACGATCGAGCGGCGATAATTATCTGCGCCAGCGCGCCGCCGATATGGGGATTAGAATCGTCGAGAGTCGCAATGAAAACGGGACGCGTCTTCGCCTGGTTGATCTCAATATCGAGCAAATGAAAAACGTCTTTCGTTCGCTCTGATCGCGTTGTTCCAAAACAGAAACGTCTCGTAACAAACGGGTTGAGAATCGATATCGAATGTCGACACGCCAAACTATCGCAGGACTTTGAACCGCAAAACTTTTTGGAACCGCCGCTCGTTGGCGGGCTCGGTCGCGCGTATGCCGTCGCGGTTCTTATTTTTCTACCGAATCAAGCCAGATTTTAACGTCGACAGGAGAGACGTCCTGGAATTCAGCGATTTCTTCGACGGTCCAACCTTTTTGACGCAGTTTTTTCGCGGCGGCTTTTTTCTCCTCGATTATCCCTTCCGCTCTACCTTCCGCTCTACCTTCCGCTCTACCTTCCGCTCTGCCTTCCGCTCTGCATTCGTCTCTTGCGACGGCTATGCCGTTTCCATAATCGAGTTCCGCTTTTTGCTGAACGCGGAGTTGTTCGCGGAGCCTCTCGTCCGCGTTTAATTGACAAATTGCGTCGATCGCTTTGTTAATCATGGGATTCTCCGTTCGCTTTCTAACGACGTCTAACGCTTCTTCCGACTCCGCTCTGATTATCTCCATCCACTCCTGTACGCGTCGACTCGCGAATAAAAGCCGTCGGCAGAATAACCGTAACGCGTCCCGCGCAAAGCGCGACGAGTCCCGGTCGGAGACCGGGTTCGGCTCGTAAGAGCCGAAAAACCGTTGATGAACGACGCTAGGCGTAAATCTAACGCCAATTCTATCGAAAAGCGTCCCGCGCCAACGGCGCGGAGAGCCGTCGATTGGAATCGACGTTCGCCCCGAAAGGGGCGATAAAGCGAAACGCGCGTCGACGCCGCGAACAAAAGCCGTCGGAAGAACAACCGCAACGCGTTCCGCCGCAGGCGGATAGCCGTCGCGTGACCGCGACGGAAAAGGCAAGGTATGACGCGCCGTCCACGCGTTATTCTGATCTCACGTCCGGTAGAAAATCAGCGGACGCAATTGAGATTATTCGTCTGTCAACTCATGACGCCGCTGTGTTCTCACGCTTCTTCATAAACTTCACTTACGAAAAGCTCGTCCGATTCTCTCAATTATTCTCCTCAAAATTCTCCACTTGTTCCATAACTTTACGGAACACTTCCGGACTATACTGCGGCGGATAACCGTTTTTGACTAAACAGACTTTAATGGCCCATTTTAACTGATCGCGAACAATCTGATTATTGAGCCAGTCGGCAAAAGAGGATTTTGTATCAATGATTTCCTTTATCTTTTTAGCTAGAACTTTGCACCTATCGTTGACCGTAACTCCGTTTACGCTTCGATCTTCGCCATACTCAAAGTCGTATTGATCGCGCAAGGCTATAAGAATATCGTAAAAAGCTTTCTCTTCGAAGGTTAGTCCAATCTTGCGAAAACTCTGAACGTCGACATTCATTTCTTCCAGAATCCGCAGAGCCTGTTCGGTCGCGCTTTTGATGATTTCCTCAGAGGTCAGTTCCTGCGCTTCGCCCGCTTCTTCCGCTGAAAGACTTGTTCTTCTTTCGTGATATTGTTTGACGGTGGCTTCCAACATCTCCTGAAAACGTTTTGCCGCAACCTGATTCGTCTTGCTATACTCAACGATCCGCTTTCGAAGCATTTTAATCAGTAATTCCAACTTGGACGCGGGCATTTTGACGTTGGAAAGACTCTCAAAATACTCCGGACTCAAAATGTCTTCCTGCTCTCCGTCCTCAAAAACGTTTTCGACCTTATTGTACTTCAACGCCTCCTCGACCATCTTCGCCACATGGCGGTTCATCGTTTCAGCGTCGACATCGCTCGTGCCGCTCATTTTTCGAACGAACCCGGCTATCGCCATAAAGCACTGGGCCAACGCGGATTCTTCTTCGCTCAATTCTCCCGAGGGTTGGCAAATATCATACGCAGCGCGCATTCTTTTGACAGTTTTCAGGAAATACGTCTTGAAGGAGACTTTATTAGCGCTTTTCCCATTGTTGTCTTCAATTTGCAACACTTGTGTAGAGACGAAAACAAACTCGGCGGCTTTAGCTAAAAGTCTGTAGCGTTCCGCGGGATCTCCGTTAGGATCAAGGAACGGTTGTAAATCGTATCCAGTAAAGAGTTGTCTTAAAATAAAGAGTTCCTCCTGGAACACTTCGGTCGCTTGTTCGACGTCGTCCGCCGACGGAGCTATGGAGCTTTCGCCGCCGTAAATCTTTAACGCCTCGCGCATATTGTCCCGAATGCCGATATAGTCGACAATCAAACCGTAGTCTTTACCCGGATATTTTCGGTTTACGCGGCTGATCGTCTGAATCAACATGTGTTTTTTCAGAGGTTTGTCGTTGTACAGGTATGTCAACGTTTCAACGTCGAATCCCGTAATCCACATATCGACGACAATAACAATTCGAAAATTGGACTTTTCTTCTTTAAAGGCGGCGTCCAATTCACTTGAGCGCTTGTCGTTAAGCGTTCCGCCGAGATAGTTGTACATGCCCTCAGGATCGTTGGCTCCCACGCTGGCAACCATCGCCATAAACGGCATAGGTTTCAATTTACGCAATTCTTCTTCCGTCGCCGGAACGCCGTCGGCTATTTTCTTTTCCACAAACCATTCGGGGTATTTGGCTTGGAAAACGTTTAGCAAGTCATAGGCGATTCTTCTGCTCGAACAAACGATCATCGCTTTTTGAACGCGATCGGGATCGTTAGCGCAAGACGAAACATAATGATCGTGAATATCCGCAGCAAGGCGTTCCAATCGGGGAACTTCTTTGAGAATAACTTCCATGGAACTCATCGCTCTTTTGCTGGACTCGATATCCTCTCGTGTGGCGCCGTCTTCCGCGCACTTTTTGTAATAGTCCTCTATTTGCTTGATCTTATTTTGATCCAATAATACTTTTGCGATTCGAGGATGATACTTTATCGGTATTGTAATTTCGTCCTCAACGGCTTGATCCATCGTATAACGATCGATTTCGTCCCCAAACGTCTGATAGGTTGCTTCGATAGGCGTTCCGGTAAAACCGACAAACGTCGCGTGGGGAAAAGCCTCGCGCAAAACTTTCGCGTAAGGTTTGGAAATCATCGCGCGCATATTTTCGTCCGCGTCCTTGCTAAACTGTATCTTCCTTGAATTTTCAAGTTGCGTTCTGTGCGCTTCGTCGGAAAAACAGATAATATTGGCGCGATTATTGATCAATCCGATTTTATCCTCTTTGCGATCGCAAAACTTTTGTATGGTACAGATATAAAAACCGCCGCTCTCTCGAACTTTCAGTTCGTGTCGCAACTCCTTACGGTTGGGCACAACCGACACTTCGCCAAGATTCAAAAATTCTTTGCTTCTTGTAAACAGTCTGGCTCCCTGGTTCTGAAGCTCTTCGCGATCGACGATCATAACGATCGTGGGAGAACCGATTTCTGAAGTGTCCGCGCACCGTAAAGCAAGTTGACGCGCAAGAAACGCCATCGTATACGTTTTCCCGCAACCTGTGGCGCCAAAATAAACGCCGCCTTTGCCGCTTTTGCTGATAACCGACTTAACAACGCTCTGTTTCAGAAGACGAACGGCAAAAAACTGCGGATATCTGCAAACGATTTCAACCTCGTCCCTGTCGTATTCGCTGTCTCGGAAATAGATAAAGTCTCGATAGATTTCGAGAAATCTTTTTGGACTGTAAACGCCTTTGATCATCGATTGCGTTTCTTCAAAAGGCGAAGAAGAAACCTTGTCTCCCTCGTTCACGCGACGCCACGCGTAGAAATGCTCGTAGGGAGTTCGGACGGTTCCCAACCGCGTTTTAACGCCGTCGGAAACGCACGCAAGGGGACAATAGTGGAGTAAATGCGGAATATCGCGCCAGTAGCGAACGTTAATCTGTTCCCACGCGTCATAAATTGTCGCGTTGGCTTTCGCAGGATTCTTCAGTTCAATCACGCACAGAGGAAGCCCGTTGACATAAAGAATCACGTCCGGTCGACGATTGGCGACCTGTCCGTTGTCGACGTATTCGACGACAAGTTGATTGACCGCGCGAAAAACGTTATTATCGGGATTGTCGAAATCAATCAGCTCGACCATGCGAGCCAATCCGCTTTGAGGAGTAAACTGAATTCCGTTGACCGTCCAATTATAGAATTTATGCAACGTCGCAAAATCAGATTCGGCGCCGACAAGTCGGACGTTGTCCATGATTTGGCGAATTTCATCGACGGTCAAATCCTGATTGGTTTGACTCAGAAAATGTTCCAAATCGTCGAGATACAACACGTCTCGTCGCGAACTACGAGAGAGACTGTTGCCGGAAAGATAACGCCACCCTTCCTCCTCTAAAAAAGCAAGGAAAGCGTCTTCATATTCCGATTCGCAATAACGCCCGTTGTAATTCTGCAATTTAGCCATTACAGTAAATTCTCTGTGAAAACGTCGACTTTTGATACCAATAAAAGCGTAGGACTTAGAATAATTTATTGAAGTCTATCGTATATCCCATGCTCTTTAGTTCTTTTAATAATTCAATTTGCCAGTCCCCTTTGCTCGTATACGCAACGCCTGATAAATCCGACGGCATTTCAACGCCTTCTTCTTTGATAATGATAATGTGATCTCTTCCGAGTTTTCCCCAAAAGTATCCTGTTTCAAAGACGACGTTCTGCCTCGCGCGAGCAGAATCTGAAGACTCGTTTTTACCTTTTCCAACGTCGTCCTCGGTAAACAGACAAATAGCGCCGCCAACAGAGCTATTTGCTTCAATCTTCTCAATAATCGTTTTTCCCTGACTTGTTTGTTCTGAAAGGATAATTGGAGCGATCCCTTGCTTTTCAAGAATGCGAGCGACTGATTGCTTTAATTCGCCGTCATGACCATGCACGATGAAGACGTTTTTAAAATCATAGACCTGAGTCATACTGGTCGTTGTAACGCATTCCTCATCTTCCGCTATTTCCTTAAGGTATGTCTTAAATATGACTTGCGAGGTTTCTAAACCTTCCTGACACGCTGCGACGTAATCTGATCTTGAAGTTCTCCCATGTACTACAGGTAGAGAAAAACTTGTTTTAGAAAACGTGACGTATTCATAACTGTCTTTACCATATTTTCGAAGAAGGAATCTGTCAGCTTTTGATTTCCACCCACGAAAATATGGATCGGATGAAGTTATATTTGCAGCGATTAACGTGGGAATCTCATCGATAATCATTTCTAATTTTTCGTAATCGCTCATTTCTCCTCCTCCAATGACCCCTTGATCAAAATCGGACAAACACCTTTGATTCGAGCCTTTAATTGTTCGTTGATTTCTTTTCGTGTGGAATAAACAGAATAAACGTCTGCTATAGCTCTTTGGATTTTGATATCCGGAATAGGAATAGCGACTTCACACATATCGTCGAATTCAAAAAACTCATGAGCGCTCCCCTTTGACATATACCGTGCGTATCGGTCAAATTCCGCTCGTTTGTACCACATCATCAAATATTCTGGAATCAGTTTATTCTTCTCTGCTATCTCAAAGACCTGATATGCAGAAGAAACAACACAATCCTTTCCTTCACGATAAGCGATGGAGATTTTCTCCCCATTTCTAGTCGTTGCACGGTTATATGCAAATTGGCCGCGACGTACAATTTTTGCATTTGTTTCTACTTCTGCCACTTGTTTTGGTGAAGCAAATTGTTTTTCTATGGTGATTCCTTGTGCGAGTCTGATCGAAAGATCCGAATTACGTTTGTCTTTGGGGGCAATATACGGTCCAATCTTCTCACACGGCGTCTTCCTGCGCAAATCTTCGATATATCCGTCGCAAACAAGCTTCAAATCTTCAAGTCCACGCTCGTAACATTGTTGATTTTCAACCAGGGCTTTGTAGATATCTACGTATTTCTGCTGAATAGAGAGAGCCGGCAATTCTATGTCGATATCGCACATATCTTCCCAGTTAAATGTTTCCCTCGCTGATCCCCACGAATTGAACCGGGAATATCGATCAAACTCGGGACGATTAAAATACATGAACAAGTATTCTGGATTTAGCAAATCACTCCTCAGAATGCTAAACACTACATAAGAGGAAGATACAATGTAGGTATTGTTTGTGTCGTTATATGCTAACGTTATCTTTTCCCCATTTCTGGACGTTACTGTTACGTAAGCAAAAAAACCGGGCTTTACCAAGATATATGGTGTCAGAGAAACCCCCTCCATATCGGCCTTAGTTTCAATGAACACCTTTTGTATGGAAAGACCTCTTACGTCAGAAAGTGCGTATTGATTACTGGAATTACGTACGTCTTCTAACTGGATAAGATTTCCAAGTTTGTATTTACTCAATGCCATACCCAATCCCCTTGAAAGCGTCTACTAACATCTTTTGAGTCTGCTTTTCACGCGTCATCAATTCACGCATTTCCCCTTGAATTCGTACCATTTCCGAAGGGAAATCTATTTCCAAATCATGGTCAATGAACTCGATATACTTGCTTGGAACAAGGCTCCATCCTTTTTGTTCAATCTCTGCCATGCCTACGCTTCGATATAGCTCAGGTTTGGCATAATTCAGTCCGTCGACGCCAACGCCTTGCCAGTTATGGTAAATATCAGCCGCTCTTCTAATCTGTTCCGGGATTAGACGGACTTTCTTTTTTCCTTCGTTCTTAACGGGATTTTCCGTCCAAGTGCGAAGATCCACGAACAGAATTTCATGTTCTCGATTTCTAAGATTTCTCCCGCGATAGTCGCCTCCTTTTTTATTCTGGTTCAGAATCCAAAGCGTAACGCTTATATCGGTAGTGATAAACAGTTCGCGAGGAAAAACGACGATAGCTTCCACCTTGTCGTTTTGAATCAACTTTTTCCTTATTTCTACCGTGTCGCTGTCGCCAAGCGCTCCGTTCGCCAATAAGAACCCGGCGACGCCTTCCAACGGTTTCAGATGAGAAAGAATGTGTAAAATCCATGCGTAGTTGGCGTTGCTTTCCGGGGGAGTCGCATAATCCGCCCAGCGCGCGTCATGTTTCAAGTTTTCATCGTACCATCCTTTCAAATTGAAAGGCGGGTTCGCCATGATATAGTCAAAATACAATCCCCTGTGCAGGTCGTGGGTAAACGAAGAATCGCATTCTTCTCCAAGGTTATGGCTGATTCCGCGCAATGCCAAATTCATTTTTGCCAGTCGATGGGTAGCGGGTTCTTTCTCCTGTCCGTAAACGTTGATACAGCTGAGATCGCCGCGTTTTGCTTTGACAAGTTCCGCGCTTTGAATGAACATGCCGCCGGAACCGCAACAGGGGTCGTACAGCGTACCGTCAAAAGGCTCGATCATCGCGGCAATCAATTGAACGACGTCGTGGGGCGTGTAGTATTCGCCTTCTTCTTTGGTCGCGTTGACGGCAAATTCTTTGAGAAAATACTCATATACGCGACCAATCAAGTCTTTTTCTTCGCCGAACTGCTTGTGATTGATTTTATTAACTTCGTCGACAACCTTTTTAATGTCGTTAGCAGCGAGGTTTCTCGTGGTAAACGTTCCCTCCACAAAGCAACCTTTAAGTTGTTTGTCGCTGGTCGCAAGGCTATGCAGAGCTGTGTCAAGAGCTACGTTTAATTTTGTCGCAGGGGTGTTGATAATGGTGGACCAACGTGCTTCGAGGGGCAAATTGTAGGTTCCGTCCGTAAAAGTGGCGTCGTCAAAAAACGCCGTCTGGATTTCCTCGTCGTCGGGATTCAGCCCTTGATCAAGGAGGGTATTTCGAAGGTTTTCTATTCCGTCTTCAAATTTTTCGCCAATAAAACGCAGGAATACAAGCGTTAACATCATGTCGCGTTTTTCAAAGAACGAACCTGAGTTTCGCGCCTGGCGCAATATATTGCGGCACTCAAACAGGATTGCGTCAAGATTGAGTTTCTCCTCAGACTTCTTTTTTCTAGCCATTATAAATATATTCCTCGATATTACGACGTTTACAGCGTATTTATAATATTCTTCCCATGCAAATTTGAATTTGATTCTTCGCCAAAAGGTATACTTTATGGCCAATTACAACCTAAACGGTTAATTCTTCCTAATTCTACTTCCTGATAACTTTTTGGCAAGAAAAATCTCATTTTTTAATCAAAAAACAAGTCATTTTTCGGAAAAAAAGACACTCTTTTTACTGACCAAAAGGTATAGTTTTTGGCCAATTCTGCCGTTTTTCTTAGGGGACTTTTTGGTTTCTTATAATTCGCGGCGTCGTAAAGTTGAGTTTTAACAGACGTTACGTCCGGCTGGGCGCTCCTGCGGAACGCGGGCGCGGCCTCGTTTATCGGAGTGGCGTTTTTCAAGGCGATTCGCGCAAAAAATCTTCGCCGACGTTGTTTCCCGATTTTAAATCTGTTACAATACTTCCGAGCCTTGGGGCGAACGATAATCCGACAGTCTAAAAGAGGAGTCGCAAATGGTCGAGTATTCGCTGGTCGTACCGGTGTTTAACGAAGAAGAGAGTCTTCGAACGCTTTATGGAGAAATTGACGAAGTCGCCAGGTCGCTCGA
>JAFZNK010000015.1 GCA_017550965.1 Thermoguttaceae bacterium
AATCCGCGTTCCCCTGACGTCAAGCTTACGCTAACGCTATCCGACTACCTGTGTTAGTCGACGAAGTCTTCAAGGGCGCGATCTTCGGATCGCGCCCTTTTCTTTTGGCGTTTCAAACGCTCTAACAAACGAAACGGCGCGGAAAACCGCCGTTTTTCGCGACTTGACGTTCCGGCGAATTCTCGTATAATAGCGGCGCGTCGCCAACGGCGCGGCGTTCTTTGAACAACACGATTCTAACCAGAAAGAACGGGAAACTTTAAATGGCGGTTCTCTTAACAGGCGGCGCGGGCTACATCGGGTCTCATACGGCTCTTGAATTTTTGGAAGCGGGCGTCGACGTCGTCGTCGTCGACAATTTCTGCAACAGCTCCCCCGAAGCGATCAAACGCGTCGAAAAACTCACGGGCAAATCGGTCAAATTGTACGAAGCGGACGTCTGCGACAAAGAGGCGACGCGTAAAATCTTCGAAGAAAACAAAATCGACGCGGTCGTTCATTTCGCGGGCTACAAAGCGGTCGGCGAATCGGTCGCCAAGCCGTTGGAATACTATCGCAACAACCTCAATTCCGCGCTGGTTGTCTGCGAGTTGATGAGAGAATTCGGCGTTTCCAAGATCGTCTTCAGTTCGTCGGCGACCGTCTACGGAAAATCGAAGAACGTCCCGTTTGAAGAAAGCGACGAAGGGCTCGGCTGCACGAACCCCTACGGATGGACGAAGTTTATGATCGAACAGATTCTGACCGACTTCGCCAAGTCGGACGCGTCGCTGTCCGTAACGTTGTTGCGCTACTTCAACCCCGTCGGCGCGCACCCAAGCGGAGAGATCGGCGAAGATCCGGCGGGAATCCCCAACAACCTCGCCCCGTACGTCTGCCAGGTCGCCGTTGGAAAGCGCGAAAAGCTCAACGTCTTTGGAAACGACTACGACACCCCCGACGGCACCGGCGTGCGCGACTACATCCACGTCGTCGATTTGGCCAGAGGACACGTCCAGGCATACCTTAAAGCGGAGCCAGGCGTTCAGATTTTCAACCTTGGCACGGGCGTCGGCTACAGCGTTCTCGATCTCGTTCGCGCGTTCGAACGAGTCAACGGAGTGAAAATCCCCTACGAAATCGTCGATCGTCGTCCCGGCGACGTCGACAAATGCTACGCGAACGTGGATCGCGCCTGCCGCGTCCTCGGCTGGAAAGCCGTCTACGGACTTGACGAAATGTGCCGCGACGCATATAATTGGCAACGCAAATATCCGAACGGATATCGCGGCTAATCGCCATAAGTCCCCGTAGCTCAGTTGGATAGAGCGACGGTTTCCTAAACCGTAGGTCACAGGTTCGAATCCTGCCGGGGATATTTCGGGCTCTTTTGGGCGTTCCCATCAGAGCCCTTTTTTTATAGATTCTTCGGCGTTTTACGGGTTCCGCGCGTTTTTGGGGTTGTCTTTAATATCCCTTATTTTCCCTCAATATATCGCTTTTAATGTACCCGTTTCTGTACCCGTCTTTTTGGGGGTACGCTTTCAAGGCGTCCCCTGGCGTTCCGGCGTTCGCTACGCTTCGTTCGTCGCGGCGTACTTGTCGCGCTTGCGTTCGTCGCTTTGTTAAGATAAAAAGGCCGCGCTCTTTTGGGGCGCGGCCTTTCTATTGGGAGTCAACAGGTTGACGTCTTACAGCTTCGGAATCCCTTTCGGACGCATGTCGTCGGGGAGGAAGTTCGCGATAAGTTCTGAACCGTTGTTCTCCTTAAAGGAAGAACTAGTTTCTCTGAGTTCGTCTATTTCTCTCCTAGTAAAAAGGTTGTCTGGAATTACCCAATAGTAGTCGCCGTTGATTTTTAAATAATCAGCGTCAGAATTAAGCAATTTCTGCAACGACTCGCTATAAGTTGTCATTTTTAACCCCGCTAATTATCTTCCAAAGAGACTTTGAAAACCTACTTGGGTTTCCTGCTAGTATCTGCGCTATGCTTTCAGAAACCATTTCGTTATAGCTGACTTTTGCATATTCAGATATTGGTTTAAAGTCTTTATATTTCCCTTCCGTAAACATGATCCTTTGCTCGCTTAGACTGTCATTGTAAACGGTAGTTTTCAAGACGTCATTTTTTTGTCTTGCTATCCGCATGTGCGCAGCCGGACACGGCGTGCGTTCCAGTCGTCCAGCGTCGATCGTCTGAATGAATCGCCGAAGAGATCCCCGTAAAAGTCTCGTTTCCCGCTCCCTGTTTCGTGTCTGTCACACCGATGTGAAAAAGACGATTAAACCCTTGCGACGCCCGCAGCTTTTTCGAGGAGTCAGCAAGTTGGCGTCTATAGCTTCGGAATCCCTTTCGGGCGTATGTCGTCGGGGAGGAAGTTCGCGATAAACGGCTTCTTTTTAAAATATCTTCTCGCCTCGTCTTCTTTTCGCAAGTCTTCGATCTCTTCTTTCGTAAAAAAACCTTCCGGAAGAGGAAAAACATTATAGCCGTTCACTCTTATAGGCTTACAGTATCTAAGCAACTTTAATAATGCAGGGCTATACGACGTCATGTTGGTCGTCTCCTTACAGCTTTGGAATACCTTTCGGACGTATGTCGTCGGGTAGGAAGTTCATAATCGAGGGTTCTCGTCCAAGGCTCTTCCTATAGTTCTCAAACTCACGCAGTTCTTCTATTTCTTCGTCTGTAAACAGTTCTTTGCGGATTATCCGCATGAGAGTCCCGTTCACCCGGACAGACGGACTCGTTTCAATTAGTTTGATTAAAGGCGGACAGTAATACATAACTTGTTATCCCTTCTGCTTGTTTAGACTATCACAGTAAACGACAATTTTCAAGACGTCCTCAATGATTTTTGTTCTTACCGCCTACATAAGGCGTTGCGTTCCAATCGTTCCGCGTCTGTCGCCTGAATGAATCGCCAAAGGGCTACCCAGCGAAAGTCTCTTTTCTTTCCTGCGATTCCCGGAACGCCGCCGTTTTTTAAAAAGCGGATATTCTTGAAAATTAACGACGTAAGGCCAACAATCCCAAAGAAGCGCAAGAAGACAAAACGAGCCCCAAAAAGCTCGGGGGAGTAATTCCCAAACGCAAAAAAAAGAGTACAATCGGCAGAAAGGGTCTGCGCGTCGGACGTTTCGTCGACGGTTGCGTCGCGAAACAAGCGTAGATCGCGCGAACAAATTAACAATAGTTTTGGTTCGCTTTATTCGCATTTCACCTTTTTCCCCACAGACATGAAAGGGTACGCAACGTGTTGTCCCAAGAACGTTTCGCGAAAATCGACAGAATGTTCAGTCCCAAATCCGTCGCCGTTGTCGGCGCTTCGGCTAAAAAGGGTACTGTTGGAAACGACGTCCTCCTCAACCTGATCCGCGACTACAAAGGCGAGATCTATCCGGTCAACCCGAAGGGCGGAGAAATTGAAGGTAAGCAAGCGTATACGACCCTCGCCGAAATACCGGGCGAAGTCGACCTCGTTGCCGTTCTCGTCAACGCGAAATTCGTCGAAAGCGTCGTCGATCAGGCGATCGAAAAGAAAGTCCAGGCGATCGTCATCATTTCCGCCGGATTCAAAGAAACCGGTAAAGAAGGCGCCGAAATTGAAAAACGTATGGCCGAAAAAGCCAAGGCCGCCGGCATTCCGATCGTCGGCCCGAACTGCCTCGGCGTCATCAACGCGGAAGCGGGCCTGAACGCTTCGTTCGCGTCGAAGATCTGCCAGCCCGGCTCTTTGGCGTTCATCTCCCAGTCCGGCGCGCTGTGCACCTCCGTTCTCGACTTCGCCGAAGAACGTCAAATGGGGTTCAGCAAGTTCGTCTCCTTCGGCAATAAGTCCGACGTCGACGAAACGGAACTCCTCGAATACCTCGCCGACGACCCGAACACCAAAGCTATCGCGCTCTATCTCGAAAGCATCGCCGACGGCAAGGGGTTCATGGACATCGCGTCCAAGATCTTCTGGGAAAAGGGCAAAGTCGTCCTGTGCCTGAAATCCGGTCGTTCCGCCGAAGGCGCGAAAGCCGCCAGCAGCCACACCGGCTCGCTCGCCGGTTCCGACGCCGTTTACGACGCGCTCTTCACGCAGTGCGGCGTTCAACGCGTCGACACCATCGCCCAACTCTTCGACCGCGCGGCTCTGTACACCACGCAGCCGGAACCCAAAGGCAAGAACCTCGCCATCATCACCAACGCCGGCGGCCCCGGCATCATGGCGACCGACGGCGCGATCCGCAGCGGACTCAAACTCGCGACGCTCACCGAAGAGACCAACGCGAAACTCAAGGAAGTCATGCCTGCGGCCGGTTCCATTCATAACCCGATCGACGTTTTGGGCGACGCGCACAGCGACCGTTACCAAATCGCGACCGAAATCGCCATGAACGACCCGAACGTCGACATGGGCCTCGTCATTTTGACGCCTCAGTCGATGACCGACGTCGACAACATCGGCGCCGACCTGCCCGCGGTCATTAAGAAGTCCGGCAAGCCGGTCGTTTGCGCGTTCATGGGCGCCGCTTCGGTTAAAGAAGGCGTCAACCTGCTCGTCAAACAGGGCGTTCCGAACTACTCCTTCCCCGAAGACGCCGTCGCCGCGCTCGGCGCGTACGTCAAATTGGCCGAATTCCGCGCCCTGACCGGTCGCGAATACATGGACGCCGCCGACTGCGACGTCGAAAAAGCCGCGAAGATTATCGCCGACTATCTCCAGGACGCCGACGAAAAGTACCTCACGCAGGCCGACTGCCGCGCGATCTTCGAATGCTACAATCTGCCGCTGTTGGCCAGCTACGTCGCTCACAGCGCCGACGACGCCGCCGAATTCGTCGAGAAACTCGGCGTCAACGTCGTGATGAAGGTCATGTCCGACGACGTCAAGCATAAGTTCGACGCGGGCGGGGTCATTCTGAACGTTAAAGGCGGGGAAGCCGCGAAGGCCGCTTACGCGCAAATTTACGCGAACGTCGAAAAGAACGTTCCGGGCGCGAAGATCGACTCGATCCTCATCGAACAAATGGCCGAGCCGGGCGTGGAAGTCATCCTCGGCTGCAACCGCGACGCCAAAGGTCCGCTCGTGATGATCGGCCACGGCGGAACGTACGCCGAACTCTGGAAAGACGTCGCTTTCCGTCTCGCCCCGATGCAGAAGATTTCCGCCGAACGCATGGTTCGCCAAATCAAGACGTTCAAGATGCTCGACGGGTTCCGCGGCGCCGCCAAGAAAGACGTCGCCGTCCTCGAAAAGACGCTCCTGAGCTTCGCCACGATGCTCGTCAATCACCCCGAAATCGCCGAATGCGACATCAATCCTCTCATCGTCCACGACGCGGGCAAAGGCTGTTCCGTCGCCGACAGCCGCATCATGCTTCGCCGCGTGAAGTGAGAAGATTTTTGCGCGGCCTCGTTTGCCGCGCGTCGAATTCGCTCGAAGATTGAGTCGATTGGCGCCGATTGTGCCTAAAATCGACGACCGATCCATTAAGGGGACGTCGCGGAAACGCGGCGTCTCTTTTTCGACCGTTCCAAAGAAGCATGGGGAACTCAAGTTCGAACGGTCGTCCTTTATTGACGCGTACATACGCAATTACCGTTATTGTCACCGAAGACCAAAACAGGAACGAAATGTCTTATCAAGATCATTTGCCCATGAACATGGGCCCGATGGCCGCCGGCTACCAGGATTATCAACGTCAACGCAACATGACGTTAGGCGATCTGTTGTTGGACAACCGCATCGTCTTTCTTCAGGGAGAAATTTCCAGCGGTTCCGCAAACGAGCTGATTATGAAATTGCTCTACCTGCAAAGCGTCAACCGCCGCAAGGAAATTAGTTTCTACATCAATTCGCCCGGCGGAAGCGTGTCCGCGACTCTGGCGATTTACGACACGATGAGAATTCTGTCGTGCCCCGTGGCCACCTACTGCGTCGGCCTGGCCGCGAGCGGCGGCGCGATCCTTCTCGCGGGCGGAACGAAGGGCAAACGCTACGCGCTTCAACACGCGAAAGTCATGATTCATCAGCCCTGGGGGGGCGTCGAAGGCCAGATTTCCGACATTGAAATCCAGGCGAACGAAATCGTCAAAGACCGCGCCGTTCTCAACGACATTCTTGCCGAAGCGACGGGAAAAACCGCCGAGCAAATCGCCAAAGACGTCGAGCGCGACTACTACCTCTCGGCGGAAGAAGCGAAAGATTACGGGCTTGTCGACAACATCCTGACCAAAGCCCCGACGATCGACGATCAGCCGAAATGATCGCCAGTTCGCGCCGTTTATTTCAATCAAGAAGATCCGTATCTCAAAGGGAAACAATATATGCCGACTATTCCGTTCGTCATTGAAAACAACGGGCGTACCGAACGCGCGATGGATATTTACAGCCGCCTCCTCGAAGACCGCATCGTCTTCCTGGGCACGGAAGTCAACTCCGAGGTCGCCAACGCGATCGTCGCGCAGCTCCTCTACCTGCAATCGGTCGATCCGAAAGCGGACGTCCACCTTTACATCAATTCGCCCGGCGGAAGCGTAACCGCGGGGCTCGCCATTTACGACACCATGCAGTATATCAGTTGCGACGTCGCCACGTATTGCATCGGTCAATGCGCGTCGATGGGCGCCGTTTTGCTCACCGCTGGCGCGCCCGGCAAACGTTTCGCGTTACCCAACGCGCGCGTCATGATCCACCAGCCCCTCGCCGGCATGGAAGGGACCGCCGAAGAGATCATGATTCACGTCAAGGAATTCCGTAAGACGAAAGAAAAGCTCAACGCGATTTTGCAAAAGCACACCGGCCGCTCGCTCGAAGAAATCGAACGCGACACCGACCGCGACAATTTCATGTCGGCGGAAGAAGCGCAAGCGTACGGTTTGCTCGATCAGGTCGTTGAAAAATTCGCTCAGTAAGCCGTTTTTCACACGACGCGAAAAACAAAGCCGCCGGACGTTGGTTCGACGGCTTTTTTTATTGGAAAACCGTTCGTCCTTCGGGGACGGCTCTCCTTGTAAAATTTTTAAACAGCCTTATACTTTATGTTGGGTTAAGGCGTTGCGAATTTTTCCGCGCCCCCCGCAAAAAGTTTTCCATTTTTTAATCGTCGTATGTTTTGTCGAACGTTTTACGCTCGACGCAGAGCTTGGAGTCCAATAATGAATAGACGTCAAAAAGGTTTTACTTTGGTCGAGTTGTTGGTCGTTATCGCGATCATCGGCATTTTGATCGGTCTGCTCCTTCCCGCCGTTCAGGCGGCGCGCGAAGCGGCCAGACGCATGCAATGCACCAACAACCTCAAGCAGATGGCCCTGTCGATCCACAACTATCACGATACGAACAACGTTTTGCCCGCGACGCGCCAGGATTTCTACAACTGGAGCGTGAACCAGTATTCCGGCGACGCCGCCTGGGGCGGATACGTCAGCGGCCTCGTCTCGTTGTTGCCCTTCATGGAACAGGGCGCTCGTTACGACGCGATTTCCTCGCGCGCCAAAGAAGTTGGCGCCGGTTCCTGGCCGTTTGAAAATCGCCCTGAATTGACTGGCAAGATCCCCACGATCCTTTGCCCGAGTGACGGTCAGGCTTCTCAGCCTTCCCCGCACCAAAATATGTGCCGCGTCAGCGTCTGTCTCAGCCTTGGCGACGGCATGTGGCACAACTATCGTCCCGACACTGGCGAAGGCGCCGGATCCAAAGTCGACTCCCGCGGTCTCTTCGCGCCGAAAACATGGCGTTCGTTATCGTTCGCGGTCGACGGCACCTCCAACACCGTCGCCGTCTCCGAGATGATCGGCGATAAGAACTACTCCACTCAAGTAAAAGGCGGCGTTTACGTAACCGGCGGCATGTACGACGGACAGGCCATTCCGGCCAAGTGTCTGACCGAATCCCGAGTGGCCGACGATCCCAACGCGTTGCGTTCCGGAACCGACACTTGGCGCGGTCTCCTTTGGACCGACGGTCGTTCCGTCAACGCCTGCTTCACAACGATTCTTCCCCCGAACTCGCCGTGCTGTATCCATTCCTACCCGGCGATTCAGAATCTGGCCTGGGGCACGTTCTCTCCGCAAAGCTATCATTCCGGCGGGGTAAACGTCGCTATGGGCGACGGTTCCGTTCGTTTCGTTTCTGATACGATCGACGCAGGTTCTCCGAACAGCCACGCCGTCGTCTCCGGAAAATCTCCGTTTGGCGTCTGGGGCGCGATGGGAACGCCGATGGGTCGCGAATCGACCTCCATGTGATCGACTGTAAAGTCGTTAGTTAGCGGGACGTCGATCGTTTGTCGAGCCGGCGTCCCAATTTTTTACCCTAACAGAAAAGGTTCAACAATGAAAAGAGCCCTGATTATATCTCTGCTTGTTCTGCCTCTGACGGCGCTGTGCGGTTGCGGCGAAAAAACGCCCCCCGACATGCCGAAATTGTTCCCAACCTCGATCACAATCACTCAAGAAGGGACGCCCGTCGAAGGCGCAAGCGTTCAACTCCTCAAGAAAGACGATCTTTATTACAAGTGGCTCGCCGGCGGCACGACCGACGCGTCCGGAGTTTGCACTATCAGGACGATGGGCAAATACACCGGCGCGCCCGAAGGGACGTTCCAGGTGGTCGTTTATAAAACAAATAAAATCGAAAGCGAAACGCGTAAAGCGCAGCCAAACGCGCCCTCCGATCCCGCTGAAGCGGCAGAATGGGCCAAAAAAGTCGACGAGGAAGAAAAAGAATTCGATCAGATCGATACGAAATATAAGTCGGTCGACACGACCGACCTGACGATCACCATCGCGTCCGGCAAAAACGCAGAAACGCTTGAGGTCGGAGCTCCTGTGAATATCGAGGTTAAGAAAGCGCGTCTGTAAGTCAAATCTCGCTCGACTTCGCCAAGCGCCCAAACTACCAGAACGCCGCGTTTTCTCCATTCGGAAAACGCGGCGTTTTCTCGTTTTAAACGGGCCGCAAAAGGCGGAAACGCGCTTGACGCCCTCTGGAATTTACATTAGACTCCCGAGAGATTACGGTCGGTCGAAAGATTCGTTCGACACGAAAAACAACGCGCGAACGCACGACGCGGTCGCGATCAGATCATCCAGGGACGGTCCTATGAAGTCTGCAACTTATCCTAAACGGATTTTCCGCGCGCTCTCGGAAAAGAGCGCGTTCCTCGTCGGCGTGGTCGTCGTCGCGACGGCGCTGTGCGTCGCCGGATGCACCAGCCGCAAACAATACGCGATCAACGAAGCGATTTTGATCAGCGAACGCCGACAACTCGAGGACGAGATCTACCGTTCCAAATTCGAACTTCGCGACGCGCTGCGCGAAAACCAGCGATTGCGCGAACAGTTGGAAAAAGAGGGGCTCGCCGGCTCGTCCGCCGGGAAAAAGTCAAACGCCGAAAAGAAGCCGACCCTCGACGAGGACCAATATCCGGGCGGAACCGCGCTTCAGGTGGACCGGGCGAAAATCGCTCCGTCGTACCAGCGCGCCTACGATCCCGATCAATACGATTCTTCGCCTACGAACAACGTCGAAACGCTTCCGGACTTCGTCCCCGTCCCGACCTCCAAAGCGCGCTCGAAATACTCGCAGGCCGGCGCGCCCGAACCGCTTCGACAAGTCGCCGTCGACGTCCCCGCTTCTAAAAAATCTTTTGGAATCACGCAGCCGGTCGGCGTCGAGCCGATCGAATCTCAACCTCAGGAACAGGAAACGTTTGAAGAATCCGTTCCGGGGTTCGACGCCCAGGACGTCGACTGGTCTCCGGTCGGGCTCCTTTGAACGCGTAGCGGCCTTACGACCGCGTCCTATTTGTTGGGAACGTCTTCCGCCTGGCGTTCCCGTTTCCCCAACAAGTAAGTACTCGCCGCGCTCGATTCCCCGAAGCGCGGCTTAGGCGCGACGACCTGATTACGGCGCTTTTGGTATGAAAAAAGATTTCTTTAAGGAAAACGCGTTTCGAATCGTTCTCGTTGTGTTCTTCCTTCTGTCCTTCGTGTGGATGGGAACGAAGCAGACGATCAAGAGCAATTCGAACTCCGTGGAAGACTGGCTGCCCGCGCAATATCAGCAGACGAGAGACTATCAATGGTATCTCGACAACTTCCCGTTTGAAAGTTACGTCGTCGTCAGTTGGGAAGGTTGCGAAATCGGGGACGACCGCATCGAGCTGTTCGCGCAGAAACTCGTTCCCGACCAGACGATCGACAACTTCTCCTTAAGTTCTTCGTCCAACGCGTTTAAGGCCGACTTGCAACTCGCGCAGGCGCCCGAAAACGTCAAAGACGAACTCAGCGAAATCGCGGGCGAACCGACCAACGTCTCCACGCAGGCGCTTGTGGACGCGTCGGGCGCCGATCTTCCGGAACTCAACGCCGGGCCGGAACAGGAAAACTACTTCAAATCGGTCATGACGGGGCCGCGTCTTATCCGTCTTCTCTCCCAGTCGTACGAGAAGATGGAACGCCGTTCGTCGCGCAATCAGGAAAAAGCGGAAAACGTCGACGAAAACGGCCTGACCGAAACGGACCGCAAAATCAGAGAACGACTTAAGGGCACGCTCATTGGGCCCGACGGAAAGAGCACGGCGCTCATTATCACGCTCAACAAAGGCAAGCGCAACGGCAAAGCGCTCAAACGCGTTCTCGACAGAATTCGCGAACTGTCGATCGAATCGGGGCTTCCGGACACGACGAAAGTGCAAACGGGTTCGATCGCGTCGCGCATGGTCAAAAACTTCGTCGACATGGTCGACGAAATGGCGCACGGCCGCAAAGTCCGCATGGACGGAGTCATCATGGGCGGCCCTCCGGTCGACAACGTCGCGCTCGACCAGGAAGGGGAACGCACGTTATATCGTCTGGCGGTCATTTGCGCGATCATCGGCGTTACTATCGCGTATTTCTGTCTGCACAGCCTCCGATTGACGATGTTCGTCTTTTGGATCGCGGCGCTTTCGGCGGGCGTGGCTCTGGCGGTCGTTTCGCTCACGGGCGGAACGTGCGACTCCATCTTATTGAGCATGCCCGCGCTCGTCTACGTGCTCGGCATGTCGGGCGCCGTCCACCTCATCAACTACTATCACGACGCGATTCGCGAACACGGCCTGTCGGGCGCGGCGGAACGCGCCGTTCAACACGCGTTTACGCCCTGTTTCTTCGCTCAGCTCACCACGGCGATCGGGCTGGGTTCGCTCTTCGTCGGCAGACTCGTTCCGATCACGAAGTTCGGGTTCTATTCGGCGATAGGCGTTTTGCTCACGCTGTTGCTTCTGTTCCTGTACCTGCCGGCGCTGCTGTATTTCTTCCCGTCGAAGAAATTCGCGGCGAAACACGGCCGCAAAGGTCTGGACGTCAATAAAGGAAGAATCCATTCGTTCTGGGAAGTCGTCGGAAATTTCATCATTAAACAACATGTGTTTGTGTTGATCGTCTGCTTCGGCATGATGGCTTTCTTCGGATTCTACTTGCCGAAAATCAAGACGTCGGTCAAGATGATGAGTTTCTTCTCCCCGGACGCCGACATCATTCAAAACTATACGTGGCTGGAAGAAAAACTCGGTCCGCTCGTCCCCATGGAGCTGGTCGTGTGTTTCGACAACAGCAAGTTGTATCAAAATTCGTTCCGAACGTCCGAACGACTCGAATTGATCAATAAGATCAGCGAAAAACTCAAGTCGGAACTCTCCGAAGACGTCGGAGGAACCCTTTCGGTAGCGCTGTTCGCGCCGGACGCAAGCGAGCTGACGTCCAAAGGGGGCGCCGCCTATCGAACGGTCGCGACGGTCGTCGGCAAGACGGTCGACGACAACAGAGACGCGTTAAGAGACTATCTTACCGTCGAGGGCAATCCTTCGCTCGACGAACTTCACGCGTATTTGGCCGACCGCGCGAAAACGCTACGGGAAGATTTCGAACGTCGCGTCGCCGACTTCGACGCCGAACTTGCCGCCGACGAAAACGTCGGCTCTCAGGGGCTCGACTACGCCGCGTTTGTCGACGACGCCGAAAGCAAATACGCGCAAGACGAATTTCTCGCGCCCTACTACGCCAAATTCCAGGCGCTCGATTCCCTCTCGACCGACGTGGAAAAAGCCGAACGCGTCGAAAACCTGCTTCGGGAAGAAAAAGAGTATTTCCAGGAGCAAAACGTCGTCGATTTGCGTTCGCTTCTTGACGCGGTCAAATTGGAGCGCTCGTTCCGAAAACTTGTTCCCGACGACGTCGCTTTATTGCGCGAAAGCGCCGAGAACTGGCTGCGCGAACAAGGCGTCGAAATCTGGAGAATCAGCATTCGCGTCTGGTCGTTGAAAAAAGACATCGACTATTCGGCGTTTATTGAGAACGTCAAAAACGTCGTCGAGCCGACGTTGGCGGAAGCCTCGATCTCGCTCTCGACGTCCATTGCGTCGGCGGGGCTGTCGGACGACGTCGCCGAGGAAGTCGCGCTGGAGTCGAACGCCGTTCAAAGACGGCTGGAAGAGGCGAAAGAGTACGTCGCCGCCAATTTGACCGACGAAACCGACGAAAAAACGCTCTTGTGGGAATATACGCTCGGCGATCTTTCGGACAAGGAACGCGAAGAGCTTCAAAACTCCATGGGCCCGTCGCACGTCGAAGACCGCGTCTATCCCGCGGGGTTCTCCGCGAAATACACCGGCATGGTCCCGCTTGTCTACAAGACGCAACACGAATTGATCAACGGTCTTACGTCCAGTTTGATCATGGCGTTCTTCCTGATCATGATCGTCTTTATCTTCTTGTTGCGCAGCGTGCCCGCCGGGTTCATCGCCATGATTCCCAATATCTTCCCGGTCGTGGTCGTCTTTGGATTTATGTCGTGGATAGGCGTTCTTGTCGACGTCGGCACGATGATGACCGCGTCGGTCGCGCTGGGCGTCGCCGTCGACGACACAATGCACTATTTGACGTGGTTCTCCGACGGAATCGGTCGGGGCATGACGCCTAAAGAAGCCGCGCTCAACGCGTATAAACGCTGCGCCACCGCAATGACGCAGTCGACGCTTATCGCCGGGCTGGGCCTGTTCAGCTTCGCGTTCAGCACGTTTGTTCCGACGCAGCGTTTCGGGGTCATGATGCTCGCGATTCTGGCAACCGCCGAATTTGGAGATTTGATCTTCCTGCCCGCGTTGCTGACGTTCACGCCGTTTGGAAAGTTCTTCGTTAAACGAAGGTTTGGATTGAAAGTTAGGAAAGAGGACAATTCAATACTTCGAACCTAAACGAAATGATCGTCCTTTAATCGCTTCGTCAGGACTTGCGTTGTTTGCGTCGGGACGGTATAATCGCGCCGATTGAGTTTTCAATGAGATTGCGACGGATTAAAGGACGGCGTTTAAAAAGATATTGAACTCGAAAAACGACGACGCGCGACGTTCCCATAGACTTTAATCGAACCGGCGACCGTCGCCCAAAACTGGACGTCGACGAGACGGCGAGACGAATCGTCCGAAATCCGCGCAAAAGAAGCGCTCTTGACGCCGCGCGAGCGAAGGTAGCATTATGAAAAACGACGCCAAAGTTGTCATTGACGCAAAAGAAGCGGATCGAACGTTTTCCAAGGTGGAAAAACTTGCTGAAGAGAACGGCAGGGTCGTTGTGTTTAAGGACGACCGTCCAAAACTCCTTGTCATTGATCTGGATACGGAACCGCAAATAGAAATGACGGACGATGAGAAATTGGTCTTTGTCGCAGCCCGTATTCTTCGAGAGCATAAAGCCGCCTTTGAAGAACTCGCAAAATGATCAAATTCACTAAAGAAAAAGTCCTGCTCCTCCATAAATTGCTTGCGGAAGCTACCGGCGGAAGCGTTGGCGTCAGGGACGAGGGACTCCTGGACTCTGCTTTGGAGTCTGCCTTTGCGGGCTTTGGGGACAAAGAATTCTATCCGACCAAAGAAGAAAAAGGCGCGAGACTTGGATTTGCTCTGATTTCCAATCATGCGTTCGTTGACGGAAACAAAAGAATCGGCGTCTATGTAATGCTCGCCTTTCTCGAAATGAACGGTATTCGAATCAGTTGCTCGGACGACGAACTCGTTCGTATCGGTCTTTCTGTCGCCGACGGGACTATGGGGTACGAAGATTTGCTTCAATGGGTCGTCGACCACAGAAAATAACGGAGATCAGTTCTCAAAGGTAATCCTTAACGCACGACTCCCATGGAACTCGTTTTGATGGGCGCGTTTATTCGCGGCGCTATTTTATTCTCGCTCGTCGTTCTTTTCGTCGGGAAAAACAATATCAAACTTTCCCCGCGATTTTCTCGCTTTGAACGTCCGGAGGGAGTTCGCAACTTATTCCTGTTAGCCTCATGTTGCGCGTCGCAACTTATAGAATTGCTTATCGTTAACGTGGGACTGGCCTCAATGCCGTACGGCGGTTCGAAGATCGCGCTCTCGTTCCTTGTCGACGTCGCGTTGGCCGGCGGAATCGTCAAATGCGTCCTTTCGACGTCCTTCAAAAAAGCGGCGGCCGTTGCGCTGACGTTCACAGCCGGCGAATTCGCGTCCATATTGTTCGTCGCTTTCCTATAGGCGCCCCAACGCAATATTCGCAAACAACGCGACGCAACAACGCAATATTCGCCAACAACGCAATTATTCGCCGACAACGCAATTATTCGCCGACAACGCAACGCGTCGACTTCAGTTCGCAAGCCGCCTTCTAAAGGACGCAGGGGCCTTTTAGAACCGCCTCCCGTTGGTCGGCTCAGCCCCGGAGTCCGGCGGCGGTCTATACAATATACCCCGTCAACACACGATTCAAAAACAACGCAACGCCCCAACACACGATTCAAAAACAACGCAACCCGTCAACACACGATTCAAAAACAACGCAACGCCCCAACACACGATTCAAAAACAACGCAACCCGTTAACACACGACTCAAAAACAACGCAACCCGTTAACACACGACTCAAAATCAATGCGACGCGTCGACACAGCCCCCCAAAACACCCGTCGTTAAACGCGTTATCAATCCCATTTCGTACGAAACAACACCTCTTCGGGTCTGGTTCTTTTAACCGCCGACTCTTTATCGACCAACGTGATTTTTCTACCGTCGAACTCCACGCGTTTGTTCCATTTGTCGTCGAAGGGATCGCTCTTCCAAACGGAACTACGCCATAACCATTCCTGTTCGTTCATATAGCGGCAATCCGTTTGTTCCTCTAAAACATACCGCATATAATCCATCCATTTGGACGAATTGCCCGCTTCCAGCGCGTTATAATTATGTTGCCAAATTTTATCGATCGAACCGAATCTTGGCGAACCCGATCTAAGTCGAAAACTCGCGGCGCTTACAATCTTCCTGTGTATTTCGTTCTCGGGAATCGCCCTTGAGTAGACAAGAATATGAAAGTGATCGATTTGGACGTTCAACGCGCCGACGACTATCCCATGTTTATAGCAACAATCGGCGATTCCCGCAAACGCCAATTTGCGTTCGAAATCCTCAAAAGCGACTGCCGGATTTTGCATTCTGTCGCGTATGTAATTCTCTAAACGCCCGTTTGGATCGACGTATTCCCCGTCGGAACGCCAAGACCCGCGATCGTCCCCCGGAACGCGTTTGCCAAAAGCGCCGACCGTTAGAAAATGAGCGTAACAGGGATTGGCCTTTTTCATTATGGACGCCTTGAATCTTAATCGTGTGTTAACGGGATATATTGTATGACCCGCCGCCGGACTCCGGGGCACAAGGCCCCTGCGTCCTTTAGAAGGCGGCTTGCGAACTGGAGTTGACGCGTTGCGTTAGTTTGGGAATCGTGTGTTCGCGCGTTGCGATTGTTTTTGAGTCGTGTGTTCACGGGGTATATTGTATGACCCGCCGCCGGACTCCGGGGCACAAGGCCCCTGCGTCCTTTAGAAGGCGGCTTGCGAACTGGAGTTGACGCGTTGCGTTAGTTTGGGAGTCGTGTGTTCGCGCGTTATATTAGTTCAGGGCGGCGTGCGGCGACGCGTCGGCGCCGATTACTCCAAAATCCACTTAACGTGGCTTCCTTTTTCGTCTTTGGTTACGACTAACTGGTCGTCGATCGCGTGTTTGAGCTCGGTGACGTGCGACACGACGCCGATGAGTCGCGAACCGCCCGCGATTTGCTTGAGAACTTTAATCGCTTCCGCGCGCGACTGGTCGTCGAGCGATCCAAACCCTTCGTCGACAAACATCATGTCGAGTCGAATCGCCGCCGACTGGCTCTGAATCAAATCCGCCATGCCCAGCGCGAGCGCAAGCGCCGCGATAAACGACTCTCCTCCGGACAACGTGTTGACTTCGCGTTCTTTCTCGGTGATCGTCGAATAGACGCAAAGATCGAGTCCGCGATTGGAACCTTCTCCGGCCTTGTCGTCGTTCAACATGCGCAACTCAAATTCTCCGCGCGACATCGATCGATAGCGCGCGTTGGCCGAATCGAGAATTTGTCCAAGATAATAGCGCTGAACCCACGTCTCCAAATCCATTCTCGCGCCGGTCTTCTTGCCCGCCAAACGCTGATAGAGATCTTCAAGTCGCGCGTTTTTCTTCGCCAACACGCCGTTTTTGGCAAGTTCGCGCTCCAAACCGGCGCAAACGCCCGCGTTGACCTCGCGACGCGTTTTGACGCTTTCCCACGCGTTTTGCGCAACGCTTAACTCCGCTTCGCGCAATTGCTTAATTTCATTCAACGCGTTGACGTCGGGCCGTTCTTTCCCCCCGATCGCTTCGCGCGCCGCGCGAAGCGTCTCTCGCGCCGCCGATTCTTCGTTGCGATACTTCTGAAGTTTTTCGCGCAACCGCTGAATCTCGTCCTTATCGTGCTCGCGAACCAGACGCTTCCACGTCTGTTCGTCTAACTTCTTGTCGGCCGAGGTTTCGAGATAGCGCGCGTTTCTTTCGTTGCGTTCCCGCCGGCGCGTCGGCTCGTCCGTCTCCAGCGCCTCGATATTCGCGCGCGCGCCGTCGAGCGCCGTCTTCGCCTTCTTCGCGTTTTCGCCGGCGACCTGGAACGAAGAGTCCGCCGCCGTTTTGTCGGCCTTCGCGCGCTCCAGTTCCGCGTTCGCCTCGTCGCGCGACGCGTACGTCTTTTTCTTTTCCAACTCGGCCAATCGCGTCGTCGCGGCGGTAAGCGTCTGTTCCGACTGCGCCAGGTCCTTCGCCGCCTGATCTTTCGCCGCGCTCAACGACGCGCGTCGCTCGTCGACGCCCGCCAAATTCGCCAGCGCCGCCTCCAATTGGTCGTTTCGCGCCGTCGCCTCGTCCAGTTTGCTTTTGACGTCGTCGCGCCAACGAAGCAGCGCGGCCTCCGCGTCGGCCGGATCCGTCGCTTCGGAAACGCCGTCGCAACGTTCCGCAATTCGTTCGAGCGCTTTCTTTTGTCGCGACTCGAACGCGTCGCGCAGCCCTTCAAATCGCGCCGCGTTCTCTTTCGCTTTGCCCGACGCGTCTTCCGCCAGTCGTTGAAGTTCCGCGACGCTTTCGCGCAACGCGTCGATTTGTTCTTTTGTCCAGGCGCCGTCCCCTTCTCCGCGAACGCGCGGATTCGGATGGCTCGTCGACCCGCAGACGGGACACGGTTTTCCCTCTTCAAGCGCCTCGGCGACAATCCCCGCCGCGTCGTCGACATACGCGGAAAACGCGGCGACGTACTCGGCGTTTTTCTCTTCCCAATTCTTTTTGGCCTCGGCGGCAGCCTCCTGAGCTTTCGCCGCTTTTTTCTCCTGTTTCGACGCGTCCGCTCGCGCTTTTTTCACTTCGTCAAGATCCGCCTGAAGCTCCGTCGCTTTAACGGACGCCTCCTTCCAGCGCGCCAGGTCGACGGGCGCGTTGTTGAGCTCGTCCGCGCGACGTCGATTCTCCGCGGCCTGTCGTTCGAACGTCGCCAATTCGGACTCGGCTTTTTGAAGGCTCGTTTTCTTCTCGTCAAGCGCCTTGCGCGCTCGCGACGCTTCTTCGCTCACCTCGTCGATAAGATCGAAATTCGCCAACGCGTCTTTGACGCGCTCGGACGTCGCCGAAAACCTTTCCGTCGCGGCGTCGCGCGCCTGAGCGGCTTTTTGTTCCGATTCCGCCGCCGACGCGCTCGCCAAATCAAGCTCGGGCAGTTTCGCTCTCAACTTCTCCAGATTGTCGCGAATTTGCGTAAGTTCTTTATCGGCTTTGTCAAAAGTCGTCCAGACGACGTAAAGATCGTACGCGGCTTCAAGATCGCTCATAAGGCGCTCGGCGTCGCGCGTTTCCTGTTCTCTCGCGGCGCATTCTTTGAGCTTCGCCTCCGCTTTGTCCAATTGCTCGAACGTTTTCAGGAGCTGGTCGGCGGCGGAACATTCCGCAAGCGCGACGTCGCGAGCGCGTTGCGCGCGAACTTGCGCGTCTTTTCGCTCCGCCTGCACGGCCGACAAGCGCTCGCAGCTCTCTTTTAAGAGACTCAAAAACGTCTCGACGCGCGCGATATTCGGCTTTTTGTCTTTCGACGCGACAAGCTCGTCGTAAAGCGTTTTCGCTTCCGGAAAACGTTCGTCTTCTTCGGCGAATTGAGCGCGCGCAATCTCCGTTTGCAGCGCCGCCCCGACTTTTTCAAGTTCCCCGACCGAATCGTCGCGGCGCTTTTTGAGCTCCTCCGCGATCGCGCCAAAGATCTCGGTTTTAAACAACTTGCCGAAAATCTTTTTCTTTTCGGGGGTCGCCGTTCTCAACACGCGAAGGAACTCGCCCTGCGCGATCAACGCCACCTGCGTGAACTGGTCTTTGCTCAGCCCGACAAGCGCTTCCAATTTGGCGTTCGCCTCTCCTTTTTGGAGAATCGATCCGTCCGGAAGCGTCAGTCGCACTTCTTCCGGCTTCGCGTTTTTGACGCGTTCGATTGTTTTGCCGCGTTTTTTAACGGGATAATATCGGGGAACGCGTTCGACGACGTATTCTTTTCCCCCCTGTTCAAATTCCAGACGCACAAACGGCTCGGCCGCCGGATCGGCGAATTGACTTTGCAACTCTTCGTTTTTCTTTCGGTCGGTAAACGACGAACACACCTCGCCGTAAAGCGCGTAAACAATCGCGTCGAAGACGGTCGTCTTGCCGGAGCCGGTGTCCCCGCTAATGAGAAAGAGATTCTGGCGCGGAGCGGCAAAATCGATCGTCGTCTTTTCTCCGTAGGATCCAAACGCCTGCAACGTCAAACATTTAAGACGCATGTCATTCGACTCCTTTCACGCTGTTGACGACGTCCTGAAGCAGTTCTTCGTCTTCAAGAGTCAATTCGCCCAGAAACATGCGGCACAATTCCATCGGATCGGTCGTCATGCCGACGCGCGCCGACTCGCCGCCCGACGAAGCGACGTGCTTGCGCCGAATCTCCAGCAATCTGGGAAACGCGTTGAGAAGTCGCTCGCGAACGTCGACCAGGACCTCGCCCGCGGGATCGGTCAACACGACGCGAACGTAGTCGTCGCAACCCTGTTTCAAGACGTCGTCGAAAAGCCCTTCGACCGTTCTCACGGCGCGCAGAGGCGTTATTGGCAGGACGCTCGTATTGACGGCTCCTTTTTCGAACAATTCGACGAGAACGGAGCCTTTCTTTTGCCCCTGTTCGTCGACGGAATAAGGATAAGGCGTTCCGCAATAGCGTCGGCAGGGGTCGCCGCCAAGGCTCCAGGGCTTGTGAATATGGCCGAGCGCGGCGTAGTCGAAGGCGCTTAACAAGTCGGAACTCACCGCGTCGACGTTTCCGACGGAAACGCCGTACGTCTCCGACTCCATGCGCTCGACGGAATCCGGAGACTGCCCGCCTGGATAGTAGAACTGATGACTGACCAGAACGTTGCGCTCGGTCGGATCGATATATTCGCGCTCGAGAAGTCGACGCAACGACTCTTCGTACGACCGATTGTTCCCCTTCTCGTCGACGCCGACGATCTCCTTGACGCTCGTGGGCTTAACGAACGGAAGCAAGTAGAAATTGACGACTCCGAACTCGTCTTCAATCGCGACTTTCTCAATAGATTCGTCGGGGCGTCGCGGCGGAAGCCCGACCATATGCACGTTCATCCGACTCAGGAATCGACGGTATTGGTCGAGCCGCGGCGCGCTGTCGTGATTGCCGCTGATCGTCATGATTTGCGTTTTTGCCGACGCTTCGCTGACGTCGTTGAGGAAGTCGTCGAACAGTTCGAGCGCGTCCGCGGACGGAATCGATTTGTCGTAGACGTCCCCCGCCACGACGACCGCGTCGGGCTGCGTTTGCTTAACTTGTTCCACGATTTGAGCCAACGCGTCGCGTTGCTCTTCGATAAGATCGTAGTTAAAAAGCTTTAGACCAAGGTGAAGATCAGAAAGATGGATAAATTTCATTAAAAACCCCCTCCATGGGCGAGGGCGTCGGCCCCCAAACGGCGGCGGCGACGCGACGCCTAATTCGACCGCGTTCCGACGTCGTTGAGTTACGACAGTCGGGGGAACGCGAGAAAACCGTCGTCCATTCGCAAAATTGAGCCGCGCTCAAAGAGCGCACGCCGCGCCAATTCAAAACCAAAACGAGCGGAACGTAAAAGAAGCCTTTAAGTCAAACGATCAAGCTCGTTTTTGCTTCAAATTCTGAGACGCTCATACGCGACGCCTCCGCCGCCTGAGCAATATCAGGAAGCCTTTCTTAACAAGGTCGACAAGCATATCCAACGCCCCCGCCGCTCGGACGCCGCGAACGACCCGTCGCGACGTCAGTCGTTCAACGCGTACCTGTTGGCGATGACGACGCCGGAGACGAGCGCGCCGACGATCCCGACCATGCCCTGGTCGGCGCCGCAGACGAAAAGATTGCGATACGGGGTCGTGCCGTCGTATTTCTTATCGGAGGCCCCGTAAATGGCGCCGCGAACGCGCCCGGTGAATCGCTCGATCGTCAGCGGCGTGAACATATCGACGTCGATCACATGGCCTCGAAACTCCGGCACAAATCGAGTCGCGGACTCGAGAATTCGTTCGTACCAGCGCAGTTTTTCGCGCTTATATTCGTCGGGGGAGAGTTTGCGCCACAAGTCGTAATTGGCCAGCGCGGTAACGCGCGTCATATTTTCTTCGAGCGGCTCCGAATACGCGAAATTATTCGGGGAGCAAATAACGCCGCTGCGCAAGTCGACAAGCGCGTCGGGATTGCGATAGGAGAAACGGTCGGAATCGTTAAAGAAAACGATCGTCTTATCGTGTCCGATTCTTTTGGGCGGAACGTCCAGAACGCTGATCGTTTCGACAAACCCCAACTTGCCCGCCGGACACTGATTGACGACGTCGGAGTCCGCGCCGCAGAGCTTCATGGTCTCGGGCCAGCCCGCCGACGACAGAAACCGTTTCGCGCGAATTTCCTCGCCGCTTTCCAAAACGACGCTTGAAACTTCGCCGTTTCGCGTTTCAAATCGGCGCGCGCCCGAATTGAGCCGAAGTTCGCCCCCAAGGTTGCGGAATTTTTTGAGCAATTTCAGGAGAATATGGCGAACGCCGTCGTGAGGACGCGCGAACCCTTCCAGAAAGATCGAGCGAAACATGACGCAGAACTGCCCGAACTCCATGTCCTGTTCGCGCGCGCCGCCGTAATAGAGCAGCGGACAGAAGATCATGTCGACCAGCAACGGATCGGAGACAAATTGCGAGACGTATTCGCGCGCCGAGCCCCCGGCCGCGCCAAGTCCAAGTTGATCGTACCCCGCCAGACCGGCGACCATCTTGCGAAAACCGTCGATTTGAGAGGGAAATTTGTCGGCGATTTCCGTTTCCAGTCGTTTGAAATCGTTGGTGAAATTCAATTCGACGCCCGGAAACGCGATGGACGAGCCGTTTTGCTGCGTGAGTCCAAATTCGTCCCACGGCATGCGCAAATGCCGAATGACGCGCGCAAGAGGGCCGGTTTTCGCGCCTTTGGGAACGTAGTTGGTCATGGCGTGCAGCCCGACGTCGTAATTGCGCCCGCCGCGTCGATAGAACGAGTTCAGCCCGCCGATCATGCTGTGCTTTTCCAAAACGCACACGTTCCGATCGTACTGCGCCAAACGGACCCCAGCGGCCAAACCGGACATCCCCGCGCCGACAATTACCGCGTCGTAAACTTTTTCCGACATATTTCGCCCGCCCTTTAACGAAAATCGCGTTCGTAATTCTTCGTGCCGCTTCTACGCAAATAAAAACGACAAGCTACTTTATTATACTCTCAAAACCCGGCTCCGCAAGCCCGCGACCAACGCCGCGCGTAAACTCAAGTTCGCAAGCCCTCAACCTACGCAACGCGTAAACTCCAGTTCGCAAGCCGCCTTCTAAAGGACGCAGAGCCCTTGTGGCTCGGAGTCCGGCAGCGGGTTGTGCAATATGCCCCGTTAACTCACGACTCAAAAACAACGCGACGCCAAAACGCACGACTCCCAACCAACGCAACGCGTAAACTCCAGTTCGCAAGCCGCCTTCTAAAGGACGCAGGGGCCTTGTGCCCCGGAGTCCGGCGGCGGGTTGTGCGATATGCCCCGATAACGCACGACCCGACCCCGTCGGCGCCGGATAATACAATACGCCCCATTAACGCACGACTCAAAACAATCAAAACGCGTCGCCCATGTCCCCCACGCCCCACCTATATGAAACTTTTTTCAGGATTTTTAAAAATTTTTTGAAATTCCGCGCAACAGCCGAACGCTGCGGGGAGACTTTACATACGGAGGCTTCCTCCAATCGTTTTTTGTCGCCGCTGTTTTCAAAGAGGCAGGTTTGTTATGAAAAGTTTATTAAAAGGCGTTCTGACAACCGTACTGACGCTTGTCGGCGGAATTCTATGCGAAAATTCCGTCTATAGCCAATCGAAAGAACCGACGATCGTCGAGGTCGCCGACGTCGACAATCCGGCTCAACTGAAACATACGCTGGAAATCTACCCGACTGAAATCTATTTCGGCGACGTCGTCTACTTTGCGTCGTATACCGAAAACACGTCTGACAAAACGTTTTTATTTTTTCCTGAGAAGCGTGAAGATATAGAGAAAAACTTCGTCAGCGCTCTTAAAATTTCGGATCCGCAGTCCAACAGGGAATATTCCTGGCGTCCTAAAGTCGGATACGAAGAAAAATTACGCGAGTCAGGCGTTCAAATTACCAGGGTTTTTTCCGCTTCTCCTCTTTATCCGGACGAAAAACGCTTAATGTCCTCGCTAACGATTGAATTTCCTCCGCTAGACGATTGGGACGTTCCATTTTGGAAAGAGTTAAGAGAAAATATGTCTCCCGAGGGAATCGTTTGCAAACTCCAAATAACCGGCTATTATTATGTTCAAAGCGGAGACACAGAAACGCAAAATCGTAGTGAAGAAAGCTCTGAGGAACATAACGTCAAAACATCTCTCCTTGAGGATCACGAGTTCCGAAAACTGCAACAGAAGACGTTTACGCAAGATATCCTGATTAAGCCTCGACCGAAAGTAGAACTGTTCGCCCTTGAAAAACAGCGTTCCAAGGCTCTTGAAAAACCGTCCGAGTTTGACATAAGAGCGAACGCTACCTTTGGAGTTTTATCAGAAACAGACGACGGGTATATTCTACTCAACAAAAAAGAGTACGCTCCCCACCTTTTTATAAGGGAAGGCCTCAGAATTCCCATCATCCCCTATAATCCGACGTCTCTGGAAGGCTGGCAAGAACTGGACGCGTCGTTTAACGACGGAACGTTGAGCGACGAAATCTCGTTTTCACGTCTACTTTTGGAGTATTACTCGGCAGACGAAGGCGAAAAGACTGAACGTGCGAAAAAGGATTTGATCGAATGGTTGAGCGTAAAGCCGGCTATTCAGCGAAATTTTTTTCTGAACAAAATAGTCAAAAGCGGCGTTTCATTTTTATACCAAACCCCGCTTGCCGATAAAAGTCGCGCGTTATTACGAACCGCATATGATTCCCTCGACGACAAAGACAAGTTGGACGTTTGTAATTTTGAAAAAGCAATATATCACTCGACAAGCCTTGTTCCTCCGAAAGGAAAAATTCTTCGGAAACTGCCTTCTGAATTTGAAGAGCCGACGGAAAAAGAAATTGCAGCCGGTTCCAAGTCATTGAAGGACGGTTATCGCATGTGGGTTTGCTACGATACGATCTTTAAACGGAGGATCGCCGCAACGTTTGTCGAATATGACGTTAAAACCGACGTCGTCTCTTTGAGAATTCGTGGCGGAACAGAATTAGTTCGCTTCAGCTCTTTTTGCAAAGAAGATCAGGACTATATACTGGAGTTGTGTAATTCAGAAGAGACGCCGAACCCAACCCCGAAAGAATAAGCGTTAGACGCCTTTTCAGACGTCGAAACAAAATCCCTCTTTTCTACGGCGCCGCGCTCTCCTTTCAAAACACGGCGCCAACCTGCCCTCCTGATTGCTAACCATACTCCCGCGAAATCTCTTCGCTTCCCGGCGTCTCTGTCTTGATCAATCGAACGGGGCGTCGAACGTCTGTTTTCGGCTTCGCGTCAAGTTCAAGACTTGCCCGACGTTCTCGGCGTTTTTCTTGTCGACTTTTTATTGAATCTTCGCGGCGGCAAATCGCGTCCCTCGGCCGCCGTCGCCTCGCGTCGACGGCTCTCGGCGCTTCGCGCCGGTTCCGTTGGAACAGACTCGACGAAACGCGAGGCCGCGTCTTTTGGACGTCGCCGCGTCGGAACGCCGCGTTCCCAAACGAACCCGACGCCGCGACCGCGACGTTTCCCGACCCGCGCCGCGTCATGACGAAAACTTTTTCAGAAATTTTAAAAAATTCTTGAAATTCCGCGCAACAGCCGAACGCTGCGAAGCAACTATCCTCGCGGAGGCTCGCTCCAAATTGTTTTTTGCCGCCGTTGTTTTAGAAAAGGCAGGTTTGTTATGAAAAGTTTATTAAAAGGCGTTCTGACAGCCGTACTGGCGCTTGTCGGCGGATTTCCATGCGAAAATCCCGTCTACAGCCAATCGAAAGAACCGACTGTCGTCGAAGCCGCCGACGTCGACAATCCGGATTTAAAGCTTACGCTGGAAATCTACCCAACCGAAATCTATTTTGGAGACGTCGTTTTTTTCGCGGCGCGCATTGAAAACGTCTCCGACAAGACTATTGAACATTGCCTGGATTACGGAAGTCTCCCCGACTACATAAACTATCTTGGCGTCGTTAGAATAACCGCTCCGCAACTTGAACAAGAGTACTTATGGCGTCCCGAAAACACAACGGGCAGTACGGCGTGCTATGTGGTGCAATCCAAAGACCTCCCGCCCGGCGAAAAACGTCTCGCGGGCAAGGCGGCCGTCGAGTTTCCCCCTCTTGAAGACTGGAACGATCCTTTTTGGAAAGAACTAAGGGAAAAATTGACGCCGGACGGAATTGTCTGTCAGTTGCAGGTCGCTCAGCAATATGGAATCGGCATGAACAGACAAACGGCCGTCTTTAAACAAGATATTCTTGTCAAACCGCGCCCGGAAGGGGAAACGGCGCTTCTCGAAAAGTGGTTCGACGACACGCCCGAGGAAGTCTTTCCGCGACGCGGCAAATTTGAAAAAGCGTCCGACGTTTCCACCTACGGAAAAGACGACGTCGTTTATTCCTGGGGAAGAAAGGATCTTGGGAACTACCTTATCGTCGTCGACGGAAAAGAGTATCATCCCCGATACTTTGTGAGATCGCCCGCGTTCAGAAAGCCGTTTATTCCCAACAATCCGACGACTCTTGACGGTTGGCGGGAGTTAGAATCGAAGTTCTGCGACAGCTCGTTGCGCGACGACATAACGTTCACGCGCTTTTTGTTGGACTATCTGGCTGCGGACGCCGACAAGACGGAAGAAGCGAAAAAAGAACTGATCGACTGGCTTGCGGCGCTTCCGGAAGTTCAAAGGTCGTTTTTTCTTACGGAACTCCTGAATCAAAGCTATTACTTCAAAGAATCTCCTTTCGCCGATAAAAGCCGCGAATTCTTACACGCCCTTTACGACGCTGTAGACGACGAGTGGAAAAAGTCGATCTACGTTTGCGACAAGCGTCAATATAACGAAACGCCCCTGACGCCTCCAAAAGGGTACGAACCTCCGCGACCGTTTTACCGATCGGAAAGAATCAGACCGACCGAAGAAGAGATCGCGAACGGTTCCCGAGAGTTGAAGGACGGCTGTCGAATGTGGTTCTACAACGGCTCTGACGCCGGGGAAATCATCGCCGCGAAACTCATAAGATTGAACGACAAGACAAACAAAGTTCTCCTGAAAGATCGATACGGAAGCGAATTGAACCTGGACTTCGCCAAGTTCGGCAAGGAAGATCAGGATTTTATCTTAGAGTATCATAACCTCGGACTTTAAAAACGGCGCGTGGATTTCAATTCACAAGCCGGGGATGAAAATCCCCGGATGGCGTAAACAACGCAAAACGTCGACTTAACGCCGCCGCGCGACGAAGCGGCCAAAGCCGCGAGGCGTCAACTCCGCCGCAGGCGGAAAGCCGCCTCCATTGGGGGCGGACAAACCGTTGATCAGAGCGAAACCTATAAAAAACGCCGTTCGAGACAAACAGAGGACGAAAATCCCCGGACGGCGACAACCAGAAAACCAGCGACACAATCGTCATGTCGTCCAATAACGCCAACGAGCGTCGTAAAAAGCAACGGTTTTCATATTACGTCAACAATTAACTTGAAATGCTTTAAGGGAGCGACCTTATGAAATTGAACGACGCGACAGACGTCTTTTTTGGAAAAAAACGACGCAATCATAATTTTGAGCGCAAATCGAAAACGCGAGACCAGAAGACGCTCGTTTTCGAACCGCTCGAAGAACGGAGTCTTTTATCGGCTGACGGAGGCGTCGTCGCGCAAAGCGAATCATACTCTTACGAATACGTAGACGCTTATATTTCTCAGGAAACCGCGTCTGAAGAATCATTAACAATCGACGTCGTTATCGACGATTTTGAATCTGAAGACGCGTTGAATTTGCAATGCGAGACGATGATCGACGAGATGTTTGACGCTTTTGACGACGAAGATTTTGATCCCTATGTAGAATCGGACGTCGAAAACAATTCGGAAGAAGTCGTAGCGACGCCTTTAACGTTCGACGACGTCGACCTCGAAGCGCAAACGGACGACGACGGGACAGCGATTCAAGACGAAGAGGAGTGCTACGATAGCATTGCGTCCCAATTTCTCTCCGGCGACGACGATTCAGAACGCGATTCGCAAGGCGATCGCTCCGGCGGTTCCGGCGGTAGCGGGGGATCGGGTGGGTCTGGCGGATCAGGCGGAAGCGGGGGTAGCGGAGGCTCCGGCGGATCAGGCGGAAGCGGAGGATCCGGCGGTAGCGGGGGCTCAGGCGGATCAGGAGGCCATAGTTATTGTCATCATAAGCCACAAATCGTAAGTTACTCCTGTGTAAATTGCGGTTCGGGCGGGGCAAGCATGGTGTTAAAATCCAACGAGCCTGTGACAGTAACCGTTTATGCAATGGATCTTGACGAGGAATCAAACACAACCCTTGAAAATTTACAGTTGAACGTTACTGTTCCCTACGCTCAAACGCAGACGGTAACTCGTCAAAACGGAATCTATGAGTTTGTTTTGACAATCGACGTCTCTCAACCGGGAACGCGTGTCGGTCAAATTTCTGTAAAAGACGTTCATGGACTGGAAAGTGAATATAAGATTCCTATTGATATTACAGTAATAGAAGTTACTGGAATTCAAATTCAGGAAAAAGCTCCGGGCGACGAGAGTTTCGGCGAATTGGGAGATATTGATATCATTTGGAAGGAGAATGAGAATCGATTCTTTGTCGCAACGAATCCGGTTGTCAACTATGAAGATCCTGTTGTACGCTCTACTCTTTTAAGTCTTGTCGACGTTAGAGTTCAATGTTTAGGATGGTATTGGGACGCAAACTCCTTAACGTATGTGCAAACTAACGGCAATTGGGTTGAGTTTTCCAACGAGCAGAGCGTTTTTGCCCTGAACGGCGTCTATACGTTACAGCCCATTGTCTATAAAGCAGGCTCTAATACCCAACCGCTATACACTTCAAACGCCACAAGATATTGTTTTAATAGAATCGCTTCTGTTGATTGGATTACCGATCCGTCATTCAGCAACAGCAACTCCGTCGTCCAAATTCTAACCAATCCGTCGGACAACGGTTGTCATGGATTTGTAGAAAAACCCATATACACCGACCCTATTACGCATTCTCCAACCATAAGTAGCATTGAGAAAAATAGCGTCCACATCAGCGTTACTTTACAAGAAATTATTCCACAAGGTTCTACCGCCTATGTATTCCTTGATTGGTTTGATCCTAATAACCCCATAGGATATGATAATAATGCGATGTTCAACAATAGTCGTCACACAAGAAGAGATAACCATGGGAATATGTCTTTCACCTCAACGGCGTTGTGTTTTGAAGGTAGTGCAAAGGAAATAACCACATCTGCAACTATCACACAAGCCTGCGCGGGTGATAACTACATAATTGCCGCTCATCCTAATAGTAGAGTAATCGAACGATTAACTTTCGACGAAAACGGCGTTCTCGGAATTCACAATACTTCCATCGGAAGCGGAGGCAACTCTGGAAGCGGAGGCAACTCTGGAAGCGGAGGGATTGCAAGTTTTAAAACATCGTCTGTTTTTACGGTATGGAGAACTCTTTGGGTTGAAAGAGATCAGCTCGCATATTTAGACGCTCAAAATCAACTAATTGCCGCGCCTTTGGCAAAAATAGACGGTCTCGTAACCACGGAACTCGAAAAAGCCTGTATCAGGATTATGGATTACCCATGGTCTTTAAATCAAAGTTTTATCGTCGTTGGAGATCATTATACAAACGACGTTAATCATAATAACTTGTCTAATTCTCGCAATTCCCCAGATGCTACAGATTCATTTTGGACTATACTAGTGGTTGGTGCTTTTAAAAAAGCGGAAGAAGATCAAATTAGTCATCAAATAACCGTTTTTCCCACTCTCGGGGCTTATTGGCATGATAATAAGACAATCTCAATCTTTAACGAGTTTATAGGGGAAGAAGTAAATAATTATTTTAGCGAGAATACTTGGTTAACAAACCTACTTACCCCCGCTCAGATTGAAGCGCTCAGAGAAGAAGTTTTAGAACAAGTATCGGAACAAGTTCTTCTTCACGAAATAGGCCACTCGTTGGGTCTTAGTCATATAGACGAATCGATTACGATTGATGTAATGAAGGAAGAGCATGAAATTTATGAACGTTTAATGTACGGTAACCGAGAATTTTCATCAGAGGAACTCAGAGCAATTCAATTAATTTTCGAACCGACAAATCCTTTCACTTTTGACTAATAATCCTTTTAGACATTTAAACATTTGAATATCGCGCCAAAACGAAAGGATTTCTGCTTTATGAAACATATACTTAGAAGAGCATTGTCAATTACGCTTATCATATTATTCGCTATGTCGTGTGAGACTTCTGTTTATAGTCAATCGAAAGAACCGACGATCGTCGAGGTCGCCGACGTCGACAATCCGGATTTGAGACTTACGCTGGAAATCTACCCGACCGAAATCTATTTTGGAGACGTCGTTTTTTTCGCGACGTATTATAACAATGTCTCCAACAAGACCATTGATAAGTGTTTAGACTTTAACGACTATCCGTCGTTTATCACCTATTCCAACAGCGTTACGATCACAAGTCCGCAACTTGAACACGAGTATCTGTGGCGCCCCGAAAACACGTCGGGCGCAATCCCGTCCATGGCAAAGCGTTACGTTAGCATCCCCAAAAACGAAAAACGTCTGATCGGCATGACGGACGTCGAGCTTCCGCCTCTTGAAGATTGGAACGATCCTTTTTGGAAGGAATTACGAGAGAAAATGACGCCGGACGGAATCGTCTGTCAATTTCAGGTTGCGCAACGCTATGAAATCCGCTCCGTCAAACGAAAAGTCGTTTTTTCACAGGATATTTTGATAAAACCGCGTCCGGAAGAGGAAACGGCGCTCCTTGACAAATGGTTCAACGACACGCCCAAAAATCTCTTTCCTGAAGGAAACGATTCTACGAAATTCTCGAAAGTCAATTCATTGGGAAGAGACGACGGAGGTTTCATCGTCGTTGACGGAAAGGAATACAACCCCAAACATTTTGTTCGAAGCGTAACTTTCAAAAAACCTTTTGTTCCCAACAATCCGACGACGCTTGAAGGTTGGCGCGAATTGGATTCGAAATTCTGCGACGGCACGTTACGCGACGAAATTAAATACACGCGCTTACTGTTGGAGTATCTTGAAGCTGACGACGTCGATAAAGCGGAATACTCAAAAAAAGAAATGACCGACTGGATCGATTCTCTTCCAAAGTTTCAGCGTCAATTTTTCTTTGGCTCGCTTGTCAAAGAGTGTTTTTGGTTTTACAACGGCACGCCGTTTGCCGAAAAAAGCAAGGGGTTAATGGATTATTTCCATGTTGAGCTTACAACTCTGAATCCGAGATATCCTCGTCATAGACATTTGGAGAGCATGGAGCCGACCACAGAGGAAATTGCAAATGGTTCCAAAACGTTGCAAGACGGCTGTCGAATGTGGATTTACAACGGCCCGGTTTTCACGGAAACGCTCGCCGCAAAAATAGTCCAATTCAAAGGACCCAATCGCGTTACGGTTCAGTATCGCAATCTTCGTATGGAAGATTTGAATATTGACCAATTTAGCAAAGAAGACCAAAAATATATTCAGGAAATGAAGGACAAGAATCCTTCGGGAGGTTTGCTCAATTCTGCTGGCAAACATTAACCGTTTAGTAGACTTCCAACGCCGCTACGACTAGGTATTTCCCCTTACGACGCCGCGTTTTCCTTTCAGAAGGCGGCGTCAATCTGCCCCCCCCTTATCGCTAACCGAACCAATGCGAATTCTATTTGCTTCATGGCATTTTTATCTCGATCAATCGAACGGGGCGTCGATTTCGACGCGCGAGCTTTTGAGAGCGCTGGCGGCTCGCGGTTGGGAGACGTCGACGTTTTGCGGGCCGATCGTCGACAATCCGAACGTCTCGAGCGTCGAGAAAGTTCTGGCGGCGCGTAAGATCGCGCCGCTTGCGAGCGCGTCGAATTATAAGAAGACGGCGTTTTCGACCGTTTCGTTTCGGGACGAAAAGATCAAGTCGATCGCATTTTGCCCCGTCGATCGTTCGCAAGTTCCTTCCTCCGACGTCGGTCGGGCGTTTCTTTCGACGCTCGACGCGGTTCTCAAGCGCGTCAGGCCCGACGTCGTCGCAACCTACGGAGGATATTGGCTCGGCGATCAGATTCTCGAACGTTGCAAACGTTGCGGCGCGAAGACGATCGTGCTTTTGCAGAACTTCGCCTATCATGACGCGGGGTACTTTCAGCAGGCGGATATTGTCGTCGTGCCGTCGCAGTACGCGGCGGACGTCTATCGAAAACGGCTCGATCTGAAAACGGTCGTCGCGCCGCCCCCAATCGATTGGAACGCCGTCGCGCCCGAAAGAGACTTGCTCTCGTGCAAACGACGAACGGAAGCGGATCTTCCCGCTTCTAGTGGAAGCGCGAATGAGAAGTCTGCGGACGGACTTCTTTTTGTCAATCCCAGCTTGAACAAGGGCGTTCCTCTTTTCGCTCGAATTGTTAAAGAGCTTTGGATTCAACGGCCCGATATTCCCGTTCTGGTCGTCGAAGGCTCGTCCAACGTCGACAGTCTGCGCGATTATCGATCGATTCTCGCCGACGTAAAGAGCGTGAATTATATGCGCAATACGACCCGACCATGGGATTATTACCGTCAGGCAAAAATCACGCTCGTCCCGTCGTATTTTGACGAGTCGTTTGGACGCGTCGCGGCGGAATCGCTCATTGCGGGCGTTCCTGTTGTCGCGTCGAATCGCGGCGCGCTCCCGGAAACGCTCGCCGACGCGGCGATCTTGCTTGATATTCCCAAAGAATACGGTCCGGAGTCGAAAGACATTCCCCCGTCGAAAGTCGCTAAGCCCTGGATCGACGCGATCGTCAAACTCTGGGATGACGAGGCGTTCTATGAGGACGCGCGAAAACGCGGACTCGAACGCGCGGAAACGTGGAAGTTGGAACGCGTCGTCGACGTTTATGAGCGGTTATTTAAGGGCAACTAAGAGCCGTTTCCTCAATTAACGCGCCGATCGACTCCAGTTCGCAAGCCGCAGGCAGAAGCGCGCCGTGTCGCGCGTATGCCGTCGGCAACCTCAGGCGACGCGTTGCTCCCCCCTCAGCCGCCGCGACGCGTCGCCAACCGCTTTCGCCGCTCTTTCAAAAAATCTTTCGATTATTTTTCTTTCCCGTCCGTTTCTTCAAAGTCCGTTTTTCTCCGTGTTTTCTGACTGTGTTCCACAATCGTTACGACGATTCGCACAATCTTTTTCAAATTTTTCAAAAATTCTTCCAAAAACCGCGCAACAGCCAATCTTCAAAGAGCAACTATCTTCTCGGAGGTAGTTTTCTGTTGATTTTTTCAACGAAATCCCGTCCGAGGAGATTTTCCCCATGACATAAACGTTTTAACAACGAACGAATCATAAACAGTCAGACACGATAAAAACCGAACGACGCGTCGACGCGACTAATCAATTCGACGCGCTGTATGGGTGTTTTGTGGCGTAATAACCAGAACCGCTTCGCGCGCTTTTATTTGCGATTCGATCAATTAAAAACACGAGAGCGAGACGTCGCTCCGTTTTATAACGTCGTTTTTACAGAGTCTTTTGATGCGGACTATGGTGAAACGAATCGATTCATAACCGTCGTTTTGTACAAATTGATACGATCGGCTTTGATCGGACAATCAAACAAAACGAATCATTCAAACGACGCGTTTTTTACGCGACTATTATCTTTTCAGAAAGGAAAGCTATGGACTTTCGTGTTAATTTTATGAGTTTCTTTGGAAACAAAGTAGCAGGTTTTCGGCGATCTGAAAACGATTCGAATTCGCCGAAAAGAAAGGCTCTCAATTTTGAGCCCCTCGAAGAGCGGCAGCTCCTGTCGGCAGACGGCGGTCTGGTCGCAATCAGCGAAACCTATTCGTTCGATTCCAGCGACGCCTACATTTCGCAGGGGTCGACAATTGAATCTGTTTTGACCGTTGATTTCAGCGTCGACGACCTCGTCGCAGAAAACTTCTTAGACGCCCAATGCGAGTGTATGATCGACGATCTCATGGAATCGTTTGACGACGAAGACTTCGTTCCTTACGAAGAAAACGACGTCGAAAACAGCTCGGAAGAAGTCGTTGCGACGCCTTTGACGTTCGACGACGTCGACCTCGAATCGCCAACGGAAGAAGACGAGACCGCGATTCAAGACGAAGAGGACTGCTACGATAGTATTGCGTCCCAATTCTTCTCCGGCGACGACGATTCAGAACGCGATTCGCAAGGCGACCGCTCCGGCGGCTCTGGCGGTAGCGGGGGATCGGGCGGGAGCGGCGGCTCAGGTGGGAGCGGGGGCTCAGGCGGGTCCGGCGGTTCGGGAGGATCCGGCGGGTCTGGCGGGACGCATAGCGAATGTTACTGCGCGCCTTGCATTGACGAATGGAGTCACGGACATTATACTTCGGACGAAACGACGATGATGCTCACGTCCAGTACTCCCCTGACAATAACAGTCTGGGCGTCTGACGGCGACGATCCCTACGGTTCCGGTTTCGAAGATCTACAAATTCATGTGACTATCGCCGGTATGACGACTCCGGTTAGGACTATGGACGGCAATTCTTACGTGTTCCAGTTCACGGTTAATATTTCGCAACCCGGAACGCTAACGGGCTCCTATTACGTGTCCGATATCGACGGGCGAACGAGCGCCACAAGATATCTGGGTTTTGATCTGGTCCAGATCAACGGTTATGAGTACCAGGAAAAAGCTTCTGGAGAAACGGCTTACCACGCTCTCGAAGACACGCGCGTCGTCTGGAGTGAAAACGACAATCGAATGCGTTTTCTCACAACTCCGCAAATCAATTACGACGACCCTGTCCAGTTAGCCAGATTTTCCGGTCTTTTGGACTATCAGATCAAGGTCAAAGAATGGACCTGGAATCAGGCGACGTCAACTTACGTCCAGAGTTCTAACTGGACGGATTATTACGGGGGCACAGGCGTCTACACTTTGAAAGTTGAGGCCTATAAAAAAGCTACGAATACTCTAGTTTATTCGTCAGGCGAGTTGCTGTACTGTTTTAACAGAATCTTGTCCGTTGATTGGAATACAACGGACGAATACAGTGAGTCAAACGACGTTGTAGAAATACTGTCTGAAGCCTATAACAACAATTGCTATGGCTTTGTGGAACAACCATTAGTCACGGACGTCAATAGCAACAATTACGGGAACCCCGGTCTGTTGAAAAACGTCGTTTATGTCAAGGTAACTTTACAACATCGAGTCCCACAAGGGTTAACTGGGACGGTGCATCTCGATTGGTTTGATCCCAATAATCCCATAGTACTCTATGACGAAAATAATCAACCGATTCTACCCAACAATAATGGTAGTGGAATACGGGATAATTATGGGGATATGAGCGACTTATCCTCGACGACTATATCTTTTGGTAATGGAATTTACTACCAATCAACGTCAGCTACTATCACAAATTCCCATCCGGGAGACAACTATGTAATCGTTGCCCATCCCAATAGTGGAGTCGTTGATCGCGTGTCTTTTGACGAGAACGGCGTACTCGGATTCCACGATTCTTCTAGCGGAAGCGGAGGCGTCGCAGGAAGCGGGGGTAACGCGGGAAGTGGGGGTAGTGTTTATCCTATGATATCCCGTGTGTTTACAGTAAAAAGAACTCTTTGGATCGAGAGAGATCAACTTTCGTACCTAACGGATCCTAATGATCCCAATAGTAGAGAAACTGCAGATTCGCCTGCAATAGACGGTCAACTCACAACAGAATTAGCAAAAGCTTGTATAGTAGTTCAAGAATACCCTCAATCTTTACCTGCTGATTATATCATTGGGAATGGACATCATTACACAAACGCGAGCAATCAAAGCGTGCTTTATAGTCATCGAAATTCTCCGGCGACAACAGATACCTTTTGGACAGTTTTAGTGGTCGGAGCTTTTGAGGCGGCTTATTACAACTTGAACAACGAATTAGTCATAGAGAATCATTGTGGTTACTATAGCTTTAACGATAAAACGGTTATGATCTTTAACGAGTTCATCAACGACCAAGTTGATTACTACGTTGACGTCGAGAATTACTATTTCTACCACACCATGTACTCTCCTTCTGAGATTGTATCTCTTAAAGAACAATATAAGGAATTAGTCACTGAACGATTTCTTCTTCACGAAATAGGTCACGCTCTTGGGCTTGGTCACTTTACTGACCCCAACATAACAATTGATGTCATGATAGGTACAATTACCTCGATTGACGAATGTTTTTCACCAGGTAATTTAATGTATACGTCACAGGAACTAAGAGAAATACAATCTATTTACGGACCGCATGACCCGGAGCATTAATGCAAGACGTTATCACTGTTTTACCCTAAAAAGGAGATATGTTATGAAAAGTTTATTAAAAGATATCTTCATGATAGCGTTTACGATAATAGGCACTATTTCATGTGAGAATATGGTTTACAGTCAATCAAAGGAAGCGACCGTCATAGAACAAGCCGACGTCGACAATCCGGATTTAAAGCTTACGCTAGAAATCTACCCAACCGAAATCTATTACGGAGACGTCGTCTATTTTGCGGCGTATTATAACAACGTCTCCGATAAGAGTAGCGTCAATTGCATAGATCATGGCAACCTCCCGGCGTTTATTAACTACCCCGGTTGCGTTAAGATTTCAAGTCCGCAACTTGAACGCGAATATCTGTGGCGCCCCGAAAACACATCGGGCGGGATTCCGTCTCTTATGACGACGTACGCTAGTATTCCGCCTGGGAAAAGACGTCCGGCCGGCAGCGCCGACGTCGAGCTTCCGCCTCTTGAAGATTGGAACGATCCTTTCTGGAAAGAATTAAGAGAAAAAATGACTCCGGACGGAATCGTCTGCCAATTTCAGATTACGCAACGCTTAGGAATCCGCCAGGACGCAAAAAACGTCGTTTTTACGCAAGACATTTTGATAAAACCGCGCCCGGAAGAAGAAACGGCTCTTCTGGACAAGTGGTTTCACGACACGCCGGAGGATTATTTTCCGAAACAAAGCGAATTAACTAAAAGGTCCAACATTTTTCCATCTAAAAAATATGACGGCGACTCTGTCGTCATTAACGGAGAAGAGTATAAACTATGGCCTTTTGTACGAAGCATAGCCTTCAAAAAACCGTTTATTCCCAACTTCCCAACGTCTCTTGAAGGTTGGCGAGCGTTGGATTCGAAATTCTGCGACAGCACGTTGCACGACGACATAAAATATACGTGCCTCATGCTGGAATTCTTTGAGGCGGACAGCGACAGGACGGAACAGGCGAAAAATGATTTGACCGATTGGCTCGAAACGCTTCCGGATGTTCAAAGGTCGTTTTTTATGATACGTCTTCTGAATGAAGGTTACTCTTTCCAAAACACTCCGCTTGCCGATAAGTACCGGGTTTTGGGAGAACATTACCATTTGCCTAAGGATTTTCTGCCATAGCGTTTGTTCAGGGCAAGCTTGTTGAACGCTTGTCTCCAATGCGCGAGACAAGCGCAACAGTTCCGTATTTTAGACGTTCTTTAATTTAGAGCAACGGTTGTCGACGCCTTTCTCGACATCGAAGCAAAATTCGAATCAAGACGTAATGCAGGAAGCTTGCGTTTTACCAGATCGTTTACTCGATGGAAATCAACAATTTACCAACAGCGAACGTCGTTCAATTCAGTCTCAATCCAAACCCTTTTAACCTAAAGAGAGCTTGCAGAGAACTTTCAATCGCATACGTCAAATAGTATAACGTTGAGAACGCTTAAAAGAAGGTTCTCCGCCTTGCGCGAAACTTCACATCGAGAAAGAATACGCTATGAAAAAACTCAATATAATTATTGCGACGATTGGTTTGTCGCTGATGGGCGCGACGTTACGCGCAGAATCCAATTCGGAAGAATCGCAAATCGTTACGTTTGAAATGAACGACGATAGCGACGCCCCGAAAGGATTGAAATACACGCTGGAACTCTATCCGAAAGAAATCCTTTTGGGGGATGTCGTCTACCTGGCGACCTATGTTGAAAACGTGTCCGACGAAACGTTTAAAGATTTCCCTGATTTGGGAGAGCGTCAAATTGGCAAACATTTTATCAAAAGAATCAATATTTCGTCAAAGAGCCTTTCGGAAGAGGGCGCCTGGAGTCTAATTCTAAAAGACTACGCTTGGATTCCTGAATCAGAAACCGAAGAGTACGATTATTGGAATCTTCCCAAAAGGGATCTTCCGGCGGGAGAAAAACGTCTGTGTGAACTAGCGGCGATTGAATTTCCTCCTCTTGAAGATTGGGAGAAAGTCCTCTGGTTGTGTTTAAAGGAAAACGTTACGTCCGACGGCGTCGTTTGCCAACTTCAAATTACGTGTCAGTTTCCCTACAACGCGAACGACGAGTACGACGACGTAAGTTCCAGTTCCTCCCAAGTCCGTATTCTAAGGCATTCCCAATGGGGAATTTATAGATTTCAAGACAAAACGGCAACGCAAAATATTGTCGTTAAGCCGCGTCCGGAAAAAGAAACAAACGTTCTCGACAAATGGTATAATTATACGCCGGAGGAACTGTTTCCCAGGGATACGAAGACGGGGAATAAAGGCTTCGACGACATTCATCGAAGAAAAGTCGACGACGAGTATTTTATCGAAATCAACGGCCTAAAATACGACCCCTGCCGCTTTACAAGGACGGGGTTCCGAAAACCTTCAATTCCCAATAACCCGACGACGCTCGAAGGTTGGCGTAATCTGGACGACAAAATGTGCGACAGTACGATGCGCGACGAAGTAAGATTGACCCGTTTGCTACTGGAGTACTATTCCGCCGACGAAACAAAGACGGAACAGACCAAAAGGGAACTGATCGATTGGCTGACGTCGCTTCCCGACCCGCAACGCGTCGTTTTTCTCGCTTTTATCGTCAACGAAGGCGTCGTCTACTTCTGCCAGACGCCGTTTGCCGATAAAAGCCTCGATTTATTACGGGGCGTCTTTGATCTTCTGCCCGAGCCGCTCAAGACGAGGGTTTGCGACTTTGAAAAGAAGGTTCCGTCGCCAGAAGAACTCGCCGACGGCTCGAAAGAGACGCCCGACGGGTTTCGGGTATGGACCTACAAAGGACAAATTGGCAAGGAAAAAATCTGGGCAAAATTCGTTCAACGTTACAGAGACGAGAAAGACGTCTGTCTGGAATTCCGCGACGGCAGTTCCGAAGCTCTGTACTCGTCTCAACTTAGCGACGAGGACAAAAACTATATTCGGGAGAAGCAAAAGAACGCTCAACAGTAAAGAGACGGAGAGATTTTGTTCCCGAAGATAAACGCTTAACGACCACGTTTGCAAAGGCAAGTCCATGATGAAGAACTATTGTTTGAGCGCAGTCGTCGCCGTTCTTTTACTAAGCGCGGGGGGATTCCGCGCGGACTACGCTCAGGAAAGTTCAAAGGAAACCGCGATTGTAGAGAGCGACCATGCCGTTTTTCCCGACGGTTTGAAACTCACGCTGGAAGTTTGTCCGACGGAAATCTACATGGGGGACGTCGTCTTTTTGGCGTTGTGTCTTGAAAACGCGTCCGACAAAACGTTCGACAATTTCGCCAGTATCGAAGACCGCCTGAAAAGCGGGCGTCGCCTTGGCCGTATAAGCGTTTCGTGTTCGCAATTGGAAAACGAATACGCGTGGAGTCCGGACGCCGACGCCGAGGCTCGAAGCGCTCTCGCCATGGATTTGGACATGAGTCTACGCGGCGGCATGGCGGCGAGCGGCATGGCTACGAGCGCGGCGACGAGCGCTCCCAGTCCGGACGCCTCGAGTCGGAAACCGTTTCAACCCGGCGAAAAACTGCAGTTGGGCAAGGAGGGAGTTCAACTCCCTCCTTTTGAAGAATGGAACGATCCTTTTTGGAAAGAGTTAAGAGCGAATCTTTCTCCCGAAGGGATCGTCTGCGCGTTTCAGGTCGTTCAGTATTTCGATCTTAATACCGGCGAACAACGTCGGGAAGTCTTCACGCTGAATATCAGGATTAAACCGCGCCCGGAAGACGAAACGCGCTTTATTGAACGGCTGAGCGACGTCGCGTCAAAGAAACGGCTTCCGGACGACCGCGGCGTCGAAAAGACGGTCAACGGCGTTTCGCCGCCCCAAAACGACGACTCCGTCGTCGTGAACGGAATAAAATATAACCTCAGCCGTTTTGTGAGAACGACCGCGTCAATCAGGCCGTTCCTTCCGAATAATCAGACGGCGCTCGACGACTGGAGAGCGCTGGACGCAAAATTCCGAGTCGGCACGTTGCGCGACGACGTAACGTTCACGCGTTTGCTGTTAGAGTATTTCGAAGCGGACGCCGACGCGGCGGAAACGCCGAAAAAAGAGTTGATCGATTGGCTTGAAGCGCTTCCGGAAGTTCAGAAATCGTTTTTTGCCGAGAAAATCGTTCTCGAAGGCGCGTCGTTTTTCTGTCAGACTCCGCTCGCCGGGAAAAGTCGCGCGCTTTTACACGCCGTTTACGATTCTCTCGACGACAAATGGAAGATACTCGTCTACAATGTCGACAGGGAGACGTATCGAAAAACGCCCCTGACGCCCCCGGAAGGGTACGTTCCCCCGCCGACGCGTTGGGAACAACGCAGGCCGACCGAAGAAGAGATCGCGAACGGGTCCAGAACGTTAAAAGACGGCTGTCGGATGTGGTTCTATCAGGGCGTCGCCGGCGAGGAAATTATCGCCGCTAAAGTGATACGATTGAACGAAAAGACCAACGAAGTTATTCTCAAAGATCGGTTCGGATATATGATAAGTCTGGACTTCGCCAAATTCAGCAAAGAAGATCAGGAGTTTATCTTAGAGTATCATAACCTCGAGCTTTAAGAACAAGCCGGGGATGAAAATCCCCGGACGGCGCAAATAACGCGAAACGTCGATTTAAAAGCGGTAAAAATCGAACCCGCCGCCGCGCGACGAAGCGGCCAAGGCCGCGAGGCGTCAACTCCGCCGCAGGCGGAAAGCCGCCTCCATTGGGGGCGGACAAACGTTGATTTTGGCGACGCCTCAGAAAAGCCGTCCGGGCAAGCCGGGGATGAAAATCCCGAATTTATAGCGGAGACTTAAAACAAGCCGTCCGGGGCTTTGCAGCCACGGCTTGAAAACGTCGTTCAGGGCGACGCCTCAAAAAGCGCAATCCGGGGCTTAACAGCCCCGGCTTCTTTTTAGACGATCAGAGCGTAGCCTCAAGAAACGCCGTCCGGGGCTTTGCAGCCCCGGCTTCTTTTTAGACGATCAGAGCGTAGCCTCAAGAAACACCGTCCGGGGCTGTGCAGCCCCGGCTTATTTTTAGACGATCAGAGCGTAGCCTCAAGAAACGCTGTCCGGGGCTTTGTAGCTCGGCTTATTTTTAGACGATCAGAGCGACGCCTCAAGAAACGCTGTCCGGGGCTTTACAGCCCCGGCTTCTTTTTAGACGATCAGAGCGACGCCTCAAGCAACGCTGTCCGGGGCTTTGCAGCCCCGGCTTCAACGTTAATCAGAACGAATCGTCGTCGTCGAGCCGCTCGGGCTCTTCGGTTTCGCCAAATCCGTCCTGGTCAAACTCTTGCGGGAACCCTTCGTCGCCAAATTGGTCGAAGCGAACGTTGTCGTCGCCGTCGGCGGAAGTAACGAACCCTTCGCTGGGATTGAAGAAGGCGTTGTCGTCTCCGGACGCAAAACTCGTCTCGTCGGGCGTGGCGCCAAACGCGGGGGAACCGTCGACGTCTTTGGCGACGTGCGCCTCTTGCGAAGCGAAGCTCGTAACGCCGGGCAAATCGAACGTTTCGTCGACCGTCTGGCCGCCGTGGCGGTGGTCCCAACGCGCGTCGCGATACGCTCGGAATCCGGTTCCGGCGGGAATCAGACGCCCAAGGATGACGTTCTCTTTCAGGCCGACAAGTCGGTCGACTTTGTACGCGAGCGCCGCTTCCGTCAGGAC
>JAFZNK010000151.1 GCA_017550965.1 Thermoguttaceae bacterium
CGTAACCGTTTCCGGAAGAACGTATCCGATCGAGATTTTGTATCGCCCTGTCGACGAACTCAAAGAGCGGCGCGAAGAGGCGCGACTGCTCGGAGAAGGAAACGCGACGCAGAACCGAACGCGCGACCTTGACGACGAAGACGCGTTCGACGCGACGCTCGTCGACGCCGTCGACGAACTCGCGCGGCGCGGCAAAGGGGACATGTTGATCTTCATGCCGACCGAACGCGACATTTTCGACACGGCGAAACTCCTCAAAGGCCATGCGATTCCGGGCGACGACGCGGCGCGCAAGACGTTGATTCTTCCCCTTTACGCGCGACTCCCGTCCGACGAGCAGCAGAAAATCTTCGGCAAAATTCCGCATCGAAAAATCGTGATCGCGACCAACGTCGCGGAGTCGTCCCTGACGGTGCCCGGCATACGCTACGTAATCGACACGGGCACGGCGCGTATCAGCCGCTATTCCGCGCGTTCGAAGACGCAACGTCTGCCGATCGAGCCGATCTCCCAGGCGTCCGCCGACCAGCGCGCGGGGCGTTGCGGCCGCGTCGGGCCGGGCGTTTGCGTTCGTCTGTACAGCGAGCGCGACTACCTGCAGCGCCCGCGATACACGACCCCCGAAATCCAGCGCACGAACCTCGCGTCGGTCATCTTACAGACCAAAGCGTTGCGACTTGGCGAAGTCTCCGTGTTTCCGTTCATCGACCCGCCCAGCCGCGCGTCGGTGGAAGACGGGTTCAAAACTCTTTACGAACTCGGCGCGGTCGACGACAAAAACGAATTGACGCCTATCGGCAAGACGTTGAGCCGCTTGCCGTTAGATCCGCGCATCGGCAGAATGTTGCTCGCCGCCGATAAAGAAGACGCGCTGCGCGAAACGCTCGTTATCGCCGCCGCGCTCGAGATTCTCGATCCGCGCGAACGTCCTCGCGAAAAGCAGGAGGCGGCGGACGCGAAACACGAACAGTTCCTCGACGAAGATTCCGACTTCCTTTCGTACCTGAAGCTGTGGGACTTTTGGCAGGGGCTCAAAGAGAAACTCTCGAAAAACCAGCTGCGCAAAGCGTGTCGCGAGAATTTCCTGTCGTACAATCGCATGAAAGAATGGTCGGAAATTTACGTCCAGATCCAGCAAATGGTTCGCGAACTTGGACTTAAACAACACGCGCGCCGCGACGACTACAACGCGATTCATCGATCGGTTCTCACGGGGCTTCTCTACGGAGTCGCCGTCAAATCGGAAGTCGGAAGCGAGTATCGCTCGACCAATTCCGGAAAATTCCTCGTTTGGCCCGGCTCGGGCGTCAAGAAGAAGCCCGAATGGATCGTCGGCGCCGAGCGACTCGAAACGTCGAAGTCGTATATGCGAACCGTCGCAAAAATCGACCCCGCGTGGATCGAGGAACTCGGCGGAAAACTGATCGTCAAAACGCGCCGCGACCCGTTTTGGAGCCGCGAAACCGGCTACGTTCACGCGTACGAAAAAACGACGCTTTACGGCTTGACGATCGTGCCGCGCCGACGCGTCAATTACGGCCCGATCGACCCCGTCAAGTCGAGGGATATCTTTATTTACGAAGCGCTCGTCAATCGCGATTTCGACTGTTCCCTTCCTTTCTTCGAGCACAACGTTCGCGTCTACGAAGAAGCGGAATCGTTGCGCGACAAGTTGCGCAAGCACGACTTTGTCAAGTCGTTGGACGAGATTTACCAATTCTACGACGCGCGCCTGCCCAAAGACGTCTACGATTCCGTCACGCTCAAACGCTGGTACAAGCGCGCGTCTTCGGAAGAACGCAAGTCGCTCTTTGCGACGTTGCCCGATTTCTGTTTCGCCGAAGACGTCGACGAAACGACCGCCCAGGCGTTTCCCGACTCGTTCGCGCACGGCGACTCGACGCGCTATCCGCTCGAATACGCGTTTAAACCCGGCGAGGAGAACGACGGCGTCACGCTCGTAACGCCGATCGAAGGTTTGCGCCAACTTGACGCGCGCCGTCTCGGCTGGCTCGTCCCCGGCTTGCTCGAACAGAAAATCGTCGCGCTGTTGAAATCGCTTCCCAAAGAGATCAGGCGCGAACTCGTTCCGGTTCCGGACACGGCGCGTGAAATAGCGCGAAAACTGAATTTCGGCGAAGGCGCGCTCGACGAAATTTTAGCGCGCGAAGTGTCGCGTATTTCCGGAAAATTGACGACCGCAAACGATTTCGACGAATCGAAACTGCCCGTCGAACTGCGTTTTAACGTCAAAATCGTCGACGACAAGGGCGAAACGCTCCTTGAAGGACGCGACGCGAACGAGCTACGCGAACGACTCGGCGTCGAAATGAACCGCTCGATCGAATCGGCGGTCGATCCGAAATGGAATCGCGACGGGCTGACAAAATGGGATTTCGGAACGCTTCCGGATTTCGTTTCCATAACGCGCGGCGGCGTGACGGTTTCCGCGTATCCCGCTCTTTGCGACCCTCGTTTTCTAAACGACGATTTTTCCCCGAAATCCGAACATGCCAAAACGCTGTCGCTGCGCCTGTTCGACTCCAAAGACAAAGCGCTGCGCAACGCGTTCTTAGGCGTCGCGCGAATGTTTACGCTCGACAATATGCGCGATTTGAGAACTCAAGCGCGCTATATTCCTCAAATAGAGAGAATGCGCGTGTGTTCGACGACGATTCCCAAATTCGACGTCGACATAGCCGTCGCCGAAACGATCGGCTTGCGCGCGTTGGAGTTGGAAATAACCTCCCTACCCAAAGACGAAGGGGAGTACGATCGTCTCGCAAAACGAGGTCGGGAACGAATCGGGCTGGCGGTTCAGGACGTTACCGGCTGGATCACGCGTTTTATCGACGGGTATCACGAAGCGCGTTTGGAAGTCGAACGACGCCGAAAAGGCCCGGCGGACGCCGTCTGCGTCGACGTCGATCGGCAAACGAGCCGTTTGCTCGCCCCGAGATTCTACCTGACGACGCCCTGGGAACAGCTCAAAGAATACCCGCGCTACTTCAAGGCGATCGTCGCGCGACTGGAAAAATGGTCCAACGGCGGCGCGCAGACGGACGCGCAATACGCCGCGGAGCTCGAAGAGTACTGGACGCGCTACGAAGAAGCGACCCGGCGCGCGGAAGCGTTGGGCGTCCTCGTCCCCGAACTGGAAACGTTCCGCTGGGCGATCGAGGAATACCGCGTCTCCCTCTTCGCGCAACGCCTGGGAACCGCGATCAAAGTCTCGCCCGTCCGCCTGGAAAAAATGTGGGATAAAATTGTTTTTTGATCGATTTTACCCCAAAAGTATTCGCCAAAACGCCCCAAAAGTGTTCGGCTAAATACCGCAAAAGCGTTCGGCAAAACGCCCCAAAAGTATTCGTCAAAATACCGCAAAAGTATTCGGCGCTATTGACGCGGCTTATGTTTAACGTTACAATGAACGGCGTAACGTTATAACAACGAATCAGGAGAAAATCCTATGCGGGATTACATTCCTCGAATATGCGACGAAGAGCTTTTGTTAAAACTCGAAGCGTTTGGAGCCGTTCACGTCGTCGGTCCGAAATGGTGCGGAAAAACCACGACGGCGAAGCGATTTGCCAAAAGCTTCATTGAAATGCAGGATCCGGACAAACGCGACACATATCTGGAAACTGCGAAAGTCAAGCCGTCCAATCTGCTTGTCGGCGACAATCCGCGCCTGATCGACGAATGGCAAATCGCGCCTAATCTTTGGGACGCCGTGCGCGTTTCCGTCGATCGCCGAAACGAAGACGGTCTCTATATTCTCACGAGCTCCAATTCAATCGACCGCTCGGAAATCATGCACACCGGGACGGGCCGAATCGACACGCTGGTCATGTATCCGATGAGTCTGTTCGAAAGCGGGGAATCCAACGGAACAGTCTCGCTGAAAGAATTGTTCAATACCGGCGAACTGCCGGAGGGGGAGTGCGTTTCTCAACTTTCCGTCGACGATCTGATTTTTGCCGCTTGTCGAGGGGGTTGGCCGTCGTCGTTGCGCAAAAAGAGCAAAAAAGCGCGACTTCTGGTCGCTCAGAGCTATTTTGAGGGATTGTGCCGGGAAGACGTCTCCAATATGGACGGAGTCAGTCGCGACGAAACGGCGACGAGACTGATCCTTCGATCGTACGCGCGAAACGTCTCCACCCTGGCGTCGAATCGTTCAATTATTCGCGACGTCAACGCCAACTACGAAATCGGGGACACGACGTTCTACGAGTACGTGAAGGCGTTGAAAAAGCTGTACGTCATTCAGGACGTAGAAGCGTGGAGTCCCGCCATTCGCTCCAAAAGCTCGATTCAGGCGTCCGACAAAAAAGAATTTGTCGATCCTTCCCTGGTCGTCGCGGCGCTCGGCGTCGAGCCGGAATATTTCAATCTTGACCTCAAGACTTTCGGTTTTATCTTCGAAACGCTTTGCATCCGGGACCTTAAAATCTATTCCAACGCGTTAGGGGGCCGCGTTTCCTACTATCGCGACCGATACGGGCTGGAAGCGGACGCGGTTCTTCACCTCCGCGACGGACGCTACGCGCTCATCGAGTTCAAACTCGGCTCGGCAGACGTCGACGAAGGCGCTCGACACTTGCTGGAAATCGAACGACTCGTCGCGGCGTACAATGAGAAAGAAAAGCAAGTTCGGTTGCGCGCTCCCGACCTAAAAATCGTTATTACCGGAACGGAATACGGCTATCGCCGCCCGGACGGCGTTTTTGTCATACCAATTGGGACGTTGCGAAATTAAACGGCCCCACAAGCGCGTCGTTTTAGTTATAATATAGGGGACAAGGTCGTTAGAGAACGAGCGGTTCGTTCCGCGATCGGAGTGTCGTCGCGCGAACCGCGCGACGTCGACGTTAAAGGAAATCGTCATGAGAAATGATTATTTGCACGTTTGCGTTCTGTTGGACGCTTCTGAATCAATGAACGCGCTGCGAGACGCGGTTCGCTTCTCGTTAAACGAGTTCCTGGGCGGTCTTCGATACCAATTTGGCGCGTTGACGCTCGTCGATCTCTATCAATTCTCGGAAAATTGCCGTCAGACGGCGGACGACCTCGACTTGAACAAGATTTCCTGGGACGACCTTCAAAGCGCGCTCAATTGCGAATACGCGGGGGGGACGGCGCTTTGCGATTCCCTCTGCTTCGCGATCGACGCTTTTGGCGAAAAACTCAAAAACCTTCAGGAACACGAACGACCACAGCGCGTTATTTTCGCCGTCGTCACCGACGGGGCCGACAATTTCAGCCGCGAGTTCTCACTCGCCGACGTCTGGACGCGTATCGCCAGACAATCGTACGCGTACAGCTGGGAATTCGTCTATTTGGCGAAAAAAGCGAACGATCTTCGCGAGCATTGCGAATTGACCGAAAAAACGCTAAGTCGTTCGGAAGAAACGGCGGAAGAGAAGAAGGAAACGGAGCCGATCGTCGACGCCTCAATCGACGAACAGCCGACCGAACAGCCCGACGACGACCGACGCGCCGACCAAAGCGCGATCGAAGCGAGGTTCGACGCATATCTCGAACGCACGGAATCGGAAGTGGAAACGATCGCGCAAATTGAAGAATTGGTTTCGGGCTCCGACGACGCATTGGACGACGAGTTCGACGACGACGACGAGTCGGAGAGCGTCGAAGAGCTCCGCGAGGAAGCGCCGCGTTCCGACGACGAAATCAAAGAACAAGGCGTCGTCGCCGAAGACGAGGACGGCGACGAAGAAATCGACGCCGTCTTTCTCCCCAACGCCGATCCCCTTCAAAGCGTCTCTGAAATCGTCGGTTTGACCGCAAGCAGTCTTGTTCCCGAGTTTCCCAAACTCAAGACTTTAGAAGAGGTTTTGAACGACTACGCCGACGTCGACGACGAAGAGATTCCCTACAGGAGCGACGACGACCGGGTCGAACAAACGGCCCCGGAAACTGCAATCGAAACCGACGTCGAGGAAGAAGACGCGGAGGACGACGTCGACGAAACAGCGACTGCCGAAGAAGAAAACGTTGAGGAAGACGAAACAGACGAAGTCGTCGACGAAGCGGAGATTGACGAAGAAGAATCGGATAGCGACGAGGAAATAACCGAGGAAGACGAAAACGTCGACGAAGCAGAGATAGACGGCGACGGCGACGACGACGAAGAAGAAGAAGAAGAAGTCGACGAAGCGGAGATTGACGAGGAAGAATCGGAAGTTGAAGAGGAAGAGCCGGATAGCGACGAAGAAGTAACCGAAGAAGGCGAAGTCGTCGACGAAACAGAGATTGACGAGGAAGAATCGGAAGTTGAACAGGAAGAGACGGATACCGAAGAAGAAATAACCGAAGAAGACGAAGTCGTCGACGAAGCGGAGATTGACGAGGAAGAATCGGAAGTCGAACACGAAGAGACGGATAGCGACGAAGAAAAAGTCGAGGAAAACGAGGACGAAGCGGAAAATGAAAGCGCAGAGGCTTCGCTCGATGAAGAAGACGCCTCGATTGAGCAAGAAACGTTAGAAAACGGCGAGGAAGAAGTCGACGAGGAAACCCGCGAAGAGGAAAAAGAAATCTCGGACGTCGTCGACGGAGAAGACGTCTACGACGACGAAATTGAACAAGAAATCGTCGAAGACGAATCGGATGAAGACGTCGATGAAGGAGACGAAACGCTAGAGGAAGTCGACGAGGAAGAAGAGACTTATGAAGAAGAAGTCCTTGAAGAACAGGATGAGATAGAAGACGAAGAAGAGTCTTTCGAAGAGGAAGTCCCTGACGAACAGGACGAGATAGAAGTCGAAGAAATCGCCGAAGACGAAGAAGACGAGACAATCGAAGAAGTTAACGAAGAAGAGACTTACGACGAAGAAGAACAAGAAGTCGACGAGGAGTCGGAAGAAGACGAAACGCCGGAGGAAGTAGAAGAAGTCGTCGAAGAAACCGTCGAGGACGAAGAAGACGAAAGAATCGAAGAAGTCGGCGAGGAAGAGACTTACGAAGAGGAAGAACAAGAAGTCGACGAGGAGTCGGAAGAAGACGAAACGCAGGAGGAAGTAGAAGAAGTCGTCGAAGAAACCGTCAAGGACGAAGAAGACGAAACGAACGAGGAAGTCGACGAGGAAGAGACTTACGACGAAGAAGAACAAGAAGTCGGCGAGGAGTCGGAAGAAGACGAAACGCAGGAGGAAGTAGAAGAAGTCGTCGAAGAAACCGTCGAGGACAAGTCGGAAGACGTCGTTGAAGAAGAAATCGCACAGGAAGTCGACGAGGAAGAGACCGATGAAAACGTCGCCGACCAGATCGAACAGGAAGAACAGGCGATTGTCGAAGCCGCGCCGGAAGAAATCGTTATAACGAAAGAGCGCGAAGAAGAAACCGTCGCGAAAGAACCTGTCGTTGAAGAAGTTGCGCGAAAAGAAACGCCCGCGCCAAAGGAAACGCCGAAGCCCGCGCCCGAGCCGCGCGTCGAGCGTTCGCGTCGTCCGGTCTATAGCTTTGGCTCCTTTGCCTATCAGTTGTCCGACCCGATTCCGCGCGAAGAAGCGAAAGCTGACGAGGTCCCAACCGCGCGGAACGTCGAAAACGCCGCAGTCCCCGACGTCAAGGAACCGCAGCCGCAAGTTCAGGAGCCGGTCGCGCACGACGAGCCGGAAAAAGACGAGGAGGAGGAGGAACCCGTCGTCATCGCGCCGTCTCGCAACTCGTTTACCGTCGTCTCTCCGAAACTGATCGTTCCGAACGCTCCTGAAAGAGCAAAAGAGCCGCAAAAACGCCCCGTTTCAAACGACGCGCCCCGACGCCAGGAACGGCGCGAGCCCGACGCGACGCTCGCGCGGGAAATAGCGGCAAGACGCGCTCGCGAACAGGCGGCTCGCGAAGCGTCGAACCAACTTGTCGCGAGGAAAGCGCCCGCGGAACAAAAGTCCGCACCCGCGTCGAAGGAACAACCCAAAGAGGAAGAAGCGTTCCAGGCGCCGGAACTCGCGCCTCCGCCGGAATTTGAAGCGATTAACCTCAAGCGCGAAAAACCGTCGAACGAGACGACGTTCACGCGCATCGCGACGGGCGAGCGCGAAGAGTTCTCCCTTGAAGCGACCGCGCCCGCGGCCGACCGCGCTCACGACAAACCTAAGCCGCTTCCAATGCCGTGGGAAGAATTTCCAATTCCGCAATCGTCCGCCAAGCCGAAGAAAAAAGAGCCCGAGCCTGACGAAGAAGACCTCGATCTTCCCCCGAAAGAACCGCAGGAGCAGACTTTCCTAGGCAAAATGGCTCATTCGTTCAAGTCCCTTTTTAAAAGCGTCAACCAATAGTTGGCGCCACGTCGCGTTGTCGCGCGGGAGTCGTCCTATGTCTTTCATTCGAACCGTTTTCCTACTCGGCGCGTTGGCGCTGACGTCGACGTCTTGTCTCTTTGGTCAAGCGACGAGCGCGACGCAAGATTTCCAAGATCCGCCCGACGCCGCCAAACCGGGCGTCTACTGGTTTTTCATGGACGGCAATATTTCCAAGTCGGGCATGAAGGCGGATTTGCAAGCGATGAAAGACGCGGGGTTAGCTCGCGCGATCATCATGGAAGCGGATCTCGGCGGCCCTAAAGGAAACGTTTTATATTCGTCCCCCGAATGGTTCGACTGCTGGCACGACGCGACCGAAGAAGCCAAACGGCTCGGAATCGAGCTCACGACGAGCGTCGGCCCCGGCTGGTGCGGCGCGGGCGGCCCGTGGATCGATCCGGAACATTCGATGCAGCACCTGCGCGCGTCGTTTACGCAAATTCAGGGAGGCGCGGAAATTAACGTCGTTCTTCCCAAGCCGGAACCGCGCGATCCTTATTTCGGACGCGGTTCGCTCGGTCCTTGCGCGGACGATTGGCGCGACTTCTATCGCGACGTCGCGGTAATCGCGTATCCGACGCCCAAAGGCTCGGAAAAACTCCCCGACTGGGAGGAAAAAGCGCTCTTCTTCCGCCCGCCCTTCTCGTCCATGTCCGGCGTAAAACCTTATCTTCCGACGTCCGCGGACGATCCGGCCGTCGCGGAACGTCTTGCCGATTCGATCGTTCCTTTCGACGCGATAGTCGACGTTACCGAGTTTATGGACGCGGATGGTCGTCTGCGTTGGAAAGCGCCCGAGGGAAACTGGACGATCGCGAGACTTGGACGCCGAATCACCGGCCAGACGACGCGCCCCGCGCCCGAAGCCGCGCTGGGGCTCGAATGCGACAAATTCGAACCGACGGGAATTCAGGAACACTTCCAGAAATTCAACGAGAAACTCTTTAAAGTCGCCGATTTTACGACGTTGCACCACGACAGCTGGGAGATGAGTTCCCAGAACTGGTCGGAGAATTTCCGCCGACTCTTTATGGAAAAGCGAGGTTACGATCCCCTGCTCTGGACGCCCGTCATGTTTGGCGTTCCGGTCGACAGCGTCGAGAAATCGGAACGATTCCTTTGGGACTTGCGTCGCACGGCGCAGGAACTGGTCTATGAAAACAACGTCGCTTTAATGAAAGAGTTAGGCGCAAAACACGGGCTAACCTTTTCGACGGAAGCGTACGACCTCAACCC
>JAFZNK010000152.1 GCA_017550965.1 Thermoguttaceae bacterium
CCCTGCCTCATCGCGCTCGACGACAAATGCGGCGATCGTGAAAAGGCGATCGGTCTCGCGTACGCGAAGGGTATCGGCGGCACGCGCGGCGGCGTCATCCAGACGACCTTCCGAGAAGAAACCGAAACGGACCTCTTCGGCGAACAAGCGGTTCTCTGCGGCGGCGTCAGCCACCTGATCCAAGCTGGTTTCGAAACCCTCGTCGAAGCCGGTTACCAGCCGGAAATGGCGTACTTCGAATGCATGCACGAAATGAAGCTCATCGTCGACCTCTTCTACGAAGGCGGCCTGAGCTATATGCGCTACAGTATTTCCAACACGGCGGAATACGGCGACTACACGCGCGGTCCTCGCGTCATTACCGCCGAGACCAAGAAGGCGATGAGAAAGATCCTTGACGAAATCCAAAACGGGCAATTTGCACGCGAATGGCTTCTCGAAAATGAAGTCGGCGCCCCCGCCTTCAAACGCGAACGCGCCATTCATCACGAGCACCTTCTTGAGAAGGTCGGCAAGCAGCTCCGCAAAATGATGAAGTGGATCAACGCGAAAGAATTCTAATTTGAATCGTTCGCAATTTGGCGTCTAGCTAATCGACGCTTTTCGTTAATTGAACAAAGGGGGAACGTTTACGGACGTTTCCCCTTCATTATTCTCAAACGCAAAAGAAAGGGCTCGAATCCCAAATGGCGCAACCGTCCCCTCCGCCGCCGACTGGCAAGATAGCCGGAATCGACTACGGCTCCGTGCGCGTTGGTATCGCAGTTACCGACGCGGAACGCATTATCGCCGTGCCGTACGAAATCTATCGACGACGCAACGAGAAACTCGACGTTCAATATTTCCAAGAGTTTGTTAAAAACGAGCGAATCGTCCACTTCGTCTTCGGTCTGCCGCTCCACTGCAACGGCGATCTGAGCGATAAGGCGCGCGAAGCGATGGAATTCGCCAATAAGTTAGCGGACGCGACCGGACTCTCGATCGATTTCATTGACGAACGCTTTACGAGCGCGATCGCGGAAGACTACCTGCGTCAGGCAAAACTTACCGCGAAACAGCGGAAAGAAAAGCTCGATAAAGTCGCCGCGCAGATTATTCTCTCAACTTATCTCGAACGAGGTTGCGTCGGAACCAGAGAGCTTGAAGCGCTCGACTAGAGAAAAAATTTCCAAAAGAGACTTGACGTTTGATCTAAATGACCTAGACTCTGGAGCGTTAGGGAGTCCGTTGCGAAAAGCCGTTCGTCGGCAAACTTTCCGTCGGGGGAGCTGTTTAGCGTTGAACCCGCCGCAAAGCGACGAAAGGCGAATAAAAAGTTCGTTCAAGGACTAAAGAATAACGGATTCACGCTGAATGTGGAAATTCGTTCAATTTGAACGGATTCACGCGGGAATGCGGAAATCCGTTCATTCGTAATACGTCAGGCAACAGGAGAAAAGGTTTCCGCCGAAATCTAGGATAAGAGATAAGGAAGAATAGGACGATCATTGAGAGCACGGGCGAAGCCTGGCGGTCTCGACTTTTTGCGCAGTTGTGTCTAATCAACGCGACGTGTGAAGACGACGTCCGGACTAAGAGATAAGACGCGGCGCATGGTGCGTCGCGTCGTTACGAAGTATCCTTCCTTTGCGCGGCGGCGCTTTTGGCTCGAATTTGCCAGGCAACAAAGAGAAAAAACCAGCACGGGGTAAGCGACGCTCCTTGGTAGCGCAGGCTACAGGTCGCAAGTGCGGAATTTCCTCCTCAAACGTAGGTTTGAGTCGATCGTTTTACGATCGGGGCGAGTTTTCTCGATTTGGGCTTCGGCGCGAGTC
>JAFZNK010000153.1 GCA_017550965.1 Thermoguttaceae bacterium
AAGACGGTTCTTTTATGCTCAACGGCAGCGGGCTTATCGCGAAGGTTATTGCCGCCGACGCCAGCCCTGCGTTTGACGTGCTTTCCTCCGTCTTTGAAGACTTTTGCGAAGATGAAGAGAATCTTGAGCTGTTAAAGTCGATACTTAACGAGGACGACGAGCTAGCGGACGAACAAGTCGAAGCGGCAAAGACGGCGTACGTAGCCAAACTTAAGGAGCTCTTGACGTCTAAGCTTGAAGACGAGGAGTTCATTAGCGAACTGGATCCTAGACTTCCGGCGCCCGTTCTTGACGCGCTCAAGGAAGTTCTCGTCAAAACGCTAGACGATGAGACGTATCGTGAGATTCTTTTCGACGAAGAAGCGATTGAACTCGTTCAAGACGACGATTACGAGGATCTCATTACGGATACCTATTTGGCGACGCTCAACGGTAATGACGAGCCTATTCCGGCAGGTGAAACGCAATATATTGATCGCATTCGCCAGGGACTTTTTGTCGCCTGCGACGATATTGCTGAAATCTTGGCGGAAGAGGCGAAACTTGACGCTCCCCGACCTTATCTCGACGGCGAGTATTTAGGGTTGGCTCCCAACGCCATTAACGATATGTCTTTTATGACGTGCACCGAATGTCACGCTTTCTATGGAACGGAAAACGATCATGCTTGCGACCTACGCGCCTATATGAGTCGCGATTGGGTTGCCGGCTTCATTTCTGATCCAACGACGCCGCGTTTCTACGGCGCCAAGAATGATCGTATGCCTTCCTATTGTCCGGAAGTTGGCGATAAGCTAATGACGGAAGAAGAGGTCGCGCTTCTTGCCGACTGGCTCAGCGGCATGTGGTATCGCGCGCCTAAGGTCGACAACAGTTTGCGAGTAACCCCTCCGGGGCTCATGCAGGAAGCGTCCGCTAAACAGTCGGCTGAGCGTCAAGAAAAACAAGCCGAATTACAGAAACAAAAGGACGAACTTAACGCTAGAATCGCTCAAGCTGAAGCTGATAGACGCGCTGCTGACGAGGAAGCTGCAAAAGCGAAGCAAGAGAAGGAACAACAGGCGAAGGAGAAGATGCAAAAAGACCTCTCCGACGCTCAGAAAGCGTCGAAAGACGCGACGGCGACAATCAAAGCTCTTGAAACAGAGCTTAATGACGCTAAAACCTCTTCAAACAACCTGCAGAAGAGGATTGAGGAGCTTACCGAGAAGAGTCAACTCGACGAAGCAAAGGCTTTGGAAGAGAAGAACGCGCTTCAAGGTCAGTCCGATAAGGCTATTCAGGATCTGAAAGATCAGCTTGGGAAAGAGAAAGCTGCTGCGGCTAAAAACGTCGAGGATTTACGCGCCCAGTATCAACAAGCGCTCAATCTTCAAAAAGACGCGGCAGATCAGCGGATTGCTGATTCCAATAAGGCGCTGGAAGCGTCGGAACAAGCAAAGAATGAGGCGCAGACGCGCGTTCAAGAGCTGACGGGCGCGCTTCGTGACGCGCGCGATCAGTTACAGAAGGCGTTGGACGAAACGAACGCGCTCAAAGAGCAATTGCGAGAAGCCCAGAGTAACTCGCCGGAATCAGACGCGAATTAACGAATGACAATCCGTTGATTTTAAAGGATCGCCCCCGTTCAGAATTTGATCTGGACGGGGGCGATATTCATATTACGCTAATTGAGGTTGGAGTCGTCAACGACTATTCTTTTAAAGTTTCGACAAGAGACCAATTTGTTGGTAGAACGGCGTTTTTAATGATGCAGATGACGCCGTCGCGAATCATTCCGAAGTCGCTTTCTGTGGTATTTTGAACGTCGTCTGGATTTTCAATTTTAACGTTGTCGCCGATTTGAACGTTCTTGTCGATAATCGCGCCAGAGATTAATACGTTGTTACCAATTCCCATCGTTGGACGTCCAGCGTCGATCTCTTCTCGGTCTTCTTTGGCGCTTGGAATGAAGTCTTGACCCATAATAATGGAGTTGCGGATAACGCAGTTATCGCCAATTCGACTTCGAATCCCGATGATGGAATTCTCGATCACCGCATTTTTGCCAATCTGGCAACCGTCGGCAATGAAACTTTGCGAGATTTTAGCGCCGTCGAAACGACTGGCCGGGAGGTATCGCATTCTGGAGTAGGTCGGCGCTTCGGGTGTTGAGATTTGGAACGGAGGATTTGCGCCTGCCAGCGCCAGATTCGCTTCGTAGAAGGAACGAATCGTCCCGATATCTTCCCAATAGTCGTTAAAAAGATGGACAAAGACGCGACGCGACCGCATAACGGCTGGGAACACTTCTTTACCAAAGTCGCGATAGTTCGTTTTGTCGAGCGCCTCCACGAGGCATTCGCGATTAAAGAGGTAGACTCCCATATTAGCCAGATACTCGCGACCTTGAGGATCATAGCCTCTGGAACGGATGAAATCTTCACCCGTATAGACTTGCTTAAGTTCTCGGTCAGTTTGGGGCTTTTCAAGAAAGCCTCGCACGCGACCTTCGTCGTCAATTCGCATAATCCCCAATTCCGACGCACGATCTTTGAGTACGGGAATCGACGCGATCGTGACGTCGGCATTATGTCGTTCGTGGGTCTCTATCATTTTCTGGAAGTCCATGCGATAGAGTTGGTCGCCTGAAAGAATGAGGACGTAGTCGACGTCGCGTTGACGAATGAAGTTGAAGTTTTGGCGAACAGCGTCCGCCGTACCTTGATACCAAGTTGAACCTTCGTTCGTCTGTTGAGCCGCCAACATCTCGACGAATCCACCGCTAAAGGCGTCGAACTGATACGACTGCAAATGATGATGAAGGCTCACGGAGTTAAACTGCGTAATAACGTAAATCTTGTTTAACCCGCTGTTGATGCAGTTTGAGATTGGAATGTCTATTAAACGGTATTTACCCGCGATTGGTACTGCGGGTTTCGCGCGCATTTTGGTCAGTGGGAACAAACGGGTTCCACGACCGCCGCCCAAAATCAGAACAATAACGTTTTTTTTCATAATCTGCCCCATGGAGCGTTTACCTGACGCCGACAGACGCGTCGAATGCGCGCTGCGAAATCTAAGGCGTAATCGTCTTGAACAAGTCGCCAACAACACGCGCCTTGTACTGACTAATCATACTAATTTCACGCTGTATGTGCAAGGTGTTTTCCAGTCTTTTCCGGAACTTTTGAAACTGTTTTTTATTCAGGAAGTCGCCATTGTTTTTTTTCAGGAGATGCGCTTGACAAAGATGAGGGGAGTTGCATAATGGTATTGTTCCGGGGGAGGTTCCCCCGTTGTGGATCAGGGTGTTTGCTTGTTTAAAGTAAGTAGCCTAGCGGAAGAGCTCTTTTATGAAGTTGGCATTGTTTTCCTTCGCGCGCCGTTATTATTACTCCTACTATCGCTTTTGGCGATACGTAGCGGTTGAGTGTTGTCGCATGGGAAGCTTGATGATAGTCGCCTGATCCAGGTTGTGATTATGGGTCGAGCATAGAAGAAAGCCCTGCGACGAACTCGCGGGGCTTTTTTTATGACGTCCCGCGCTGAAAATCATCGCCGTCGACACTTCGTTGCCGATCTTTACCAGTTGTAT
>JAFZNK010000154.1 GCA_017550965.1 Thermoguttaceae bacterium
ATCGTATTCTGACCGCGATTCGTCGCATAGACCACGCGCTTCCCGTTCGGAAGCGTCGCGACGGCGATCGCCGCCGTCTTATTACCGTACGTGAACTCTTTGCCGTCGACGAGCGTCTCTTCATCGGTCAGTTTCGCGCGATATTCTTCTTCTATCGTCGTCCACGTTCCCAAACAAACGCTCTTACCGGCTTTGAAATCGAGCTGAAACGCCGAGAACGTCGAGTCAAGTTCGTTAATTGAGAAGACGACGAGTCGTCCGGCGGCGTCCGTTGCGAAAGCGAGGTGACGCGGACCGGCGCCAGCGGGCGTTTTCAGAAATGGGATTTCAGGGTCTTCGTCGAGCGCGCCAGTCTCTTCGTTCAATCGCGCGACGTTAATACGGTCGGAACCCAAGTCGCTCATAAAGACGCGACAGACGCCGTCCGTCGTTATGAAATAAGAAGAATGGCCGTACGGATGGTTCTGACGACGCGTTAAGGGACCGGAGCCGTCGCGGAAATACTTCGCCGTAACCTTGTCGATCGATCCGTCCTCTTTCAACTTGAAAACAGAGAAATCGCCGCTCGAATAGTTCGCGGCCGGGAGGAATTTCCCGTCCGCGCGAACGTCTGTGTGGCACACGCCTTGACCCGTCGTCGGCGCGCCGTTCAGGACCTTGAGATCGCCGGTCTTAGGATCGACTTCGCAAGCGTACGCGTTCGCCCAGCCGTCTTTGCCGTCGAGCGCGCCGACGAAATAGAGGCGGTTTTTGTCCGGCGCCGTCGCGAGGTATCCTGACGAACGCGCGGGCAACGCGAGTCGAACGTCGGTCGTCGCGCCCGTTTCCGTATTGAATTTTCCAACGTAGATTCCTTCGGAGCGCGGGATATTGTTAGCGTCCATCTCGGGCGTCGTTTTATCCGTAGAAGTTCCAAAATAAATCCAATACTCTTCTCCGTTCGCTGCGACGAACGACATAACCGTCATGCACAGCGCGAGCGCCGCTATCCCAAAAGCATTTTTCATAGCAAAGTTTCTCCGTTAAAAGTCGAGCAATAAGCGCGTTCATGCGCCGAATCAGGATCCTTACAAGTTAGTATATGCGCCAAACTCGTATTTTCAAGATCTTAACATTGAGCGCCTCAAAAAATACCTTGATTCTTCATCGACGAGGTTTTCAAAAGAAGATCGTTTGACGTCGGATTTCTCTAATTGCGCAATTTTACAATTCTGGGTACAATACTATCCAAGATTCGACGAGTCGTCGTTAAGAATCCAGAGGAGAAAGACTGCATTATGGCAAAATCAAGAAAGAAGTCGACCCGTTCAAGCGCGAACGCGTCCCTATTTGACGATACGAACAAACCCGTCGTCCTATCGCCTCAAGACGAGCGGATGCTCGGAAAGATCTACAATCTCGCCGCTAATATTACGGCGCAAGCGGAACGCGACGCCGAGCCCGTATTTGCTATTCCTGCGCGTTCCTTGGGAAACGTCTCCTTCAACAAGGAAAAACGCGTGCTCCAGATGGGCGACAAGACGACGAATCGCGAAC
>JAFZNK010000155.1 GCA_017550965.1 Thermoguttaceae bacterium
GCGTATTACTACTGCGGCAATACCGTCGCGAACGGTTGCGGTTGCGACGCCGTCTTGCCCGAAGTAGTTGAAGAAACCGACGCCGCCGAGACTGAAAAAGCTGAAGAAGTCGAAGAGACCGACGCCGCCGAGACTGAAAAAGCTGAAGAAGTCGAAGAGACTGAAGCCGCCGAGACCGAAGAAGTCGAAGAAACCGACGCCAACGAGACTGAAAAAGTAGAAGAAGCCGAAGAGACTGACGCCCCCGAAACTGAGGAAGCTGAAGAAACCGACGCCGAAACTGACGAAGTCGTGCCGATTTACGTTGAAACGCCCGTCGTTACGACCCCGGTTGAAACGACTCCCGTCGTTGAAGAGCCTGCGGTTGAAGTTCCCGCCGTCGAAGAAGTCGCGGAAGAAGTTAGCGACGCTGTTGAAGACGCCGCTGAGGAAGCCGCGGAAGAAGTTAGCGACGCCGTTGAAGAAGCCGCCGAAGAAGTTAGCGACGCAGTTGAAGACGACGTGGACGACGCTTTTGACGCCGCTGAGGAAGCTGCCGAAGAAGTTAGCGACGCTGTTGAAGACGCCACTGAGGAAGCCGCTGAAGAAGTTAGCGACGCTGTTGAAGACGACGTAGACGCCGCTTTTGACGCCGCTGAGGAAGCTGCGGAAGAAGTTAACGACGCCGTTGAAGAAGCCGTGGAAGAAGTTAGCGACGCAGTTGAAGACGACGTGGACGACGCTTTTGACGCCGTTGAAGAAGCTGTCGAAGAAGTTAGCGACGCAGTTGAAGACGCCGCGGAAGAAGTTGCCGAAGAAGTTAGCGACGCTGTTGAAGACGACGTGGACGACGCTTTTGACGGCGCGGAAGAAGCTGTCGAAGAAGTTAGCGACGCAGTTGAAGACGACGTGGACGACGCTTTTGACGCCGTTGAAGACGCCGCGGAAGAAGTTAGCGACGCTGTAGAAGACGACGCAGACGACGCTTTTGACGCCGTTGAAGACGCCGCGGAAGAAGCCGCCGAAGAAGTTGGCGACGCTGTAGAAGACGACGCAGACGACGCTTTTGATTCCGTCGAAGAACCCGCCGTCGAGACTCCCGCCGTTGAAGCGGACGACGATTCCGCCGACGCGGACTCCGAGCCCGTCGATTTAGACGACGTTTTTGACGACTCCGCCGATTCCGCCGACGCGACCGACGCGGACGCCGACGACGAAGATCCTTTTGCCGCCGCTGACTCCGACGACTCCGCCGCGGCCGACGCGACTCCCGCCGTTGAAGCTCCCGCGGACGACGCGACCGCCGACGACGAGGATCCCTTTGCAAGCGACGACGCGGACTCCGCCGACTCCGACGATAGCGCGGACGACGCCGACGCCGAGTCGGAAGACGACGATCCCTTTGCCGACGACGATCCGTTCGCCGAATGAAACGCCAGGGACGCGATTCCGTAATATCGCAATTCCAAACGCGACGTCGGAACGGGAACGTTTTTGACGACGTTCGTTTACAAAACGTCGCGACAAGCTCGAACAACTTGTCGCGGCGTTTGTCTTTTTCCCGAACGCTTCTTTGCGCCTCTAACTTTCGAAAAAGGAGAAATACGACATGTTGTTGAAGAACAAACAATTCCGCCGCCTCCTTATGTCGGCGCTCCTTGGCGTCGCGGCCGCGCTCTGTTCGTCCGTCCCGTGCGTCGCCGCGCAAGCCGAGGACGCGCAAGCTCCCGAATATCGACTTAGCGACGACGGGACGACCTTCGAAAAATATTTCGGTTCCGGAATTTCGTTTACCGTGCCCGAGGGGGTGAAAACGATCAAAGCCGACGCGTTCGAGAACTGTTCCTCGCTGGAGTCGGTCGTGTTGCCGGAGAGCCTTGAATCGATTCAGGATCACTCGTTTACGGGCTGCTCGTCCCTTAAGTCGATTCGCATTCCCAAAAACGTTCATAACGTTGGGAGCTCCGCGTTCAAGCAAAGCGGCGTCGCCTCTATCGACGTTGCGGAAGGCAATTTGCGCTATCGCTCGATCGACGGCGTTCTCTTTTCCATAGACGGGAAGACGCTGGTTAAATGCCCGGACGACCTGGCGTCAGACGTCTATATAGTTCCCTACGGCGTCAAAACGATCGATCCGTTTGCGTTTTCTTACTGCAGTCAAATTAACGCGATCGTCGTTTCCTACGGCGTGACGACGATAAGAACGGGCGCGTTTTTTTCAGCCTCCAATCTTAAAACGGTCGTGCTTCCGGAAAAACTTGAAAGTATTAAAAAATCGGCGTTTGACGATTGCTTTTCGTTGACTTCCGTTTGCGTCGCGGATAAAAACGAAGTTTACCGTTCGATCGACGGCGTTCTCTTTTCCAAAGACGGAACGAAGCTTGTCTACTTTCCGCAGGGAAGAGACGACGAGCGGTTCGTCGTTCCCGACGGGGTCGTAACTATTGAAGAAAGAGCGTTTTATAATCATCCGCGTCTTAAAACGATCGTTCTGTCCGGCGACGTTAAAAAAATCGACGACTCCGCCTTTCTTTTGTGCGACGCGTTGACGGCGTTCGAGGTCGACGAGCGTCAGACCCATTACAAGGTCGTCGACGGCGTTCTTTTCTCTGCGGACGGAGCGGTTCTCGTTAAGTATCCGCAGGGAAAGGAACAGGAAAATTACGTCGTTCCCGACGGCGTGAAAGAGATTGGAGTCGCCGCGTTCGCGCCCAGTCGCGCGCTGAAGACGATCGAACTTCCGGACGGCGTTGAAAAAATTGGAAACGGCGCGTTTATGACCAGAGGCGAGTTGACGACCGTTGTCGTTCCGAAGAGCGCGCATATCTTTGCCGGCGAGTGTTTCTCGCGCAGAGACAGCATGACGGTTCGCGGTTATAAAGGCTCTTACGTCGAACAATACGCCGACGGTCGCGCGTTTACTTTCGAGCCGATCGACGAATCGACAAACGAACCGTCGTCGGCGTACGAACTTAGCGAAGACGGGCTGGTCTTCGTGAAATACGTCGACAAAGGGGAAAAGCTGACGGTTCCCAACGGCGTTAAGAAAATTGGCGGAAACGCGTTTGACGACTGTTCGTCGTTAAAGACGATCAACGTTCCCAAATCGGTCGAAGAAATTGAATCGTTTGCGTTTTCGAATTGTCCGTCGTTGACGGCGATCAACGTCGCGGAAGACAATCCCGTCTATCGCTCGATCGACGGCGTTCTCTATTCCAAAGACGGCAAGACGCTTGTCGCGGTTCCGGCGGGAAAGGCCAAAGACGCGTTCGCAGTTCCGGACGGCGTCGAAACAATCGGCTCGTGCGCGTTTGGAGCGTGTTCGTCGTTGACCGGCGTCGAACTTCCGAAAAGCGTTCGGAGAATTAAAGTCGGCGCGTTTTACGGCTGCTCCTCGTTGAAGAAATGCGTCGTTCCCGACGGCGTTCGGGAAATCCCCGCCGCCGCGTTTTTCTCCTGCGCGGCGCTCGAAGACGTCGTCGTTCCCGCAAGCGTCGAAGAAATCGACGGCTCCGCGTTCTATCCGACGGACAAGTTGACGATCAGCGCGCCCAAAGGCTCCCGCGCCGAAAGGTTCGCGATGAGAAAAAAGATCGACTTTAAGCCGATCGACTAGGCGCCGACTCGTTTTGCGTTCTTCCTTTGATAATCCATGCGCGTCGCCGAATTGCGCGCGTATGGATTTTTTTATGGCCCGACCAGCTGTTCCGATATCTGTAGTTTTACCTTTTGAGAGTAATTAAAATTTCTATTCTGCTTGCGTCTGTTTTTGTTATAATGGTTATGAGAAGTGTAGTCTCGCAACATTTTACCGCTGATGCGAGCGTCTCGCAGAACTGGGCGAGGCAAGGATTTTGAGGCGTAGCGTGACGCTTTGACGGCGTTGGAGAAAACGACGACTACGTAAAATTGAGTTCACGTCCTATCGCGTTTTGGATTCGTTAAGGAGATTGAAAACGAGAAAATGATGAACGCGTATGCGCGTTAAAGGCGCCGTTTTTGATGCTCTTGGCTTTATGGCCGGGGTATGCCGGTTTTTTCTTTGGAAGCCGTATTCGCTTAATCCGGGGACAGGAAGAACTCCGAATACAAACTAAGCGACGCCGGAACAGTCTTAGAACAATTGAACAAAATATTGGGGCAAAGCAACCTCCTTTGTCGTTCCGGAGGGCGTGAAAACAATCAAAAACGCGCTTTTTGAATTATCTTGCGTTAGAGTGATTGCTTTTCCAGAAAGCTCGAAACGATCGAAAGTTAATAGAACAATATGGATAGAATAAACAGAAATCTGACTCAAAAAATAAAAGAACAACTCCGACCGGCTGTTCGTTGGCTTGAGAAGTCCTGGCTTTCCGTTCCGTGTTATTTCATCCTAAACTTGTATTTCGTGATTCGAGTTAGACTTCTGGGACGGGCGAGGATTGCTGTTGCGGATATACAGAACGTAGAAGCTAATGTGACGTTTATCTACAAAAGCTTTAATCGTCAGAAAATGGCGAAAAGACTATACAAAACAATAAAGTCATATTATCCGAATGCGTCAATCATCATTGCGGATGATAGTGAAAAGCCGCTCGTTATTCCGGGGGCGGACATTATTCATCTACCCTTCAATAGTGGACTCAGCAAAGGACTAATCGCTGCGTTGGACAAAGTAAAAACTGAATATGTGATGCGCATGGACGACGACGAGTTATTGACGCCGCGCTCAAGCGTTCACGACCAACTAAAGTTCCTGCAAACCCATTCTGAAGTTGATCTTTGTGCGATACAACTATCCACAAAATCTGAAGCTTCAGCGGAAATGTATAACCAAATAAAAATGAATAAGAAACTCATTATCCCTGCGGGAACAGTCATCGACGGACGGGTTGTTGTATACAAAGCGGCAAATTGCTTTTTGGTAAGGACTGCCAAATTGCGACAGGTTGGATATGATCCAAATATTCGAATGATCGATCACCATGAGTTCTTTTACCGTGCAGCCGGCGTCATTGTTTCGGTGAACGACCCACATGCCTACGTTTTTCATTGCCATAATCGATTTGACAGGGAGTATCATAAGTATAGACATGATACAGAGGCGGATTCGGCATATATAAGACTAAAGCATAGGGGGCGATAGTATTCCTCCTCGCCGGACGCCGATTTCCGCCCAGACGCCTTTTTTGTGAAATCTCTGCCGTTGCGTTTTTCTCCTGCTCGGAGCTGGAAGACGACGCCGTTCCCTGACGGCGGCGTCGGGAAAGTTGCGTTCGCGACGTCGATTCGTTCGGAGAAAGCTCTCTCTTTTTTCTTTATTATTGACGCAAAACGTCTTTTTGTGTTGAAACTCACGAGAGAATGCATAATATAGAGGTAGCGGGCGTTTTGGTTGACGCTTTGCCGAACGGCGTTTCGGCGTCCCCCTTCAGACGTTCCGTCGTAACTTTTGACAAAATAAGGACGTTGCGCAATAAGGAATGTTGACGATGAAGACGAAAAGACATATCGCTCTCGCCGCGCTGGCGGTTTGCTGTTTTTGTTGCGCTCCCCGGACGTTTGCGCAAAGCGACGCCGGTCCGGAGAAGGCGGTTGAGAAACCCGCGCGCGCTACGAGGTCGACCTCGAAGCCCGTCGCGATTCCCGCGCCCGCGCCGAAGCCTCCCGCGAAGCCGACCCCTGCGCCAAAGCCTCCTGTGAAGCAGACGCCCGCGCCCGCACCGAAACCTCCTGTGAAGCCGACGCCCGCGCCCGCGCCGAAACCTCCGGTGAAGCCGACCCCTGCGCCCGCGCCGAAGCCTCCGGTGAAGCCGACGCCCGCGCCCAAGCCTCCGCTGAAGCCGACTCCCGCGCCCGCGCCGAAACCTTCTCTAAAGC
>JAFZNK010000001.1 GCA_017550965.1 Thermoguttaceae bacterium
GAACACGTCGCGTTTGGAATCGGCGACTACTTCCAGGACGGCTTCCTGACGAAGCCCGCCGACATGGCGTCCGCGTTGCAAACGGCGTTGAATTCGCTCGAAATGTGCGACGGAAACACCGACTGCTTCGTCGTTCGTTACGTTACGATGGACGAAATCGACTTCTACAAAGGGACGATCGGCGAGATCGATCTGGACGTCGATCAGTTCCAGTACATGTACGTCTACACCGAAGACTCCGTCGAATACTACGGCATGCGCACGATCGACGGGTTCGTCGCGTTGCAAATCACCGCGCAGGGCGCGCTCCACGACACCGAGCTGTACATTCAGCCGGACTACGACGGCACGTCGCTCACGCTGCTCAACCAGACCAGCGATTCGCTTAACTACCGCGAACATACCGGCTTATATGTCGAGCGCTACGGCGCTTACGGCAACCTGCAGACGAACGCGAACGTCGCGAACACCTCCAACGGCGACGTCGTGGTCGTTTGGGCGATGCGTCAAGACTCCGAAGCGAAAGATCGTTCCGACCTCTATCCGAGCATCGGCGACTCCACCGACACGGCCTACTCGCACATCTATCTGCGCGCCTTCACCGAAAACACCGACAACGCCGGTCCGATCGTGACGAACGTCTCGCTTCCCAACGGCGAAAAAGTCGACGAGAATCAAACGGTTACGTCCGCGATTCGCGATATCGTCGTTTCGTTCAGCGAAGACATGCTCACGATGTACGACGCTCAAAACGCGAGCACCGCGCAAGACCGTTCTTATATCGCGCTCCACGCGGTCGACAATCCGTCCAACTGGCACTTGCTCCAGGACGGCGTCATCGTCGCCGGCGCGATCGAAAGCATCGAGTACGGGCTTAACGCGTCCGAGCAAAAAGCGCGCGACACGGTCGACGAAAACGGCGATCCGATCGATCAAATCAACTACGGCGATCTCGCCTACGGCACGAACCGCTACGAAGCGGTCATTCACTTCGCCGAAGGGTTCGAACCGGACGACGGCAACTACACGCTCGTGTGCTCGTCGATGGTTCAAGACGCCGCGCGCAACGCGATTTACAGCCAGGGTTACGCGCCCGACGGAAGCGCCGCCGGCTACGACGGAAAAGATTACGAACTTGATTTCAGCGTCATTCGTTTGAACGAAGCGCTCGCGTTCGAATATTCCGACTCGTTCCGTTACAACGACTACATTCCGGTCTCGTACGTCCACGACGTCGATCGTCAGGGTCAGGACGGAAACGAATACGTCTTCGAACACGAAGCGATCGATTCCGGCGACCGACTCCGACAAGTCACGCGCTCGTCGATCCTCGAAGAATCGAGCGACTACGGTCCGAACACCGCGCAGGCGATCGCGTCGAACGCCAACGGCGATTACGTCGTCGTCTGGACCGAAGAAGTCAGGACGGAAAACAGCGACGGCTCGTATACCGTCGAAAAGACGGTCTACGCGCGTCCGTATCGCGCTCTGTACGTCGTCGACGCCAACGGCGACCGTTCGCAAATCATCGAAGACAACGAAGGAATTTTAATCGAAGTTTACACGAGCGTCGGAAACTTCGACGCCAACGGCAAGGAAATTGGAAAGTCGTACACGGATCCGCGTCAGGCGTCCGTCGCCATGGACGACCGCGGCGAATTCGTCGTCGTTTGGGACATGTACACCTACGGTTCCGGCGAAGACGGCAGTCGCGACATCTACATGAAGAAGTACGCGTTCAACGGCGGCCAGATGGCGATTAACGGCAACGCGTCCGACCCGATGCGCGTCAATGTCGAGACGGACGAAGATCAACAGTACGCCGCGGTCGCGATGGACTCCGACGGCGACGTCGTGGTCGTTTGGGAATCGTACGATCAGGACGGCAGCGGCTGGGGTATTTTCGGTCGTCGATTCGTTACCAACGGTTTGTCCTACGGTTATCAGAACACGATCCAGACGATCCAGTTCGTCGGACCGATCAACATTCTGGGCGACACGCTTACTCTGACCGGCGCCGTCGATCGCTACGACGAAGCGCAAGGCAAAGTCGTCAAGACTCCCTACTCCGTCACTATTCCGCTTTCGGTCGAAATGAAGACGAACGTGAAAGCGATTAAAGAAGCTCTGATCGAAACCGGCTTCTACACGGAAAAAGATCTCGAAGTGACGCTCAGCTCCGCCGGCGAAATCACGATCGAATATAAAGGCGAATACACCGCGACTTACGTCGATATGCTTGAGGCGAAGACGAATCGTTCCGACCTCAAAGTCAACGTCGCGTTGCGTCAAAAAGGTCTCGAAGGCACGGAATTCGCCGTCAACGAAACGACCGAAAACAATCAGCGTTTCGCCGCTATCGGCATGGAGCCGGACGGATCGTTCGTCGTTTCCTGGACGTCCTGGGGTCAGGACGCCGACTCGGCGATCGAATCGAATATTTACGCGCGTAAATTCGCGTCGAACCACGTCGTTTCCTCCAACGTCGGCACGCTCGAAGAAATGACGCTTGCGCGCACGTCGACCGGTCTGGTAACCAGCGGCGCGCTCGTGGACGACACGAACGACACGTCGAAGGTTATCTCCACCGACTCGATCAACTACCACCAGGTCTACGCCGGCCAGGGGTATGAATCGGTCTGTATGATCACCGTCGGCGAGGACGTGCTCACCAGCGTTACGTCGGGCACGACGTCGGATCTCGCCGACGTCGAGGGAATCGGCACCGGTTCGCTGTTGACTTCGCGATACCACGTTCTGACCGCCGCGCACGTCGTTTGCGACGACAACGGCGCTCCCGTCGATCCAAGAGAGGAATACGTATACTGCACGTTCGAAACGGCGCAGGGAATCGTGCGCATTCGCGTCGAAGAAATCTACGTTCACCCGACGTACGCGGGCGACCCGTCCGACAACCAGGTCGACCTGGCGGTTCTCGTCCTTTCGTCCGCCGCGCCGTCGTCGTTGCGAGGCTACGATCTTTACACCGGCAACAGCGAAGTCGGACAGACGGTTACGTTCGTCGGTTACGGCACTTACGGCGACGTGATGGACGCGGAAGACACGACGCGCGGCGTCGGCGTCAAGCACGAAGGCCAGAACGTTTACGAACTTACCGGCGCGAGCTTCGAGGAATCGGGCAATCCGAACACTCTTGTCTACGACTTCGACGACGGCACGTACGCGAACGACTACCTCGGCAACTACTACGGCATACGCAACCTCGGTCTCGGCTTGGACGAAGCGATTACCGCGCCCGGCGACTCCGGTAGTCCGACGTTCATCAACGGCCAAATCGCGGGCGTTTGCTCCTACGGTTCCGACTTCTCTGGCGACGGCCTCTTCGGTCCCGGCAACTATCAGGTCGACGTGCGCGTTTCCGCTTATGTCGACTGGATTAACTCGGTCATTTTGAGCGGTCTTGGGAACGAGTTCCTCGTCAACACCGACGCGAGCATCTACGTCGAGGTCGCGGACTCCGACGACTCCAATACCAACAACAATAATAACAACAACACGAACAACCAGACCGTAACCGTCGTCGACATGAACGATTTCTGGCAAAAGGGATCGCAAATCTGGTCGAGCGTCGCGATGGACGGCGAAGGCAACTTCGTGATCACCTGGACCGGCTACAACCAGGACCGCAACGGCGACGCGCTCACGGGCGGTTCGAACAACGGTCTGGGCGGCGTCTTCATGCGCGTCTTCCGCAGCGACGCGGAAACGGCGGAAATGGCTGCGACGCAGGTCTATCAGGTTAACGAGTACACCGCGTACGACCAGATTCATTCGCAGGTCGCGATGGCCACGAACGGCAACTTCGTCGTCGCCTACGAAAGCTATCAGGACCCGACCAACGAAGAAAACTCCGACATGGTCGACAACTTTGGCGTCTACGCTCGTCGTTACGCGTTGACCGCCGAGAGAACGCCCGTCGTTACGACGACGACCTCGACCGGCAACAACAATAACAACAACAGCTCGACGACCAATCAGACGATCACTTATCAGACGACGTACAAACTCGACGAAATCGGCGCCGAATTCCGCGTCTCGAGAGCGAATCCGTTCGACGTAACCGCCGACGACGACGATCAAATCGGCGCGTCCGTCGCGGTCGACGCCAACGGCGACATGGTCTTCGTCTGGTCCGACCTCTCTTATCCGCAAGAGAACATCGAATCGGTCGTCTGCATGCGCTCGATCTCGCTGCCGAAGGACACGACGCCTCCGTACGTTACTCGTTCGAACGCCGTCTTTACCGACAGCTCTGGCGAACAGCGTCAGGTTTCGCTCTACGCGAACTCCGTTACGTTTGCGTCCGGACACGGCCCGACCGCGCTGGTCTACTCGTTCAGCGAGTATATGTACACCGCGCAAATGAACGCCGATATTAAGAACGGCGTTTTCGAAGCGCTCGAAAAGTACAACGACGATTACGCGTACACCGACGCCAAAGACCTGGAAAACAAAGACGTCAAGAGCGTCATCGACTTCAACGACTGGACGTTCATCAAGGACGGTTCCAACGTAACGTCGACGTATATCCAGGATATTATCTACGGCTATAACGCCTCCACGAAAGTCGAAGATTATCTGCGCAATCAGGGTCTGGATCCCGCCGACTACTACACCGTCTGCGATCCGGCTTACGCGACCGATTCTTACGAGCTGGTCATTATCTTCAAAGAGCCGTTGCCCGACGGGTCGTACGTCCTCACGCTGTCCGACAGAGTAACCGACGCGTGCGGTAAGAACAGACTCGACGGCGATTACGACGGCGCGTCCGGCGGCGCGTTCACCGTGCGCTTCACTATCGGCATTCCGTCGATTGGCGCCGACAATCCTTACGTCCCCAACAACGACGTTCAGGCGTTCACCGGCCAATACGGCGGCGAAGGCGAACCGGTCGTCGTTTCGAACTCCGAAGGATTTATCATCGTTACCGAACAGCAGGTTCTGTATGAAATCGGAACCTCGTCCGGAACGAATAACAATAATAACAACTACAATAATAACAACAATAACAACACGACCGGAAGCGGAAGCGACGACGTTCACGGCTACTACAACACCGTGGTCGTCGACGGCACGACCTATCGTATCGAGTCCGACATTGTGCTGCGTTCGTTCAACGCGGACGGAAGCCCGAACGGCGTCGAGACGCGCGTCAATCCGTACTCGGTCGGCAACCAAATCGATCCGGATATCGACCTGACCGAAAACGGCAGCTACGTCGTCGTCTGGAACGGCGAAAGCGAAGACGCGCTCAACGGCATTTGCGCTCGCTTCTATCCCGGCGGCAAAGGACAGAAAAACCAGATTCAAATCGCGGGCGAACACGGCACGCGTTGCTGGGATCCCGACGTCTGCATCAACGAACAGACCGGTCTGGTTCTGATCACGTGGCTCCAGGGTTCGAAAGACAATCCGCATAAGTCGGACGAGATGTACGGACGCTTCTACGACCTTAACGGCAACGAGAAGGGCGCCGCGTTCAAGATTATCGACGAACATGAAACGATGTCGATTGAAAACTTCGACGTCGCCAGCTACGTCGTCGACGGTCAGATCAAGTACGTCCTCGTCTGGGAAGCTTACGTCGAAAACACCAAATCGTTCGAAATCTTCCAGAAGACCGTTACCGCGCGTCAAAACATGGGTTACTACTCCGTGACCAACGGCGCGATCACCCAGGTCAACCAGTCGACGTATCGCGGTCAGTATGATCCTCAGATTTCCACGAATCAGGACAACGGCGAATACTACATCACCTGGGTTTCCGACCACAACAGCGCGACCGGCGCGGACGTCTACGCGCGCCGCTACGACGCTTACGGCAACTCGCTGCCGTTCATGGGCACGACGAACGAAACGATCGTCAACACGATCGTTAAGAACGTCCAGGGCGCGCCGAGCGTCGCGTGCAACAACGACGGCGTCGTCTTCGCGTGGGAATCGTACGACGCGGAAGAGTACAACTACGACTCCTCGTCCGGCGTCAAGATCGAAAAGCACGACTACGGCGTGGCGGTTCGCGCGTTCAACGCGGCCGGATATCCCGTCTACGTCGACGGTTACGTCTACGAGACGATCGACGGCATCAAGCAGGTCGTTCCGCGCAAGTACGGCGAACAGCTCAAGTTGGACGAAGGCGAATTCATCATCAACACGACCACGGCGGGCAACCAATTCGCTCCGTCGGTCGCGGTCTTCGACTGGGATTACGTCGACGACGAATCGCCGCTCGTTCCGCGCTTTGTCGTCGCGTGGGCCGGTCCGAATCTGAACGCCGGAACCGAAATCGAAGACGACACGGATACGAACACTAACACCAACAATAACA
>JAFZNK010000156.1 GCA_017550965.1 Thermoguttaceae bacterium
ATGTAAGCACGCTCCTTTAGAAAAGTCTTTCACAAAAAATCCGCTTTTTGTCGATTTTTCGACGCGACTTATTCAACAGCGCCCCTTTTCGATGGAAGAGGAGAATTCGATATGCTGCAAAATAACGGCGCCGTTCCGAACGGACGCCCATTTGGACGTTGCGTTCGGAGTGGCGCTAGTTGGTATTGGGGAACGATCAACGACGAGCGTCGACTGACTCAACAGTTGCCAAATATTTTTGCGGGATCAGCGGGGTTGTAGCCGATCGCGTAAACGAGCGTTTTTATCAACGGCTCGCGACGTCCTTTTTATTCTTCGTCCTCCGCCGTCGAAGCCGGCGCGCACAGCCATCCGATTCCGCCGACGATCAGGCCGAGAATCAGCCCGGCGCCGATTACCTTGCCCATCGACGCGTGCTTCACCCCGAAGTAGGTTCCGAACGCGCCCGCCATGAAGGCGAAGTTAAAGCACAGAATAGCTATCTTAATGCGATTCTTCTTCGCGGCCGGGGTGAATTCTTTCACGACTTTCTCGCGTTTGGGCGCCTTTTCTTTCTTGGCCTTCTTGCTCTTGGGCGCGTCGTCTTCGTCGTCTCCGCCCCGTTTAACGATACGTTGCACGGCGTCGCGCGGGTAGTATTTCGCGATGGCGGCGTTGATCTGTAGGGGCGTGCACAGCGCGTAGCTTACGGGCATTTCGAATAGCATTCGGAGCTCGTCTTCAACGTCGAAGCTAAGCGGTTCCGGTGATGCAAGAATGAGCTTGCCCATGTCGGACATGACGGGTACGAAGGAGTGTTGACGCGCGGTAACGGGATTGATCTGTGGCGCGTAGAATTCGTCGACGGGGACCTCGTCGAGGCTAATGAAAGGTATTCCTAGCGATTCAGCGTATGCGATCATGATTTTCTCTTGATCGGCGACTTTCTGCTGCATGAGCGCCTGATGGAGGTCAATGCCAATCGCCTCGCTGTAGTTTTTAGCCTTTTTAATCTGCTCAGGGGTTGCGATTCGGTCTTCGAGTAGAATCGTCTCGAGAGATCTCCTTCCTGCGATCCCTTCCTGGCTCGCGGCGGTCTTGCGTCCTAGCGAGAAGTCGTATTCCGCCTTTCGTTCGGCGTCGGTTAGACAGAGGTACGCTTTGGCGAGCTCATTGAGCAACGCTTGGGACTCTTCGATATAATCTCCGGTTGCGAATTTTCGGACGTAGGCGTTGAGCTCGAGGTAGCGTTTGCGAATGACCTTGGGATCGTCGACGAATTTGTCGAACTTGAGAAGTTGATAATAGTTTAACGGACGGTTGGTCGCTTTAATTTTGAGCCAATCGCGATAGACGTCTATATCCGCCATGTCGACCTTTCCCCTGGCGCGCGGAACGAAGTTGTGTTTTGACGGACGGCGATTACAAGAGAACGTCGCGCGCGTTTGCGTTCTTTCCATTCGCGTCGAACCGCAACCGTATTGTACACGGAATTGACCGTCGTTTCAAGCGCGCGGCGAGGTTTTTTCCAAATTGAGTTCGCGCCCTCTTTTGCGAGACGCGTTCAGGGGTATAATATTGACGTGACGAGCGCGCATTCGGCGCGTTCGCGAATCGACGTATAGAAATGGGGACGTTCGCCATGCGACGCACAATGCTAAAATCGAAAATACACCGCGCAACTTTGACCGGCTGCTTTCTGGAATACGAAGGGAGCATTTCGATCGACGCCGATTTGTTAAAGGCGGCGGATATCCTTCCGGGCGAACTCGTCCATGTCCTGAACGTGAATAACGGTCGGCGACTGGTAACGTACGCGATCGAGGCGCCCGCTGGGTCGGGAACGGTCATGCTTAACGGACCGGCGGCTCGCGAAGGATACCAAGGCGATATTCTCGTGATTATAAC
>JAFZNK010000157.1 GCA_017550965.1 Thermoguttaceae bacterium
CGTACCTTCCACATCGGCGGCGTAGGTCAGCATAATGCGGAAGATAGCGAAATTCGCACGAAGTACGCGGGTATTATCCGTTTCTCGAAGATGGAAGCGGTAGAGAACATAGACGTGAAAGGCGTGACGACGCGCATTGTTCTCTCGTGCAAGCCGGACGGCGGCGTCGAGGTCTGCAACACGCGCGGAATGTCGCGCGACGTTTACCCGTTGCCCGAAGGCGCCACCTTGCTCGTTAAAGAAGGGGACGTCGTGGAAGCGGGCGAAACGATCGCGACGATCGATCCGCACATGAAGCCGATTCTAGCGCGTTCGGCGGGCGTGGTTCGTTACGACGACCTCGTCGAAGGCGAGACGTACTCAAGGATTAAGGACGAGAGCGCCGGTCAGACGAGCCTTACGGTTCTCGACTTCAAGGGCGATCGCCATCCGACGCTCAAGATCGCGGCTCACACCGGTTCGAAGGTTACTGAAACGTATCAGTTGCCGAGCCGCTCGACAATTAACGTCGCCGACGGCGAAACGGTTAAGCCGGGTACGATTCTGGCGCGTATTCCTCAGGACGCGAGCGGTACGCAGGACATTACGTCCGGTCTTCCGCGCGTTACGGAAATCTTCGAAGCGCGTCGTCCGAGCGATCCCGCCGTTATGGCGCAGATCGACGGCGAAGTCGAGATTCTCGAGAAGCGCAGTCACGGCAAGCAGATCGTCGTGATTCGTCAGGAGATCCGCGATAAGGACGGCAAGAGCGACGTTCAGGAAGTTTTTCACGAGATTCCTCAGAACAAGCGCGTTCGCGTCTTTACGGGCGACGTCGTTAAGAAGGGTCAGCCGATCACGGACGGTCGACTCGTTCCGCACGACATTCTCGCGGTTCAGGGCGTAGAAGCGGTTCAGGAGCACCTCGTTAAGGAAGTCCAGTCGCTCTATCGTAGCCAAAACGTGTCGATTAACGACAAGCATATCGAGATCATTGTTTCGCAGATGTTGCGCAAGATTCGAATCGACGACGACGGCGACACCGATCTGCTCGTCGGCGTCGAAGTCGATAAGTTCGAATTCAATCGTCGCAATCGCGAGCTCGATTCCTGCGTTAAGGTTATGGAGCCGGGCGACACGAAGTTCCAGACGGGCGACATCGTAGCGCTCGAAGATTTCAACTTGGAGAACGATAGGGTCAACGGAGTCGGCGGCGCAGTTGCTTCGTATCAGAAGCCGAATAAGGCGAAGGGCAAGCCGCGTCTGCTCGGTATTACGAAAGCGGCGGTTCAGAGCGATTCGTTCCTCGCGGCGGCGAGCTTCCAGGAGACGACGAAGGTTCTTACGGAAGCGGCGCTCGCCTCGAAGGTCGACCGTCTCTATGGTCTCAACGAGAACGTTATTCTCGGTCGCCTCATTCCAGCCGGCACCGGGTTCCGCTCGTATCAGAACGCGAGCTTCAAGCATTGCGGGGTCGAAGAGTCGATCGCCGCAGCGGGTCAAGCGTTCGTTTCGACGGATCAGACGCTGCTCAACGAGATCGTCGAGCCGAAGGGCGCCGAAGCGTTCCAGCAGGATCTCCACAACGCGTTCCTTTCGGTTGCCAACGAAAGTTCCGACGGCGCGTATTCCGATGCGAACGTAACGTTTGACAACTCGTTCGAACAGGCGGTATACGACAACGATTACGATCCCGACTCCTCGAAATCCGACGATATCGGGTACGACGACGACAATTCCGACGACGGCGACGGTTTTGCCTTCGACGGCGACGAGTAGTCGTTTCTCGCTTAGCGATTAAACATAGCCCTTGAATCGGTTTTCCGACCCGGTTCAAGGGTTTTTTTAGAATTCCGCGGCGCTACGCTATATAATACTCTTTTTACCAACGCATCGTCGAAAGCTATTCGAATGACTGAGATCGAAA
>JAFZNK010000158.1 GCA_017550965.1 Thermoguttaceae bacterium
GACCTCGCGCGACGTCAAAAGCCGATATTCGCCGGGCGCAAGTTTGCCAAGTTTGATCGAGCCAACCTGAACGCGCTGCAACTGCATGACTTTATGCCCGACGCGCGCGAGCATGCGGCGAATTTCGCGGTTCTTTCCTTCGGTCAGCGTGATTTCAAGAACGGAGCTAAGCTTATGACGCGAGCGAATAACGACGTCGTCCGCCTGAACGATTCCTTCGGCGATATGTACGCCGCGTTTGAGCGCGTCGGCCAATTCGTAATCGACAAGCCCCGCCACCTGAACGCGATACTTTTTCGGCGCTTCGTAACGCGGATGCGTAAGTCGTTCGGCAAGCGCGCCGTCGTTGGTAAGGAGAATCAGCCCTTCGGAGTTTTGATCGAGCCGTCCGACGGGAAAGAGTCTCCCAAGCCGGTCGGGGATAAAGTCGACGACGCGGCGGCGGCCGGAAGGATCGTGATTGGTGCAAAGCGTGTTTTTAGGCTTGTTAAGCGCGACGTAGACAGGCTTGGCCTTAGGAAGAGCTTCGCCGTCGACGCGTATCTTCTGCTCGCCGGGAAAGACGCGAACGCCAAGTTCCGTAACGATCTTGCCGTCGACGTCGACGCGTCCGTCGAGAATAAGTTCCTCGCATTGACGGCGACTTCCGTACCCGGCGGCGGCGAGAACCTGCTGAAGACGTCGGCCGCGATCGATCGACTCGTCCGCGACGTCTCCGCTTGCCGACTTCGTCTTGGCGAACACGGAACGCGCGGCGGCGCGACGATCGTCGGACGTCAACTTCGATTTGCCGCGCTTTAGCCCGCGCGAGGGATCGAGTTTCGGCTTGCGACCGACGGCGCGCGAGTTCGTTTGCTTTCTCGCTCCGCGTTTTCGACCTCGATTGTTGTTCTGGCTCATTGGATCGTTCTCCCCAAAAAAATGTCGACGACAATTCAGCGCTTTTTCCAAATTATATCAGCGTCGAAACGTCGGTAAAAGGGGGTTATTTCAAATTTGACAAACGGCGTTCACGGTTTTTGGCGCGCGCTTTTTTTAAAAAAAGTGACAAAAATAAAAGTTAGTCCCTTTTAATTATTTGAAAAGATAGGTAAAATGAACGTCGACAGCAAGGCGTTTTGTCTCTAACCCAGGCAAATGCGCGAACAATCCCTCCCTTCCCTCATACGGAGATTAACAATGAACCAATTATTCAAACGCGGACTCGTTCTGGCGAGTTTGGCGGCGGCGTTGTGTTTCGTCGTCGGCGGCGTCGCGAACGCGGACGAACCGCAAGCGAAAAACGTCATCCTCTTCATCGGCGACGGCATGGGCTACAATTCCGACATAATGGGTTCGTACTGGCGCACCGGCGAAGAATTCGGTCTTTCGTACCAGAAATTCCCGGTCAAGGGAGCCGCCGCGACCTTCTGCGTCCACAAGCATAGCAACGGCGTCGCCGAATGGAATATCGACGAAGATTTCGGATACGTTCCGAAAGAATTCTGGAAGGGCCCCGGAGGCGCCGGATACCGGCACACGAACACGGAAACGACCGACTCCGCCGCGTCCGCGACCGCGATCAACTCCGGTCAAAAAACGCTCGGCGGGCGTCTCAATATCTCAATGACGGGCGAAAAACTCGAAAACTTCGCGGATAAGAACTACAAAGCCGGGCGTTCGGTCGGCGTCGTTACCTCGACGCAAATCTCGCACGCGACGCCCGCGGGCGCCAGCGCGCACAACGACAACCGCGGAAACTACGAACAGATTTCCCAGGAACAAATCAACGATCTCCCGCTGACCGTCCTCATGGGCTCCGGGCATCCGGTTTACAGCTCCGGCAAAAAACGCGATAAGTCGGCTGACGAACTCGATTATAAATTTGTCGGCGGTCGCGAAGTTTGGGACCAGGTCAGTAAAAACGAAGGTTACAAAGGCTGGACGTTCATCGACGATCGCGCCGATTTCGCCGCGCTTGCCGCGAACACGCCCGACAAAAAAGCCGATTTGCCCAAGAAAGTTCTTGGCGTCGCGCGTACCACCGGCGACATGCAGCCGATCGACGGAGACGCCGACGATCCCGAATCGATGATCGAGAAGTACGGCAAAGAGACGGTCGAAGCGATCCCCAGCCTGACCGAAATGACGGTCGGCGCGCTTAACGTCCTCGCTCAAAACGACAAAGGGTTCTACCTGATGGTCGAAGGCGCGAACATCGACCACGCGAACCACGGCAACAACGCCGCGAACTCGTGTCTCGAACACGCCGGATTCTCCAAAGCAATCGACGCCGCTATCGAATGGGTCGAAAAGTATTCGTCCTGGGACGAAACGATCATGATCGTCACGTCCGACCATGAGACGGGCCAGATCTGGGGCGCGGAGACGTTCGAAGACGCCAACGACGACGGAAAATTCAAGGAAAAGGACGACGATACGTTCAACGAATTCATGCCGGTTCCCGAGTCTAAAAAAGGCGAAGTTCCGGACGTTCAGTATCTGTCCACCGGGCACACGAACTCGCTCGTTCCCGTTTTCGTCAAAGGCGCGGGCGCGGACAGCTACTACAAGTTCGTTCGCGGCGAAGACGAAAAAGCCGGCGATATGTGGAAATTCGACGGAAAGTTCATCTACAACAGCGATATCTACAACATCATGAGCGCGGCCTCCGGAATCAAATGATTTCACGGCTTCGCGTTTAACGTATTGTTGCGAAACGCTCAAAGAACGCGCGGCGCTTTTACGACGCCGCGCGTTCTGTTTATTCCCCAAAACGCGAGACTTAAGAACGTAAAAAGCGATGTTCCGATGGACGCTGCTACTTCTGACGCTTCTGCCGTGGACGCGCTTCTTTCGACGTCCGCGTCAGGTTCCGCGCGTTCTCTTCGCGCCGTTCTTTCTCGTCTCAGACAGGCGCGCGCGGCGCAAACGGCGTCTTCATGAAATCGCGCTCGCCTCGCTTCGTTCGCTCGCTATTGCGATTCTCGTTCTTCTTTGGGCTCTTCCCAAATCTCCGTCGGTAAAAACCTCCGACGTCGCGTCGCCGCGTCAGGCGCTCAAAAGCGTCTTAATCGTCGACGGCTCCGATTCAGGTCCCGCGCTCTACCCGACGCCAATCGCTTCGCCGGGCGTCGCGGAATATCTCGACCTGGCGCTCGACGAGTCGCCAATCGACGTCGAAACGATCGTCTCCGCCGATTTCGCGTCGACGTCCCTTACGACGCTGCGCCGCTACGACGCGATCGTTCTCGCCGACCTTTCGGCTCCGACCGACTCCGAACTCGACAAACTGACGCAATATGTCGCTAAAGATCGATTTGTCCTGGTCTGGCCCGGCCCGCGAACGTCCCCGGAACGCTGGACCGACGTCTGGAAGAAACTCGGCTTCGACGCGCGGACGTCGCGCAGAGAACTCAATAAGTCGCCCAATCTCTTCGCGTCGGCGTCCCCCTTCGAACGGCTCTTTCCCGACGCCGACGCCGCGCGACTCGACGCGCTTCCCGTCGAACGCGCCGCCGTAACGACCGGTTCCAACGTCGGGAGTTTGCTCGTCGATTCCGGAACCGGAACCCCGACGTTTTCAAGGCTCGACTCGCGCTGGTACTGGTTTGCGCCCTCCCCCGACCCCAACGACGGCGCGCTCGCGCTGACGCCGTATTTCGTAACGCTCGTCGAAAAAGTTCTGGAATACCCGCGACACGACGCCGTCGGCGCCGACAAGGTCAAAACGGCCGAATTCAATTGGCGGGGCGTTCTATGGGCGACGTTGGCGCTCGCCGTTTTAGCGGAACTTGCCATGGCGAGCGGCCTGGTCGCGAGACGTAGTTAATCTCTTTGTCTTCGAGTCGTTGACGCCGCCCTGTTGTTCTGTTAAAATGAACAAAATGGGTTGTTTCCCTGTTCGTGAAAATCCAATTTGACGCGCGTACGGAGGATTCCATGGGCGACTTTCTCTTTGTTCCGCTTATTATTTTAGCGTTCCTTTGGGGATTGTGGGGGCTGTTCGTCTTTCTTCCGATTAAACGATCGGAAACCAAAGCGCGCCAGGACTTCGAACAGGCGCTTGAGAACCAGCGCAGGTCGTTCGAACGTCAACTTAACACGCTTCGTTTCGAACTGGAAAAAGAACGCGCGCAAAACGCGACGTCGACGTCGGCGCAAGTCGACAAGCCGGAGCCGACGTTTGAGCCGGCGACGCTCGCGAAAAGCGTCTCCACGCCCGCGGCGCCCGTCGTCGAACGCGAGCCTGTCGGGATCGCGCCGCAACCGCTTGTTCTCGAACAGAACGTCGAGTCCGAACCGGAATTTACGCCCGTCGCGCCGGAACCTGCGGAACAGGTCGAACGCGTCGACGACGAATCTCGCGGCGCCGACTTAAAACCGCTTGCGCTCGACTCCAAGGCTCTCCCGACGGAAGATCCGTTCGCCGAGGCGATTCAGGAAGAAGTCGCGCCCGAACGCGTCGTCGAGTCCGAGCAAACGCGTCCGGCGCAGGAATTCGAATTGCCCAAAGAAAAGACGCGCAATCTCGACAGTCTCGAAACGCTCGTCGGGCGCAAGATATTCAGCTGGGCGGGCGCGTTTCTGTTCGTCGTCGGCGTCGTCTTCTTTCTGCAAATCGCGGCTTCGCGCGGTTGGCTGAGCCCGACCGTTCGCTTTGGCGGGGTCGTCGCGCTTGGCGCCGTCTTTTTGTTCTTTGGACGGCGAATGTTCCGACGCGGTCAGCGTCTCTTCTCCGAAGCGCTCAACAGCGCGGGGATTTTGACGCTTGCGGCGGCCGGGTACTACTCGCGCGTCGCGACGATCTTTCCGTGGCAAATCGCCTCGATCCTTATGCTTGGCGCGGTCTTTTTGGGATTCTTCCTCGCGGCGCGCTATCGAAGCGCGATTGTGTCGACCGTCGTTTCAATCGGCGGTCTTGTCGTGCCGTTTGTCATCTCCAACGAGCCGACGCCCTGGACGACGGCGCTCTATCTGCTCGTCTTCTTCGCGTCGGGCCTGGGCGTGGCCAACTTGCTCAAACGCTCGAGTCTGGCGACGATCCCCTGGCTCGGCTCCGTCCTGGTTTTGCTCTCGAAAACGTCCGGGACCTGGACCGACGACGCGTTTCGGGCGAGCGTAACGTTTTTGATCGCGTTCTTTGCCATCGATCTCCTCGATCTTGTCGGCGCGATCTTCCGTCAAAAACGCCGCCCCAATCTCGCCGATCTTGCTCGCGCCGGAATTACCGGATTTCTCTGTTTCGGCGCGTTTTGGGGGCTTTGTCGACGAAACGGCCCCGATTCGCTCGCATGGTTCACCGAACACGCGGGGCACGTCGCGCTGGCGCTGACGGCGATCTACGCGCTGATCCTTATCGCGGCGGCAAAACGACCGACCTTCTACGAATTCGATTCGGACGACGATCAGCTTCGGGCGCGTCAGGCGCAAAACGTGCTTGCAAACGTCGATCTCCGCGTCATGTTCGCCGTCGCCGGGTTCGCGTTTCTGGCGATCGGAATCGGCGCGACGTTCTCAAAATCGTTTGTCGCGCTGGGGTTCCTTGCGATCGCGACGGCGCTCTTCGTCTTCGCGGCGTGGAAACTTAACGCGTTCCAGATCCCCGACTTCGTCCTGACGACCGAGTCGGAGGACCGGCGGAAACGACTCGTCTCGTCCATGGAACGTTCGGCGCTCGCGACGATCGGCATGTTGATCGGCTGGGCGTTCGTCTATCTTGCGCTTGGAACGTTCTTCCTGCTCACGCGCAATCTGATTCCGAATTTATATAGTCTCGACGCGTTCGCGACTTATCAGGACGGCGTCCTTACCCCTCAATCCGGCGTTCCGTTCTTCAATCAGACGGCGTTTGCGACGACGCTCGGTTGCGCGCTCGCGCTCGCCGCGCTCTTCTCTTTAAAGCGAAAGACGCGTCGATCGGACGGCGACGGAATCGAACGCGCGACGTTCGCGGGCGCGCGCAGCGCGTTGACGTTCGGCGCGTATGCAAGCGGTTTTGTCGGCGCGGCCGTCGGACTTGTCCTCTCGGCGTCGGAAATATTCGGTTTTACCTCGACGCGCGCGCTCGCCGCCGGTTGGGAAACGCCCGGCGTCGTCGGTTGCGCGGCCGTTTTGTTCTTCTGGCTGCTTGCTTCGGCGGCGCTCTTCGCGTTCGGCGCGTTTGGCAAGAATCGGGCGTTTCTCTGGGCCGGGGGCGGATTATGGTTTGTCGCGGCGATTAAGTTGATCGTTCTCAACGCGGTCAACCACCCGATTCTTTACGGCGGCCCGATTGTTCCGCTCGTTTTGCCCCCCGACTTGTTTAACGCGAAACTCGACGCGATCGGCATGGAGCCCGGCGTTCCGCTCCAGCCGCTTCTCAACGCGTTCGCGACGCCCTTCCTTGCCGCCGCGATTCTTGGAATGATTTATGGAGTCGTCGTTTGCAGAACGCGCTCGATTCGCGCGCTCGACGTCTCGCCTAACCGGTCCCTGACGACGTTCGGATTGACGATAGGAACGGTCGGCGCCGTTGTTTTGCTGCTGATCGCAACGCTCGACGTCGCGGGCTTTTTCGGACTGCAGCCGGAACGCTTTCATCTGAGATCGTTTTACGCAAGCCACGCCGTCTGGATTCTGTGGCTCGTCTACGGAGCCGTCGTCTGGACGGTCGGAAGAATCTTTAAGAGCGCGCCGGTAAGAACGCTCGCGTACGGCGTCTTGACGATCTGCTTTCCTTACGTCTGCTTCGGCGAATTTTGTCAGGGCGACTGGCGAACGAACAATCAAACGGTTACGACGATTCTGAACGTCTACGCGATTCCGACGGCGTGTTATTTCGCGGTTCTGACCGCGCTCGGTCCGCTGGCGAAAAAGATCAAATCGAATCGACGACTCGGCTCGTTCGACGTCGACGCGTTCTTCTCGACGGCGTTTTTCTTCGCCGGACTAACCGGGATAACGACGCTTCTTTCGTTTGAGACGTTCCGCTATTTCACGGGCAAGACGTGGTTCGGGCCAGGCGACTGGTCGCGTCTGGTCGCGCTTACGATTCTATGGACGCTTGGCGCGTGCTCGTTGAAACTCGTCGCTATGGCGATTAGAGGAACGTTAGGCAAATGCTGTTCGGCTCTTGCGAATATTATGCTCGCGGCGATGCTGATCAAATATTTCGGATTCGAGTTGTTCAAGACGGATTTTCAGTCGGGGATACCGTTCTTCAATTCGTTTGGCGCGACGACGATCGTCGTCTTCGTAACGATTTTGGCGATCGCGTTTTATTACAGGCGTCTGTCGAACGCCGACTTGACGTCGGCTAACGAAAACGTGCGGGAAAACGCGAAGTTCAAGCGAAACGTCGCGATTGTCGTCGGAACCCTCGCGCTCGTTCAGCTCTGGATCGGCTCGTCCTCCGACGTCTATCGTTGCGCAAAATTCTTCCCCAGAGGGGACGCGATCGACCCGGCGTTTCTCGCGCAGGCGGCTTTGTCCGTGCTTTGGACGCTTTTCGCTTCCGCGCTTCTGGCGCTCGGGTTCTATAAGCGCGTTCGTATGTTGCGCTGGTTCGCCATCGCGCTCTTCGGCGTGACGACGCTCAAAGTGTTGACGCTCGACCTGTCCTACCTCGACTCGCTCTATCGCGTCGTCGCGATTCTCGTTTTGGCGACCGGAATCATCCTGGCGTCGAGCGCGTACTGGCGACGAAAAACGAAATAATCGGTCCGGAGGCGGACTCCCGGTTCGCGCTACCGCGCGGAGATAAACGCCCCGCTCCCGTTGGTCGCTGGCGCATAAGAGCCGCAAGCGGCAGGGCGCGAAGTCGCCCGAACGCTGCAGGCAAACGGCGCGGTCCTACTCCGGACTCCCGTTGGTCGCTGCGTATAGAAGAGCCGCAACGGCAAGGGCGTTTTCCAAACGGGAAGACCGCGCAAAGAAAGAGTAATAATATGGACGCCAATTCTACCGCTGTTCGTTTGGTTAAATATTGCGCGGCGTTGTGTTTAGCCGCTTGCTTCATATTGACCGGATGCGACGGGGACGTCGCTTTTGTTCTGCCCGTCGGCGACGAAACAGCGACGGCGACGCTCGCGCCGGACGCCTCGACGCCGGAGTCGTTGTCGCGTCGGGTCGACGAAGAAACCGAACGGAACGACGATAGTCCGGACGCGATCGACGCGACGAACCTCGACTCCGTCGCAAGTTCCGCAACCGACGACGATTCCGTTCAGGAGTCGCTACGGGAGTCGGACGTCAAAGAAGAAGAAGGAGAAGTAGTAGACGTCGACAAACTTTTCAGTACGGATCCGACAATCGACCGACTAAAACCGACGAAGTATATCCTGGTCGACGGCGAACCCGCGCTCCTGGAAGACGGCATGGATCTTACGGGAAAGGATTTGTCCGGCGCGCGAATCAATAACGTAACGCTTTCCAACGTCAATTTTCATCACGCAAAATTAAACGGCGCCGATCTCTCTCAGGCTCGCTTTTACCGCTGTAATTTCCAGCTGGTCGATCTCGCGGACGTAAAAGCCGAAGACACGCATTTCCTGGAATGCGATTTCTCCGACGCGTATGTCGGCTCGTCTCTTTGGTTTGGCTTGAGTCACGAAGAGTTTCTTTCAATAAGGAACTACAGATCAAAACTGATTTCCGACGGGTTTTATAAAGCTCAAAACGACGATTTTTCCAATTTCACCTTCAACAACGCGCACATTAAAAACGCGTGGGGTTGTAATTTTACCGACGCGCGATTCATTGGCAATTGTTCCGTCGCAGGCATGACCAAAGAACAGCTGATTTCGACCTGGAATTACAAAAACAAGGATTTTACTCATACCAAACTCTTGCTAAACGGCGAGGGAAGAGGAGATCTGTCTGGAGTCGATTTTTCCGGTTGTATTTTTCAAAGTTTGTCTTTAGGAAATTACGATCTTTCAGAAGTCGATTTCACAGACGCGTTCTTCCAGGAGGGGCTCGGCGTCGGTCGTTGCGTCGGACTGACAATGGAACAGATACAGTCGACGCGCAATTGGAAAGCGCGGATGTTTAACTTTGACTTTTTTGAGCAGGATTTCGACTGGTCCAATACGGACTTCTCCGGATTCGCGTTTGTAGAAAGCAATATTGGCGAGGGAAGCGTAGAAGGCGCCGACTTTACCGACGCCGTAATAGGCAATTATGCTTTTCGGGTTAATCAGACTTTTACCGTCGAACAAATCAAGTCGACAAAGAATTTCAAGAATCGCGTCTTGGATTTTTATCTCGGAAAGACCGATCTTGATTGGTCGGGAACCGATTTTTCAAATTTCTCGTTCTCAAGAAAATTTCTTGACGGCGCGGACGTAACGGGCGCGAATTTTACCGACGCCGAATTCGAATACGGAGGCGATTTGAACCGATGCAAGGGCCTGACGCTCGACCAGGTTAAATCGACGGTCAACTACCGATCGGGGTATCCTTTACGCCTCCCGGAGGAACTGGAAAAGCGGCTTTACGAGGAGCATTTTCAATAAGAGCGCCGCGCCAAACGACGCGGACGTTCAAACGTGCTCGCGCCGCGTTATGAAGAAGATTATTCGACGGAATACTCGTAGATCGTGGACTCCTGGGGCGACTCGTCCGGTTCGTCCCAGTTCCGCTCATAGTTTTCAGCGCGCGATTCGCTGGGATAGTTTTCTTCAATCGTCGCTTTGTTCCTGACAATCGCCTGACGATTCGCGTAATATTGACCGCCAAAGAACCCGACGACGATCACAAAGAAGATCACAACGACGAAAACGCAACCTCTTATCGCGGCGACTTTAGCTTGTTCGCGACTTGACGATTCTTCCATGGGATTCGACTTTCTTTTGGCTGTTGTTATGGCGTCGACGCCAATTCACGCCGCCTGCGGCGTACGCGCGACGAGGGCGCGCTCCCGCTCGCGGCTCCAATTATGCGTTTTCGCGTCTTGTTCCAAGACGGCGTAAAACCGGCCGACGGCGTCATACCGCGCTAACGGCGCGAGGCCGAGGGCGGAACAAGGCCGACGGAGTCTAAAGATCTTCAGGCTCTTTTTCCAGAGACGCGCAGCCGTCAAAAGCCTTTTCGCCAAGCGTCGTTACGCTCGACGGAATAACGATCGCTTCGAGCGCGACGCAACGTTTGAACGCGAATTTGCCGATGGTTTCGAGCCCTTCGAAAAGCTCGATCGCCGACAACGCGCCGCAGTCGGCGAAGGCGTAGTCGCCAATATGCTTCAGGCCCGCGCTCACGGGTATCGTCTCCAACGCTCCGCAATACTCAAACGCTTCCGGGCCGACCTTTAAGAGCGTGTCGGGCAAAACGACCGATTTAAGCGCTTTGCATCCTTTGAACATGCGACGCGCGAGTTCTTCAAGCCCTGAGGAAAACGCGACGGCTTCCACAAGATCGCAGAAGGCAAACGCGGACTCGCCGACGCGTTTAAGAGTCGACGGGAAGACCAGTTCCGTAATAGAATTGCAAAACGCGAACGCGGAGTCGTCGATTTCGACGAGGCCGTCGGGAAACGCGATCGACTTGAGCGCCGCGCAATAGGCGAACGCGGAGTCGCCGATTCGCGCGACGTTGCGCGGCAAATCGATCGATTCGAGAGCGTCGCACGATTCAAACGTAAAATCTTCGATTTCCGCAAGTTCCTTCGGGAGAACCACCGAACGCAACGCGCGGCAGTTTTTAAACGACGTTCTGCCAATTCTCGCCGTCTTCTCGGGAAAAACGACCGACTGCAGGGAATCGCAGTCGCAGAAGACGCATTCGCCGACCTCTTCGAGCGCCTCGGGCAAAACGATCGAACGAAGAGAACGGCAAAACGCAAAGACGGAATTCCCAATCGATTTCACGCCCGGCGGAAGTTCGACCGACTCGAGTGAATCGCACGCGAAGAACGCGGAATATCCAATCGATTCAAGAGCGGCGGGGAAATTAATGGAACGAAGGGAACCGCAGCATTTAAAAGCGCGCGCTCCGATATGCCGAAGCGAATCGGGAAGAACGACGGTTTCGAGCGAATAGCAGTCGGAGAACGCGCCGGAACCAAGCTCCTTCAGACTCGACGGAATCTCCGCCGTTTTCAACGACGCGCAAAATGAAAAGGCGCGCTCGCCAATACTTTCGACGCCCGGCGGAAAATCGACCGCTTTAAGCGAGCCGCAATAGAAAAACGCGCGCTCCCCGATCGATTTGAGTCCGGCGGGAAAGACGACGCGTTCCAGCGCGCCGCAGTCTTCAAAAGTCGACGGGGCGATCTCTTTGACTCCGTCGGGCAAATCGATTTCCGTCAGCGATCCGCAGCCGCAAAAGGCGAAAGAGCCGATTCGTTCAAGCCCGGCCGGCAACTCGATTGACACAAGGAGATTACAGAAGGAAAACGCGTTGTAGCCGATCGATTTGAGAGACTTCGGCAGCGTTATCGTTTCAAGACCGCCGCATTCCGCAAACGCGCGCGGCGCAATCGCTTCGACTCCTTCGGGAATAGCGAGCGACGTCATGTCGCTCGACGCTTTAAGCAAAGTCTTACCGTCGGCGCTATATTCTACTGAAGCCATAATTCGCCTCGCGTTGGGTTCAGGGTTCTCGAAGTCGTCCGGTCTTTATAATCGGGGGAAAACGGACGACGCCAACTCGCTGTTGAGCAAGTATAACGAACGAAAAACGCAATTGCAAGAAAAATTTTTAGACTCCGGCGACCGGATTTATGCCGCGGCCCCGCGACGACGTCGCGTCAAGACAGTTCATACAAATTTGGAATTCAATTCCAAATTTGTATGAACTCCTTGTCGTCAGTCGATATAATGTAAAGAAAAGCGCAACGTAAACGGGAAAGATTCGTTCTATATACGCCGAACGAAAGATTGAAAAATAAGTTCGTTACCTTTCGGAGCATTTTCCCGACGGCGGACTCCCAGCTCGCGCTTTCGCGCGAAACAAAAATCATCGCTCCCGTTGGTCGCTTGTCCATAAGAACCGCGAGCGGTAGGGCTCCGTTTGGGTCCGTCCCCGTTTTGGACGCCGTTACGGGCGATTCCCTTAAAAATGTCGAATATCGTTAAGAATAACCTCAATCGCTTCTTCAGCTTTGTCTCGAATCTGACCGACGTCCAGATCGTCGGTCGGCCAATTCGCTTCAATTGTCATATCGGCGTCCAATTCGTCGCTGAAAAGAACATAGCGATATTGATTCAGCCCCCAATCCATATTTCTTATAACCAGCGTGTGAAAATCGGATTTCTCCGGATCGCAATCGTCGGTAAAGAGGTCGGAATCAGGGTTCAGGTAAAACTGATAGGAGTTTGTGTGCCAAAACGGATTATCGTTGAACCGTTGACAGTACGTAAGCGTTTTGCCCTGTTTTAGAATAAAGCTCTTAATGGCGTTAAGATTGGCGTGATTCAAGATCGAATCGTATTGGCGCGGCTCGTCTTTTTTAATCGGCAAAACAACCGTCGATACCCCCAACGTAACGGCAACAATTCTCCCCTTTAACCGTTCATTTTCAACGGAGTCCTCCAGTTGAAACGTTTCAGACGAGTCCCCCTCAACGCGTCTCATCTCGTTAAGAAAAACCTTAATCGCGGTTTCCGCCTTCTCTCGAATCAGCCCGACGCCAAGATCGTCGCTCGGCCAATTCGCTTTAATAACAACGTTGTTTTCGTCTTGGAAATCAACGTGAAGATATCGCGGATTCGCGTTCCAATCTCGTATGACCAGCGTATGAAAATCAGATTTCTGCGGATCGCAATCGACGTTAAAGGGGCCGGGATCGGGGTTCAAATAAAACTGATACGGTTTTATTTCCCAAAACGGATTATCGTTAAACATTTGGCAATACGTTTGCGTTTTGCCCTGCTTCAAGATAAAGTTCTTAATGGCGTTAAGATTCTCGTGATTCAAGATCGAATCGAACCAAAGCGGCTCGTTTTGCTTCATAGGATAAATACGCGCGTCAATTCGCAACGTAACGGAACAGATTTTCCCCTTCAATCGTATCTCGTTATCGGGAGAAACGGCTTCGGGCGTCGATTGGGGCTTTTCATCGTCGGACGTCGCGCTTGCCGGAGCCGACTCCGACGCGACGACCAGATTGCTGTCGATCCCAATTAACGCAAAGAAGGCGACGAACAGCGCCGCCGAGCAATACTTTGCCAAACGAATCGTCCCAACGCGTTTTCTCATAACGAATTCTCCCGTTACAAAAGCGACGGTTTATCGCGACGTCGCGATCGCGGTTTCCAGTTTTTTCCAGAAGAACTCGTCGACTTTCGAATGCAGGCACTGTCGAAAATACCCGCCGGGGCCGACCGCAAAGAACGTTCTGCCCGCCGAACAGGTCCCCGTGCGAACGAACCGGTAATTATTCTCTTTTACGGAACACGAACACGCGCGTTCGGTTACGAAATTAATCGAACAATTCTTGAAGAGCGCGTCGACTTGTTCCGTTTTTTTCTTCACGCTTTCAAATTGCTTGTCGCTCAATAGAAATTCCGGGTTAAACGTCGCGCGTCCTTCGGGAAGAACGGGGCCGACGGTTATCGCGTTCGCCCCCGCCAGACACGCGGCGGAAAGAGTCGTTCGCAAATCGCGCAAATTGAGCGTCGAGACGGGAACGCTTGCGCCGACGCGCAGTCCGCGTTCGGCCGCGGCCTTAATCACCGCCGCGGCGTTCGAATAGCGCGCGTCGCGCCCGGTGAGGCGATCGAGTCGGCGCACGCCCGGAAAGGTCGTCGCGAACTCGCAATCGTAGCGCAGGAGAACGTCGAACGTTCGCTCGTCGACGAGGGTTCCGTTGGTAAAGAGCGTCAACTTCAATTCGGACGAAAGAGAGCGCGCAAACGCGACGAGCTCTTCCCATCCGCGCTTTAAAAGCGGCTCGCCCCCGGAAAACGTAATTTGACGCGTTCCGTGCTCGACGATCAGCGCGACGACGCGCTTCCAGTCGTCGATCGACAGCTCCTCGTGATAGAGTTCCGGACGCGCCAGCCAGACGCAATAGCAAAACGGACACGCCTGATTGCAGTTGTACGTCAGCTCAAGAAGCGCTTTTTTCGGGCGGCAGCGAAGATACTCGTCGAGAAACTCATTCATCGGCGGGGCTTTCGTCTTCCGGCCCGGTCGATTCGACGTCCGACGTTTCGCCTTGTTCCCCGGACTCCGGCTCCTCGGTAGACTCGCAGACGACGTCGCCCATGAGTTCGTATTCGTCGTCGTCGGGCGGCTCGCCCGGCGTTCTCATCGGTTCGATTCCCACGACTCCCCCGCGAAGTTTTTTTATTCGCCAGGAGAAAAAGCCAAACGTCGCCAACAACGCCGCGCCCAGCGCGACGATTATCCCGACGACGCTCTTTCGACGCGACGCGATCTTCTTTTCCTCGAGGGAATCGCCTGTCGACGCGGCGGAGTTGTTCTCGTCGATTGGGTTCTTTTCGTTTTCGTCGCTCATGCAATTGCTCCTTTAAATCGATTCGGACGGTTCGGATTCCGGAGAATCGCCGCCGTTTTCAACTTCCGGCGTCGCGAGCTCGTCTTCCCCGCCGTCGTTCTCAACTTCCGGGGTCTGATCGGAATCGTCCGGCGCGTCAATCGCGCCCATCGGTTCTTCCTCGTCGTCGCCGACGATCATCTTGCCCATGGGAACGTCGCCCATGAGACGTCCAAAGGGCCGCTTGCTCCTTCGCCAAACGACGAAGCCCAACGACGCCAAAAACGCCGCGCCTAACGCGACGAACAGGCCGACGATACTCTTTCGGCGCGATAATTTCGTCGGTTCTTTGGGAAAATCGCCCATCGTAACGAGCTGTTCGTTCTCGTCGATTTGTTGTTTTTCGTTTTCGTCGCTCATGCCGTCGTTCCTCTTTCAATAAACGAATAAACGCGACGGGGTCCGCGTTCGCGCGACCCGTCGGAGGTTAGTTGCCGACGCGCGGATCGTGTTGCGGTTTTTTTGGAAAAATGTCGCTTAACAAGAAAAATATACAACAGAGACGTTCAATTTGCCAGACGCCGTCTGGCATTTTCAGAGCAGGATCAATTTGCCAGACGCCGTCTGGCATTTTCAGGGCGAGACCAATTTGCCAGACGCCGTCCGGCGTTTTCTGGAGCGGAACCAATTTGTCAGACGCCGTCTGGCATTTTCAGGGCGAGACCAATTTGCCAGACGCCGTCTGGCATTTTCAGGGCGAGACCAATTTGCCAGACGCCGTC
>JAFZNK010000159.1 GCA_017550965.1 Thermoguttaceae bacterium
GATCCCCTCTTTTCGTTTAAGAGTTAAACTGAATTACGCGAACGCGCGACGTTTATTACGATCAGTTGGTCGTGGATTCGCCGTCGCGGGAACCAAGAGCGCCCCAAACGCCGAACGGACTCTTGCCGACAGGATCGGCGCCAGTATAGTTATTGTAGTTGTCGCCCAAATGCGTTCCGCAGTCGATTGTGTCGGAGTAGAACGCGACGGAACCGTCGGCGCGCAGACCGTTGACGCCCCCCGCGTGATAGCTCGAAGCGCTCATATAGCACCAACCCCAGCAGTTGTGCGCGTTGGTCGTGCAAGACGCGGAGTTCGGAGGCAGAATCGTTTGGACGCACATCGTGCAGGGACGACCGTCGGTGTGAACGTTTCCGCGAGCATCGCCTTGGACGTTGGTGGTGTTGTACACAGTGGGACTGCTTGAGTTAACGTAAGAAAGACAGCCGTTCGGAGTGCCGCCGCCCCAGAGAACCGTGCCGCCCTTAACCTTTTGGCAGTAACTGGAATCGCCGCAACACGCCTCAATAATCGCAAGGGTGTTGGACGTTCCGTCGGTTAGCGAAGACATCGACGTGCAGGAAAGCGTCGTGCCAAGGTCTTGAGCGCCCATACCACCGGAGAAGAAACCGCGTTTGTTGACGCCGGATTCAGTAGAGCTTACCGTGCAGTCGCCAAGACTTCCCATGTAACTTCCGCATTGAGCTTTGTTATTGTAAGAAGGGGCGTTAGCAACCGAATCAGAAGGACAAGCCATCATCTTGATCGGCTTCTGAAATTCAGGATTAGAACACATCCAAACTTCGGCCCAACCGGCAAATCCCTGATCATAACTACTTCGGGAACTAACGAGATTCCATCGCGCGGTCTGTTCCATGAACGGATAGAGCGGAACGTAGAAACTGACGCACCCCCATGCGGCATAGTGCGGATCCCTTGAAGGAGAAGTGCTTCTTGGCGGGAAGAAGTTGTTGGTGTCGTGGTAGTTTTGCAACGCCAACCCGATTTGTTTCAGGTTGTTGGTGCATTGCATACGGCGAGCCGCCTCGCGCGCCGCCTGAACGGCGGGGAGAAGCAGACCGATCAAAATACCGATGATCGCAATAACGACCAGGAGTTCAACCAAGGTGAACCCTTTACGAGAAAAGCTTTTCATCACGAATTCTCCATAAAAAGTGAATTGAAAAAGGAAACGTGAACTAAAAACGACAGTACTGTTTATTCCAAAGGCGAAGCGCGAGATCAGTTCTCAGCTTTGCCTTCGACGTCATAAGTAACCTCGCCGCCGCCCGCAGAAACAGTCGCGGTCAGCGGAGTGTTGTCGTAACTGTTCCAAATTTTTGGAACTTCGCGCGGCAATTCGGCGCACTTAGCGAGCCATTCGTCAAGATACTTGTCTTTTTCAGGCTTAGACATCTGAGACTGCTCCTCAGGAGTCTTCCAGTGCTCGGCAAGAGGTTCTTTCTCGACCTGGACGCGATAATTACCCGCAGGAACGCCTTTAGCGGTGTAACCTTGCAGACCTGTTGTCATAACGGCAACGCCAGTCGCGTCGGTCTGTCCCTGAATTGCAATACTCCCGCCGTCGCCGATAAAGCGGATAATAGCGCCTTCAATCGGCTTGGAACCGTCGACGACCTTGACTGTAAACGGTTGGACTTCCGGGAATCCGTCCGGCTTTTTTTTGCCGCAACCGAAGCAAACAAGAGAAAGCGACACGAGCGCCGCCAGGCAAAGAAGTTGAACGTGTTTCATTGAAATATTCCTTTACGACTTTCAAACGACTGCGCTAAGCGCCGGCTTTTCATTGGCTTTTCGACTCAAAAGCAGTCGGACGTCGTAAGTTCTAACGACAAGCGAAAAGTCGGCGTTCGGGGGCGCGAACCACAGTACGTTCGCGCTTGAAAACGGAAAAATCCGTCTCGCATAACGACTGACTCGAGTCTAATCTATTCTAACCTGCCGTTCAAGGCTTTTGTTGTAAAAAACTGAAAAAAGTTTCACTTTTTGACTTTGTTTTTCAATCGACTGACTCACGGTCGACGCTCGATTATTTTCCCGGAAGTAACGCGCGTTCGATAAAAAAAACTACGTTAATACCGACATTAACGAAAGTTTCGATTCTTCGCGTTCAGTTGAAAACTCGTCAAAAGACTACTTTTTTAGCGTTTTTAATATATTCGCTTGCTCTTTTCAGAAAAATAAAACCTCCCGTTTCCGATTGAAAACGAGAGGCGTTTCTTGAAAAAGCCGACGTTGCCTTGGGGAGGAATTACTCAAGTTCCGAAACAGGCCCGACGAATTCGAGATAGTCGTCTAAAACGTGCGTAGAACCGTTTTGGATCGTAGCCAGGGACGCGGCGCTATCCGAGAGCGCTTTGACGATAAAGTAATCGGCGACCTTCTTTTTGCGGGCGTTTTTAGCCGCTTGTCCAAGGAGATAGTGCCCGATAAGAATCGCGACGCCGACGTCGACGATTTTGCGAGCGCGCAGTTCGACGTAAGCGGCGCCTTTGTCGCGCGCAAAAGCGATCGCGTCGTTGAGTTTGGCGTGCGCCGTTATCAGCCGGGCCTTCAAAGCGTCGAGCGCTTCGTCGCCGTATTCTTTCGCCTCAAATTCCTCGAGGTAAGTATTGTAAACGCCGGAAGTAAGACCGCGAATCGCCGCGACCACCTGAAGTTGAGAGGTTCCTTCGTAAATTGACGTAATACGAGCGTCCCGATAGTAACGCTCGGCGGCGTAATCTTTCATATATCCGCTGCCGCCAAGGACCTGAATCGCGTCGGTGGAAACGCTAATGCTCGTTTCGCTACAATAGTATTTGCTCATCGGCGTCAACATCGCGTTGAGCTTTTTGATCGTTCGGGCCCTTTGTTTAAACGACTTCTTTTCGTCGGCGGAAAGCGCGTCGGCGTTGCGTTCAAGGAGGCGGTTGATATTGTTTTCATAGTCGCAGACGCGGGCCGTTTCGTAGCAAAGCGCGCGCGCGGCTTCAATGCGAACGCGCATGTCGACGACCATTTCCGCGACTGCGGGAAGATGCTCGATCGGAGCGCCGAATTGTTCGCGAGAATTGGCGTAATCGCGCGCGAGGCGTTGAGCGGCTTCAGCGACGCCAAGGGATTGAGCGGCGATTCCAAGACGCGCGCCGTTCATGAGCGCCATGACGTAAGTGATCAAACCGCGCTGACGCTCTCCGATGAGCCGACACGGCGTGTTCGTAAAGACAAGCTCGCACGTCGGGGAACCGTGGATTCCGAGTTTGTTTTCCAGGTGGCGGACTTTGACGGTCGGTCCGCGATCGCAAACGAACAAACTCAAACCGCGACCGTCGGAAATTTGCGGTTCGCTTCGGGCCAGAACAAGCAAAACTTCGCCGCAGCCGTTCGTAATGAAACGTTTAACGCCGTTGAGAACCCAGTTTCCGTTCTCGTCCTGATCGGCGCGAAGCCTTACCGCCTGAAGATCGGAGCCCGCGTCAGGTTCGGTGAGAACCATTGCGCCGGTAACTTCGCCGCGCGCGAATTTCGGGAGGTACTCGTCTTTAATTTCGTCCGAGGCGAACGCGTAGATCGTCTCGGCAATTCCCTGAAGACCGAACATATTCATGAACGAGCAGTCGCCGCGCGCGACGATTTCCGTCGCCATCGTGTAGACGAGGGTCGGACAGTTAATTCCGCCATATTTGCGAGGGAGGGTGAACCCCTGCAAGTCGGCTCGTTTCATTTGATCCAGATTCTTCTGAACGAGCGGATGCAACGTAACCGTCTGGTCGGCGTTGAGAGCGTTGCCTTCGGCGTCGACCGTCTCGGCGTTTTTCGCCAAAACGTTTCCGGAAATTTCACCGACGATCTTGAGAACGTTGCGGTAATTGTCGATCGCGTCGTCGACGCTGCGAGGCGCGTAGTCGGCGTCGCCGTTAGGAGTCTCGCGTTCTTGCAACGCGGCGATATCTTTTAAGTCGAAATAATCGAACAGGAACTGAATATCTTGGTTGTCGGTAAAAAAGTTGGCCATAAAATCCTCTACGTCTTCAGTGGACTATGCAGGTCGAGCATAGATTAGGAAACGTCGGTATTATACAACAAGCGCGCCGATTGAAACAGCCCAATTTTTAGCGGATAACGATTTTTTCCGTATTAACGCAGCCTTTAAATAAAAAAAGAGTCCGGACTTAAAATCCGAACTCTGCTCAATAGCGTCGATCGCGCGAAACTTAACCGATCGAGACGAGGAAAATCACTCTTCCGTTTCGTCCTGACTGACCTTCTTTTCAGCCGACTTTGAAGCGGAGTCTATTTCGTCTTCAATACCCGCGACGCCTTTTTTAAACTCGGTAACGCTACGGCCGACGGAACGCATAACCGACGGAAGACGGTTGCCGAAAAGAAGGAAAGCGATAACGGCGAGGATGATGATTTGAGGGGTAGAACCAATCATTCCAAAGAGGGATAACATTGCGCAAACCTTTCACATAGCATAAACGACGAGCAAACGACCGAACGAAAAAATGTCGTTGCGTTCAAAACGTCGTGATTTTTTAATCGAAAACGTTAACTATCGCCCCTGAACGGAACCGATTTTTCACAACTTCGCAAAAACGGGACTGACGTCCGACTCGGTTATTCTAACGGAAACGCTTAAATCGTCAACTCCGCTACAAGCGTCGAATAGATTCTAACATCAATCACCGGCGATTTAAACAGATTTCACCGCAAGTTTCTCTAAAATAACGAGGAAAATGCGCGAAAAACCACTATAACCGATAAAGATGCAATAATCATAACGTCCGTCATAATCATTACATATTAAAATTATTGAACGCCGTTCCCTTCGTCGTACAATTTTTGAATTCTATCAGGAAGCGTTCTTGATCTGGCTTCTTCAACGGAGACTTCCGGGCGGTAGTCGGGTCGTCCCTGGAATTTTTGGTGAAGCCTTCCAAAATACGACGGGTGATACGGAACGTTGACATCGAGCCAGTCTGTGATCGTCAGAAGCTCCGACGCGGTCAGTTGAACGTTCGCGTCTTTATGTTTCTCCACAAGTAGACTCAGTTCTTCTTTAGCGGCGTCGGGCGCGCTTTTTAACGTCGTCTCGCCATGAAGCCAGGCTCCCAGAGGACTTGAAAGAGTTCCGCTTTGATAAGGCGGGATAAATTCAATTCCGTTGCTTGCCGCGTCCTCGTTACGTTCCGCGCGATTTCCAAGCAGATTTTTGGGCGCGACGCCAAGGTTGACGAGATTCCAGTAAGAAACGGAGTAAGTTCCTTGAGCGTCGCCGCGCATGTCGGGGGCGGGAGAGTTTTCCCGACCGTCGTGGCAGGACACGCAACGCTCGTTCCAAATCGGCTGAATTTGACGATCATAATCGAATGTAAACGCGGCGTTCGGCTGGTCTTCTTGCGGTTGAAGAACGCTCGGTTCCCGCGTCAAGGCGATTGGCGCGACAAGATTCGACGTCAGCGGCGCTTCGCTTTGCGTTTCATGACAACCGACGCACGCCCTTTGTTCGCCGGGTCGATAATTGACGTACGTGCGTTCCGTCTGAATCGATCGATATTTTTCGTCGAGCGCCTGGAAGTAGATCGCGCGATCGGCGGGAACGTAGAAACACGCGCTTCCGTCTTCTTCAACCGGGACCACTCCAAGCTGAACCTTAACGCTAAGCGAACCGTTGGAGACGGCGCTGTGCGCGTGCGTCGTGCCTTCGTGGTCTTCTCCCCAACTCTTACGCGCCGACCAGGAACGCGGCACTTGTTCGAGGACGCGAATGTACTTGACGGAGCCGCGTTCGACGTTTTCCATCCCCGCGTACACGTCCGTTACGGTGCAGAGCGCCAGATTCTTCTCCGCCAGTTCATTGTCGATTACGTTAGAACGAACGGGCGGAACTTCGCGTTCCCAGACAGGCACGGCGTGCCAACAGGAAGAATTTTCGTCGGCAAACAACGGCGTTTCGTTTCCGTTTTCGTCCAGGAGAACGAGATCGTATCCCGTCGGTTCGTTCCACGGTAATTCCGCCGGTTTGCGCGAAGCGATAAATAGTTCCTCGGAAATTGGATACGGATCTTTGAAAAGACGCCCCGGAATTCCGGTCATGTCGTGTTGATACTCTCCGTTTTCGTCGAGGAAATGGAACCCGTTATGATGATAGGTTCGAACGTCGTTAGTAACGTAACGCATTGTGTCGACGGAACGCGCGTCGTCTTTGGCGTCGATCACGATTACTGTGCCGAACGCGTTGTTTGGGCAACAGTGGGACGTTCCAAGGAATACGATTTTGTTGTCGGCGTCCGGAATTGGGCGCGGGTACATCATCGATTCGGGGAAAGAAATGTTGTCGCCGTAGATTTCGGAAGGCCCCGTGCCGTCGGGATTAATCGCCCAAAGGGCTTTGGCGTTGCCGGCCGCCTTGTCGACGTATTCCCAGCGATGATAAATAATTCTACCGTCGGGTAGAACGGCGGGACATTGTTCGTTCAGCGCGCTATAGGTAAGCGGTTGCATATTTTTACCGTCCCCGTCCATTCGGTACAGATTCGTAACGGTAAAGCCGTCCGAAGAGTCGCAAAGAACGCTGAATTGGGCGCGCGTTGAGACAAACGCGATTCCGCCGTCGGGCAGGTAGCACGGATGAAGATCGTCCGTGCCGTGCATGTAATTGCCGCGCCCGTACTTTTGAACCAATTCTTTTTCGTCGTCGACCGGGAACGTAAGTTGACGCAGACCGGTTCCGTCAAGATTCGCCTCGTAAATGCGATAGCCTTCCGTAGGCGACGCGCGGAAGTCGAAGACGATTTTCTTCGCGTCAAACGAGACGTCGAAGCGTTGAATCATGCCGTTGCGGAGCTCGTTGAAGAGAAGATCGCGCGTTTTGCCAGTTCTGAGATTGAGA
>JAFZNK010000160.1 GCA_017550965.1 Thermoguttaceae bacterium
CGCAAGAGCAGGCGCGTCGTCTTCGCGTCGACGCAGCGGACTTAACGGCGTCCATTTCCCGTTCGATTGAACGAACTCAATTCCGCGAACGCCGTTGACGACGCACATCATATGATCGCAAACTCTCTTTTTATATTCAGATCCCGCCTGCGCGACGTCGCAGACGGCGCAGGGGTTCGTTTTGCCGTTGAAACGGTCGAAGAGAAACGTTCGACGCGTCGCGTCCGCCTCGATCGTCAGGAGCTGATTGGGCTGCGGCGTAATCGTCTGACTCGAGTCGGACGGATCCACGACCACGACCAAGTCGGAACCTTCGTCGAGGTCGTCGAACTTTTTCAGCTTCGCCGGCTTTGGCGGCTCCGCTTTGCGTTGTAAAATCCCAAAAGACATTGTTCTCCCCTCTTTAGCTATTCGAGTTCTCCGCAGACTGCGGCGTACGGCGGACAAAGCCGCCTGCAGCCTGCGGCTCCAATTTATTGTCCGCGACCAACGGGAGCGGCGCGCCCCCGTTGCCAGAGCGCCCGGCGTCTAAAGATTGTTTAATCGCCGAAAGAACGGCGCCTGCGTCAAGCGGAAGTTCCGCGGGAATCGCGTATCGGCTCTTGGCGACCTGACACGGCGACGGCTCCGTTCGAACGACGCGCGGATTGTTCGCGATCTCGCCGTTGGCGGCGCCGAATTTGCGCGTCGCCAGGAGAACGACGTCGACGTATTCCGCGACCAGAGACCGGGCCGTCTTGTGAAGGCGCGGCGTGAACCGCTTGATTCCGGTTACTTCCGGATCCGTATAGTCTTCCGCGACGGCGTGCGCGAGCAAAAGCACGATCTTCTTCTGATTGTGAAGCTCGGTAAGAACGTCGAGAATTGTTCGCCAGGAAGTCAGCGCCATGACGTAGCCTTTGCCGTAGCCGATATGTTCGATCGAGTCGACTTTGTTTTGAGCGCAGACGTCGTCCCATATCAGCCGTTCGAGCCAATCGAGCGAATCGAGAACGACCGTCTGAAAAACGTTGGGCTCTTTCGCCAACGCCGTCAGCTGATCGAACGCGTCGCGTCCTTTTTTACAAAGCGGGAATTTGGCGCAGTCAATTTGACCTAAGCCGTCTTCCGTCTGCACGAAAATCGGGTTCGGAAAGTCGGCGGCGAACGTCGACTTCCCAATTCCTTCCTGGCCGTAAAGAACGATTCGCGGCGCGTCCTGCGATTTGCCGCGCGTAATTGTCGATAAAAGAGAACTCATCTTCACGCCTTTCCGTACTTTCTTTCGATTTGCGACAGCCGTTCAAAATCGTCGCGCGTGAAGTCGGTCGTGTCGATCGAGCCGACCGCGCGATTGGAGTCGTATTCGTCGAGTCGTTCGGACGGACTTTGTTTGAGTCCGCGTTCGATCACGACAAGCCATCCGAGCGCGCTTTGCAGCGCGGCCTTGTCTTCAGTCTTCAACTGACTGAACAGAGCGTTAAAAACAGACATGGTTAAATCTCCTTTAAAAGCTTTCTAAAAGTTGATTGAAACGGGCGAACCGTTCTCCGCGCGCGTCCGACGGCGGACTCCCGGTTCGCGCTACCGCGCGGAGACGAAAGCTCCGCTCCCGCTGGTCGCTTGTTACGCCAAAACGCAGGCTTCGTCGACCGCGCCAACGAGCGCGGAGCGCCCCCGTCGACAGGGAGCCCGGCGTCCAAAAGATATTTCCGACAAGGCCGGTCCGTCGGCCAAGTCGAGCCGTTAGCGCGCCCCCGTTCCGTCGGGGACGTTGATATTATTAAGAACGTTGATCAAAACGGACGCGTGTTCGTGGTCGGCGGTCAGGCCGAAAAGCGAACAGACGTCGGCGAATTTGACCTGCGACGTTTCCGTAAGTATTTCGAGAACTTTGTCCGGACGGCGCGTCTTCGACCGCGTTAAATAGGCGGTCAGTCCGTCGCGCGCTTCTCGATAATCGTTGACCGCGTGCGCGATCGCGTATCTGTATTCCGGGGTCTGCTTATGTCGAATCAGGGTCGTAAAGAAATCGCACAGAATCCAGTAGCGTTCCAGGCGCTTGTCGACGGCGTCGGCCGAGAAGTCGCGCGCCGCCTGCTCCGCCTGGATATATTCGTATTCAAATTCCGCGTAAATGTCGTCGAACGTTAAGTTGTATTCGTTGAAATTCATTTAATTGTCCTCTGCGTTTTTTCGTACGCCTTCGTACGTCTGCGTTCATCTCCGCGCGGAAGCGCGAACCGGCAGTCCGCCGTCGGACCCGCCCCGGCTTTTAAAAAATTCGCCGAGCGTCGCGCGCTTTTCGGCGTTGACCAGTCGAACGATAGCGTCGTTAAGCCGCTTGTAAAAAATCGATTCCCGTTCCATGCAGGCGAGCCATTCTTCGCGTTTGTTCTGATCGCGTTCGTATTCGCGGAAGGCGGCGTTCGTTCGCTCTTTCGCCGCTTCCAGCGACTCCTGCGCGTCCGCGCGAGCGTGTTCGTAAGGAGCGAGACGCTCCGCCTTCCAGGCGAGATAGGAGTCGGCGTCAGTCATCGGTCGTCTCCTTCTTCCCCGTCTCCTTCGCATTCGGCGCCCTCGCAATTCAGGCGTTCGCCGAAAGGGATAATCAGTTCGGCCATAAAGGCGACGAGGTCGGGAGAGAGGACGATCACCGTTCCCGGATGAACCTTGACGAGACCGGCGACCGTCGCGTCGAGCAAATTCAAAAGGACGCGATAAGAGAAGACCTTCCCCGCGACGCGCTGCGTCGTTCGCAGCAAAGGATCGTTCGCCGTCGACTTCTTCATGTCGAGCGCGAGCGCGAACAATTCGACGACGCGTTCAAACTCTTCCGGCGCGCCTTCCAAATCTTCCAGCGCGGCCAACAGAGCCTCGCCGCCGTCCCGGTAGTCGCAGTCGTCGAATTCCAGAATTCGATTGTTAATCAATTCGCACAGATCAGCGTAATCATGGCTTTCGTTCATTGGTTCGTCTCCAGTCGGTTAAAGGCGGAAGAACGCGCCGGAGTCGCCTCCGACGCGCTCCTGTCGGGCGCCCTGAAATTGGAACCGGCGTCCGACGACGGTCGGGGAAGGAGCAGACGACCCCGACCGGAAGGAACGCGCCGAAGTCTCCCTCGACGCGCCCCGGCCGCGCGCGCTGGCAGGCGCCGCGACCGCCGGTTTCGAACTCCTCGCCGGGAAAAACGCCCTGAAAAGAGCGTCCGATGAATAGCCGGAGCCGAAAACCGCGCGTTCGAAAAGTCAGCCGGAAGAACGCGGCGGCGACCAACGCGGTCGCCGAAGAGGAACGAGCATGGTTTTAAACGTTTGAACCGCGTCCCTCACGGCTGACGACGTAGATTTTATTCTGTTTAGAATAAAACTCAAGTAGTTTTTTTACTATTTAGAAGAAAAAGTTTTTAATACGGTCTTGTCTGTTCTTCTAAATAGCATAAAATAGCGAGCGAAACGACGGTCGAGCCGTCGAAAAAATTTTTTTACAAGGAGAAAAAATCAGATGGAAGATCGATTGAAGTTATTGCGAAAGACTCTCGGACTCAAACAGCGCGAAGTCGCGGAACGGCTTGGAGTTGACGTTGGTATGATTGGAAAATGGGAAGCCGGACTACAAGCGATTCCCAAAACGCGAATCTACCAGCTTTGCAAGGAGTACGACGTTCGGCGGGAATGGCTTGAGACGGGCGCGGGGGATATGTTCGAGCCGACTCCGACGCTTGACGACAAGCTTGCCGGCGCCGCCGCCGCTTTATTTGAGGAACTTTCGCCGCGAGCGAAAAACGCCGTGTTAAAGGCGCTTCAGGAACGCGTCGCCATTGAAAAAAACCAGACGAACAACGGAACCGTCGGAGGGGATATGATCCAGTACTGAGCGCCGCGACGTTGGCAGAAAATAATTACAAGACTCGACTTTATGTTTTTTTTACCTATAATCAGCGGGGATAGAACTGAACAAAAGTTTTCCTCTTAATGAGTCTTGCGACAAAAAGGAAAGAAATCGATCAATGAATTTTTTGGCTTGTCAAGGCGTGGATATTCGCGGCGTTCTTAGCAAAATGAGAAAAGCCCAGAACCCTGCGCGTCCAATTTTTGAGGCGATAACAAACTCGATCGACGCAATATGCGAACGTAGAGATTTTGACGGCGAGACGCCGAAAATTACCGTTGAATTTCATTTTCACAAGGGCGTTATTCCAGAGGTAAACGGACATTTCAGTCATATTGTCGTTTCAGACAACGGAGCCGGTCTTAACGACGAAGGTTTTCGACGTTTGACGCGTTTGTTTGACGGTAGCAAGGGGCAATTAAACAAAGGATCCGGGCGCGTTCAGTTCATTAAGTTTTTTGCGTCTACCGAAATATTTAGCGTTTATAAAAAAAACGGTAATCTCTTCTCTCGAAAATGCGTTTTATCCGCAAAAGACTCCTTTTTATCCGCAGACGCGATACTTGCCTTTGAAGAGCCGACGCTTTTGAAGGAAAAAGCTGATATCGGGACAACGGTCGTTTTCTATAACCCGGCTCATAAAGACGCGCAATTCTACGAGAATGTCGTTATCAAGGAGTTGCGCGAAGCGATTCTTTCAAGCTATCTTTTACGGTTTTCCTTTTTAAATTTTGATTTAAGGATAGAACTGGCGTGTTTTAGAGGAGACGAAAAAATCGACGAGAGTTTTATCGACAGTTCCGACTTTTTAAAGCCGACGGTCGAAAACGTGCATGTCGGATATAAGAGCGTGGAAAAGACCTCGAAAGGCGTGAAGTTCGTCGAACGTGAAGACAAAGGAAAAGAAGTTTTTACCGTTTCTGTTTTCTGCGTTCCGAAAGAACGACAGGACAAAAACGAAGATTTTTTCACAAGTCGCGGAGAGAGAATCGAAAACGCGAAACTATCCTTGCTCCCTTCCCACGACACGTTAAACGACGAACGTTTAATCGTAACGATAAGCGGCGAATACATCGACGAGCGTGTGTCGGAAACTCGCGATCATCTCCTTATTCCGACCGACTCCAGTTTAAAAAAGAACGCCGAGAAGATAACGGAAAACACGGAAGATAATCCTGTTTCCGAGAATTATTCCGACGCGTTTATTACTTCAGACGATATTCGCAAAGCGGCCGTTGAGACCTGTTCGCGGCTTTTCCCCGAGATTAACCGGAGAAGACGAGAACGAGACGTTGAAATCGAACGCATTGGCAAAACATACGGCTTTTCGTCGTCGGTCGCGCGCGACGTTTCCGATAAAATAGCCTTGGGAGATCCTCCGGAAAAAATACTTCGACTAATGTACCGATGCGAGGCGGAAAAGATCGCGAGCATGGACGAAAAATTCGACGCCGCAGTTCGCCGCGTCGAAGACCTTGATCCGACAAGCGACACGTATCGCGCCGACTTAATGAATAGCGCTGAAAGAGTCTTGCGTTCGACGCCTGAGCGGAACCGGCTTGCTTTGTCGCATTACGTCGCCAGACGCAAGATCGTTCTGGACGTTTTCGAAAAAGCGTTGCAACGCAGTCTAACAGTTCAGAATGGCGAGAAACGTTCAAAAGACGAAGCTCGATTGCATAATATTTTTTTCGCGCAAGGGTCCATAGAGCCTTTTTATTCTGATTTATGGCTCCTTGAAGAAGAATACCTTTATTACTCGGGCACGTCTGAAAAACCTTTGAAAGAAATCGAGTTCAATGGGAAGAAACTGCTAAAAGACGTTTCTCAATGCAGCGAGGAAGACCAGGAATACTTATCTTCCGGCGGAAAGGATAGGACAAGCCTCCGCCCTGACATTCTTATTTTCCCGTCAGAAGGCAAGTGCGTTCTTATTGAATTTAAGAGGCCGGGCGTCGATCTTTCCCAACATGTCAATCAGCTTCTGGTTTACGCTTCGCTTATTCGTGAGTTTTGTTCGCCCGATTGCGAGATAACGCGTTTTTACACTTACCTAATTGGAGATAAAATCATCCCGCGCGATCTTTTTCGCGTAGACTCTGATCTTAAAGAGTCTAAACAGTTTGGATTTATGTACGCTATTCACGACGTTAAAGCCGAAGGGAAGGAACCTGGAATAAACTACTTCGAAGTTCATACTTATGACACGTTGCTGGCGAGAGCAAAAGTTAGAAACAGAATCTTTTTCAACCTTCTCCTGGGAGACGAGTCTCAGGAAGACGACGGCAACGCCGGCAACGACGCCTGATTTCAATTATTAATTAATGCTTAATAACTGAAGTGTTGAGAATCAATGTGTTAGACTGTTTTAAACAAAAATCCAAATTTCCGTAGTCAAGGAATTGTTGACAAGTAAAACGCCGCGACGTTGGCAGACGCGCGGCGTTTTTTTTGGAAAGGGAAAACGATGGATAAATTAACAATCGGAATGTTTGTCGTTTCCGTAATTTCTTGCGGAGCGGCTATTTATCAATGTGTTTATATGACGTTTAAATCTTGCGGTAACATAAGAGTCTGGCGTTCGCTTTTGGCTACGTTGTCAATTATGTTGACTTCCGGAGGAGCGATCGCCGTTGTCGCCGTCAGCTTCTGGTTCGTAATTCTCTCATTATTGGGAATCGCGTGCGTTTTCGGCGTCCATTTACTGGCAAAATACGATCTGGACCCTTATGAAAAAATCTTGTTGGAGAGATTTTTAGCGCGCGACGTTCACGCGCAAAATCTATTGCTGCGAACCGTCGAGTTAAAACAACGCATCGTCGTATGCGAAGAACTCGATCATCCCGTAACAATCGACGGTTCCATATATTTCGACGTTGAACCAATCGACGTTCGGGATATGGCGATGCAAGGATTGATAGGCATGTGCGACGCAAACGTCGAAACGTGGAAAACTAAAGACGGCGACGAGGTTGTTAAATTCGAATATTACACGGCTCTGGACGACGCTCGACACGTCGCTCGACTTGTCAAAGAACGCGGAATGCTTAACCAATACGGACTGATGAAAGAGGAGGAATAAGATTACGAAAATTAACCGACGTTAAAACGACGCGACGTTGGCAGACGCGCGGAGCTTTTTTGGAAAGGGAAAACGATGGATAAATACAATATTTTTGCGGTAGCTTTCTCCGCTGTTACTTATATTATAACGATTTATCAATGCGTCTATACGACGCGTTATCCAAAGAAAAGTTCAACGATGGGAATAATTCGATCAATCTTAACGACGGCGGCTTTGACGCTGACGCCTGGCGGCGGAATCGCCGCATTTATTATCAATCCCTGGTTTGCCCTGGCGTCGGCGTTTGGGCTTTTATGTTGCGCCGTCGACCAGTGGTTAGCGAAGTACGACCTTGATCCAAACGAGAACGACTTGTTAGAAAAGTTTCTTGCGTTTGATGTTAAATCTCAGGTCCTGCTGCTGCAAGCAGTAGAGTTAAAACAACGCGTCGTCGTCTGCGAATCGTCCACGCCTCCAGTAACAATTAACGGAACAATTTCCACAGAAGTCGATCCGATCGACGTTCAGGAAATGGCGGCGCAGGGATTGCTTGGCAAGTGTCGTCAAAATGTTGAAACGCGCGGAACGGGACTTGATTCCGCTATCGTCAGAACCGAATATTACACGCCTTTAGACGACGCTCGTAAAATTGCGCGCCTTTTAAACAGATTCAAGCCTATCAATAAAAAACTCGTAAATAAGAGGTAAAATAACAACCGACGTTAAAACGACGCGACGTTGGCAGACGCGCGGCGCTTTTTTTGGAAAGGGAAAACGATGGTTTTTATTGATTATATTTTTAAAACCGTACTATCATACTTTATTAAAGAAGTTAAACCAAACGATTTCGAAAGAATTCGGACAAAACTTAAAAGAAGATTCAAAATTAACGATCTCTCTTTGACCGCCGGCGAGCTAATCGTCGCTATTCTTGAAAACGGCGGCTCCGCGCTTAAGACGTCTGAAGGAATATGCGTCGACATTAACAAACAAAACGCGCCGTTTAAAAGCGACGTTCCGCAAAACGAAAGAGCGTCCGATGAAGAAACGCTCGGCGAACTCTGCGATCGCGGGCTTCTGCGCGCCCACAACGACAAACTCTACCGCGCGACCGACAAAGCGAAAAAAATCGCCGAAGATCTTAAACGGCTCGACGAAACGCGAATCTTTCTTTACGCGCCCGAACTCGTTAAATCGTTTTTCCCCGCAATGAGAGATGAAAACGTCACTTTTTACGTTTCTTCCTGGAACGAATTTCACGCGACGGTAGTAATGAACAGTAAACTGCATTTTCTGTCTAAGTGCGTTAAACGTCGCGACGCGGAAAGAGCGGTCGAATATATGTATCGTGAAAAACTGATAGACGACTTCCAACTCGTAGACAAAAACGACGTGTTTCGCGGCACATTGACGGCAGACGAAGGGGTTAATCTTCAAGCTGTTTCGCGATTCTTCGGCGACGTTAGACTTGCCGGCCACGTTTCTCCAAAAGGTCGGCGCGTAGCGGAAATTGATTTGAACAATATCGGCTGATTCGATTTCTTGACAAGGAAGGTAGAAAAACGATAATATAGAGTTCCCGGTGGAAAGGAATCACGAAGAAAGGAAATCAAAATGCCAAATTGGGGACAAGTCTTAACGGAAATCCAAGGAACACGATTTGAGAATCCTTTAGATACCGTGCGCAGAAAGTATTTAAGGGTGATGCACGAGTATACCAAGAGGAACATAATTGCGTACTATTCTGGTTTTCTACAAAAAAATAACACGGGCGGCGCAATAGACGACAATGACAAAAACGCGCTTATGCAGGCGGTGCATGGTCTGGATAAATCAAAAGGGCTTGACTTGATATTGCATACGCCCGGAGGTAACACAGCGGCTACTGAATCCATCGTGAATTATCTTCGTTCTATTTTTGGCTTGAATATTAGAGCTTTTATTCCACAGATTGCTATGTCGGCTGGTACGATGATAGCGCTGTCTTGCAAAGAGATAGTTATGGGAAAACAGTCTAATATAGGACCTATTGATCCACAGTTTGGCGGTATGTCATGCGCCGGAGTAATTGAAGAGTTTGACAATGCTGTTGAGAGCATAAAAAACGATCCCGCGTCGGCGCCGCTATGGCAAATCATCATCTCCAAATATCATCCGACATTTCTTGGAGACTGCCAAAAAGCTATTGCTTGGTCAAATTCCATGGTTATAGATTGGCTTAGTTCAAATATGCTAAGAGATCGTGAGAATCCTGATGAAGACGCGCGCAGAATTGTGGAAAAGCTTGGAAGTCATAAAGAAACGTTTACTCACTCAAAGCATCTTCACTTTGACGACTGCGTCTCGTTGGGGATAAAAGTTGTTTCTCTTGAGTCGTTCGAAAGTAAGAAGATTAAAGGTTGCGAAGATTTACAAGATTGCGTGCTTACCATTCATCACACATATATGCATACGTTTTCTAATTCAGCGGCGATTAAGATAGTTGAAAACCACATGGGAAGCGCTATGATAATGAATGTTGCTTCTGTCAATTCTTGATTCAGGAGGATAATAAATATGGGAGATGAAAAATATAAATTACAGTTCGAAGCTTTCGGTCTTGAAATAAAGCCGCTGCCTAGTAATTATACTCCAGACGATTACGCTCGCCGTTTGATGAGCGGCGTTTTGCAAAGACCTGATATTTCGTATTCCGACAGAACGGATTACACTGGAGAGAAAAAAAATTGCGCTCCACGCATGAGCGCAAATTAAAGCTTCTGAGGACGTCGGTAGGATTCAACATTCTGCCGACGTTGTTTATTTGATCGTCGAAAACG
>JAFZNK010000161.1 GCA_017550965.1 Thermoguttaceae bacterium
CGCGTTAAGGATCAAAAACGAGCCTTTACTTCACGTCCGGGAATTGCTTTTCGAGCAGTTCCTTCAAGTGATCGCCGCGCGCTTCGGTATCGATCGCTTTGCCGTCTTTGCCGACGAGAATCATCGTCGGGATCGCGTTGACGCCGTAATAGGCGCTCAGATTCTTATAGACGGGCTCGTCCTTGTCGTTTTTCTTGTCCATGGACAATTTTTCAGACATGGTTTTCCAGGGGAGCTTCTCGTTCTCTTCGAATTCGCGAAGCACGTCGAGATCTTCGTCGACGCTGTATCCGACGACTTCAAATCCGGCGTCGTGATACTTCTCATAAAGAGCTTTGACGTTCGGGATTTCCGCGCGGCACGGTCCGCACCACGTCGCCCAGAAGTCGATCAGGACGACCTTGCCGCGATATTCTTCCCACTTGATCTCTTTACCGTCGAGGAAAAGCCCTTCGACAAGCACGTCGTTTCCGACGAGATTATTGAAACGCTCGACGCCGGCGAACGCTTCCGCCAGACGTTTGCGAAGCGGATTGTCCGAATTTTCAAACGAGGCGAAAATCTTCTTGAACGTCGTTTTGCCAAGTTCTTTGTCAAATTCCGAGATTCCGTCGCAGAACCTCTGCGCGTACGCGGCGATTGCGTCGACGGTCGACGCCTTTTCGACCAGTTCGTCGGCGGCGACTTTCAGAGCGGCGGCGTTTTTCGCTTCAACCGCCTGTTGGATTTTCATCGACAAAACGATCGCTTCGAGCGCCCCGACGCGATCCGGATCCGGTTCGTCTTTCGCTTTCTCAGCGTTCAGAACCGCGTTGAGTTCGTCAATTCCCCCTACTTGCGCGAGGAGACTAACGTAGATCTGGAAATACTCGTTGCGTTCGGGCGCCTCGACTTCGTCGGAAGAGCCGAGATTCTTGAAGATTACCAGATACGCTTTGGGAGCGATCTCGTTGAGTTTCTGTATTTCCTCTTCAGTCGGCTGGCTGTTGCCAAACTCTTTTTGAATCGCTTCGAGGCGTTCCTTGTAAAACGCGACGTCTTTGCCGTCCGGAACGTCGAAGAGCGAGAAGTCGAGTTTCGCGCCCGACTGGGCGACGCCCGCCTGTTCGTCCTGGGCGTTTGTCGTCGAAACGAAGCAACAGGCGCATAGCGCGAGCGTCAACGCGACCGCGCCGAAAATTTTCTTGGTCAAGTTCATTAAAAACCTTTCTCTAACAGGTGGTTAAGAGCGTTCGAAACGAAACGCCCTTTATCGTTTTCATTGTGTGAACGTCAATTATTTTCCGGGCGTCGTCGCCAGGATATGCAATTTATTTCGAAGAACCGCCTCTTTCGCCTTTTTAATGCGTTCGCCCAGCTCTTCGCGTTCCTCGGGAGTCGGATCGAGCGCGTTAAACATAAAGCCCATGTTGAACAATTCTTTGTCAAAACGGTCGTAGTACTCCAAGTCCTGATCGTCGGGCACGTCTAATAATCTGTCGATTTCCGCTCGGGCGGCGTCCGGATACTCTTTAGCGAGAAATTCGCCGATAAATTCGTCGCGGACGTGGGTTTGTGCGACTTTGCCGTCTTTGCCGACAAAAATTTGATGCGGATATCCGCTTACGGAATAAAAAGTCGCGAAATCGAGGTAATTCTTGTCTTTTGCGGCAAGAGTCGCTTTGCGCGAAACGACTTTCCAGGGCAATTCCTTGAGTTTTTCCTCCATTGATTGCGTTTCCTGCGGCTTTGAGCCGTCGTCTGAAACGACTTTGTACTCGACGTCGTCCAGCGCGTATCCGACGACTTCAAAACCGGAATCATGGAACGCGTTGTACGCCGAAAGGATATATTTTGTCTGGTCAAAACTTTTGGCGACCGGATAAGGGGGAATGTAATAGACCAACACGACTTTGCCGCGATAATCGTCCCATGAAAACTCCGTTCCGTCCGTAAAAACGCCTTCGAGCCGCAGTTCCTTTCCTTTGCACTTAATGACGTGTTTCGAACCATATACGGTAACGTAGGGATTGAGCTCCGGAGCTTGCGATTTCTGAAGCCCTTTGTCGATACGATATTCCGCCATATCCAGAAGATCGAATCTGCCAAGCGTTTCAACGGCTCCGGCGACGCCAAGAAGCTCAAACCGATTCATTGGACTATCCTTAGCAAGAACTTTTTTGAGTTTCGCGTCGATTAACGCGTCGAGTTTCCCTTCGCCGATCGCTTTGGACGTTTCGGCAAGCGTTATATACTGTCGAAGCATATGCGCTTTGTCCTGATCGGGCTGGTCTTTGTCGAGTTCCGCGTCCAGCTCTTCGGCAAGAAAGTCGACGTTTCCGAAGTACGCCTGACCCTGATAAAAGTAGCGCTCGTTTTCCGGGGATTCGTGTCGATCGAAATCGGGCGCCTGCGTCATATACGCTTCGCAACGCGTGTACGCCGGACGCATTCGATTGCCAAGGTCGGGGTCCTTGATCTTATCGTTCTTTATCGCCGCCTTACTGTACGCCGAGAACGAAGCGCTCAGATCCGCGCAACGCTGTTTGTAAAACACGACGTCTTTGCCTTCGGGTATGTCGAAAAGCGAATAGTCGAACGGATTTGCCGTCGGGATATCGTCTTTACTCGGTTCGTCGGAAAACGTCGAACCGACAAAAGCGAACGTCACGACGGCGCAAACGGCGACGGAAAGAAAAAATCGACGGTAATTCATGCCGCAACTCCTTTGCGAAGAGTAAATTAAAACGTCTCGAAACGAAACGTCTTTTGTTCGTTTTCGTCGGTAATATAAACTACTTTTCAGTTTTGCGGAAGACGATCACGTTGACGGCTCGCTTCCACGCGCGCTTTTTCTACGCGTTTTACGAACTCTGCGCTTTCTTCCATGGTCGGATTAAACGTTTTAAAAATCTCGGTCGCCAGCGACAAATCGTTGATAATCAACTTGTTATAGAATTCGCGATCCCGACCGTCGGGAACATTCAAAATATTCTCGATTTCCGTCTTGGCGCCTTCCGGATACCGTCGAGCTAGAGAAAGACGGAGTTCTCTCGCGTTAGTCTCCGTAGAAACGACGACGCCGTCTTTGTCGACGAGAAACGTCGTTGGAAAGGAACGCGATCCGTAAAACGTCGTGAAATCAAGATAGTCTTTGTCTTTCGCCTCGCGCGACGCTTTTTGCGACACGATCTTCCAGGGCAAATCTTTCGGTTCCACGCCCTTCGATTTCGCTTTCTTCGTTGGCGCGACGTCGGGCTTGACGACCATGCCCTCGATTGTGTCAACCGCGTATCCGACGACTTCAAATCCGTATTCGCGATACGCCCGATACGCCGAAAGAAGATCGGCCGTCAGCTGATTGAACGAGTTCCACTGATCGGCGCCGGTATAATCGGCGGGCGGAATGACGCAAACTAACACGGTTTTTCCGCGATAATCGTCCCAGGAAAATTCCGTTCCGTCCGTGCAGACGCCCTCAAGTTTTAACGCTTTGCCCACGCTTTGGGACGTGTGCTTTAACGCGTAACTGCCGACGCGTTGACGAAGAATTTGGTTGTTTGATTGCAACGCGGCTTTGGACAGGCGGTATTCAACAGAATCAAGAAGGTCTTCCTTGCCAAGATCGCCAAGAGCCAGAAACACGCCCTCGAGTTGAGTCAGGGCTTCGGCGCTATTGTCTTGGGTTGAATTATCAAAGATCGAGTCAATCAGCGAATCGAGTTTGTCTTCCTTCAACGCCCTGACCGCTCTGGCCGTCGATAGTCGCCGTTGGAGATTGAACGCTTTTTCCCGATCTGGCGTCTTTCGGTTAAGCGCCGCGTTTATTTCTTTGGTCAGTTCGTCGACTTTTCCAAGATACGCGAGTCCGTCGTAGTATATTCTTTCCGTTTCCTCGGACTCGCGTCGATTAAAGTCGGGAGCCTGCGACATATACGCCCTGCAACGCGCTTGCGCGGGGCGCATTTGTTTCGTGACGGCGTCGTCCTTGTTGAGAGCGCCGCTTTTCATAGCCGCCATATTGTATTTAGAGAACGCGTCGTTAAGATCGCGAAGTCTTTGTTGGTAAAACGCGACGTTTTTCCCTTCCGGGACGTCGAAAAGCGAATAGTCAAACGTATTGGCCGACGTTTCTTTCTGCGGCTCGTCGAGGTTTGCGGCGAGTTTCGCTTCGTTGGCGCTCAACGCGGGTTTCGCCTTAACGTCGTTCGTCGCGGGGGGCGCCGACCTCTTTGGCTTCACAGTTCCCGACGCTCCCAGCGTCTTTTCCAGACGTTCAATAAACGCTTCGATTTCCTCTTTCGTCGGGTCAAGCGCCTTAAAAAGTTCAGCCGCCAATCCCAAATCAGGCCATTTGCTCTTGAAGTCTTTATCTTTATCCGCAAGGGCCTTCAGCAACCTTTCTATTTCCGCCCTGGCGGCGTCGGGATATTCCCGAGCCGGAGCGACGACGTAACCGAAGTCGTAAAGACGCTGCGCGACCACTTTGCCGTTCTTGCCGACGAGATACGCGGACGGCGTAAGATCGGCGCAGTAAAACAGGGAGAAATCCAGATAGTTTTTGTCTTTTGCGGCGCGCGTCGCTTTCTGAGAAATAATCTTTCCGGGAAGATCGTTGATTCGTTCTTCGTTTGAAAACGCCTCGTCGTCGTCGGGCGCGTACCACACAAGTTCCAATCCTGAATTGTGGTACGCCCGATACGCTTCAAGAATATATTCTTTAGAATCTTGTTCTTTGGAAAGGGGCTTCTTCGGAACGCAACAAACTAAAACGGCTTTGTCGCGATAATCGTCCCACGAAAATTCCGTTCCGTCCGTGAAAATTCCTTCAAGCTCTAATGTTTTTCCGTAACATGAGTTACGGCGGTTTTCTCCCATTTGTCCAACATAAGAAGAAAGCGCGGGAACCTGCGCTTGCGCAAACGCTTCGGCGACGCGACGCTCCGCCTTGTAGCGAAGGTCGAATTTGCCCAGTCGGGTAAGCGCGCCGAGCGCGGAGCCGGCTTCCCCCGGCGTTTTGTCGGCGAGGGATTTTTCAATTTTCGCGTCGAGGAACGAATCGAACCTGTTCTCCTGAATCGCTTTGGCTGTTTCCGCGATCGTTAAGTCGTAGCGAATCGTGTTTACCCTGATTTGATCGGGCTCTTCTTTGGCAAGTTCCGCGTCGAGCTCTTCGGTCAGTTCGTCGACTTTTCCGTAATACGCCAGCCCGATATGATAAAGATTTCCCGGCCAGGTGTTTTCGTCTCGTTTAAAATCGGGCGCCTGCGTCAGATACGCCTGGCAACGATAAGACTCCGCCGAAAGCCGTTCCTCCAGATCGACGTCCGCGATTCTGCCGTTATGCCGAACCGCGTCTTTGTACGCCTGATAAGAATCAGAGATATCCTGACTTCTTTGTTTGTAAAACGCGACGTTTTTTCCTTCCGGAATATCGAACAGCGAGTAGTCGAACGGATTCTCAGTCGGTTTCTTGACGGCGTCTACTCCGTAGACGTCTCCGAAAAAGTAACAAACAAGTTCGCTTATTTGCTCGTCTTTGTTCGGCTCGTCGGAAAACGCTGAGCAGCCGGCGAACGCCGACAAAACGCACAGGCAAAGAGCGGCGACGCAAAAACGTCGTTTTCGTTTCATGGTTTTCTCCTTCGTAAACGAATCGACGAATCAAAACGGCGACGCGCGGGCTATTCCACGCTCGGAAACTGTTCCTGAAGATATTGCAAAACTTCTTCGTTCGTCGCGTTGACGTCGACGACTTTGCCGTCTTTGCCAATGAGGAACGCGGTCGGGAATTTCTGCAGGTCGTAATACGCGGTCGGATCGACGTATTCTTTGTCTTTGGCTTCGCGCGACAGGAGCCTTGACAGCGTCGTCCAGGGGTAGGGGTAGCGACGATCGAACATTTCGACGCTTTTGGGATCGTCGTCGACCAAATACCCGACGATCTCAAATCCCGAGTCGCGGTAGTCGGAAAAAATCGACAGCGGAACGCGGAAGAGATCGACCGTCTGGCGATTGCCGGACCCAAAAAAGACGACGAGAACCGTCTTGCCGGAATACGTCGCCCAGTCGAACTCCTTGCCCAACACGGTCAGACCTTCAAGTTTCATTTCCGCCCCGACAAGCGCCTTGCGGCGTTCTTCTCCGCGAAGGGACAAGGCGCAGCGTTGAAGCGCCCGGTCGTCGGTCGCGTTGAATTTTTCTTCCGCTTTGGCGACGAAGGCGTCGGCGACCGAAGGAGCGAACGCGCGCATCTTCGCGGCGTAACTTGAATAGCGTTCGGAGCGACCCGGCTCGGCGAGCGCGTCGTCGATTAGTCGGTCCCCAAGCGCGGCGAGCGCGTCGGAGTCTTTCGCGCGTCCGTAGGACGTGATCTCCGCGACGAGCGCCGCGTCTTCCAAAAAGGCGATTCGATCGGGCTTCTGTTTGACGCGCTCTTTTTCTTTCGCAAGAACCTCGCGCAGTTCCTGATACGCCAAACTCATGGAAAGAGAACGGCAATACGCGTCAAACGCCGCGTCGGCGATTCGTTCGGTCGCGTTGGGACACGTGTACGCAAGATTCCGATTGACGTCGCGCAACGCCGCGCCGATCTTGTCGCGCAGTTCCAGCGCGGCGGCTTCGTCTTGCGGCAAATGAAGAAACGCTTCCTGCAATTCGCGTTGCAAACTCTTGTAATAACCGACGGCGCTCCCTTCGGGAACGTTAAAGATCGATTCGTCGATCGAATGGTCGTCGTCTGAACGCGACTCCTGACCGAAGCACGAAGCGGCCGCGACAAACGCCGCGAGAATTGACAGACGGAAAAATATCGATTTCATAGTCTAATCGCCAAAACGCAATTTAAAAAACGTCCGACAAAACAGTCGCGAACGACAAGGGCGCCGACTTAGTCGAGGCCCTTGTCGTTCGAACAAACGGAGATTTCGCTGAAAACTGCCCGGAACGCAGAATACTTCCGACCCCGTCGTCAGTTACTTGACGTCGGGAAAGAGGCCTTCGAGCAGTTCCTTCAAATGAGCGCCGCGAGCGTGCGTGTCGATTGCTTTGCCGTCTTTGCCGACGAGAATCATCGTCGGAATCGCGTTGATTCCATAGTACTCGGTCAGGTTGACGTAGTCTTTGCCTTCGGCTTCCATCGACAGTTTACGAGACGCGGTCTTCCAGGGCAATTTGCGCTCTTCTTCGAACTTCTTGAGCGCGTCGAGATTGCTGTCCAGACTATATCCGAGGACTTCAAATCCGGCCTCGCGATACTTTTCATAAAGTTCCAAAACGTTCGGGATTTCGGCGACGCACGGCCCGCACCACGTCGCCCAGAAGTCGACCAGAACGACCTTGCCGCGATAGTCTTCCCACTTAATCTCTTCGCCTGCCTCGCCGTCTTCAAAATAGACGCCTTCGACGACCATGTCGTTTCCGACAAGCTGCGCAAAACGTTTCTTACCGCCGAGCGCGAACGCGACTTTTTTCAACGCCTCGTTATCGGACGCTTCAAATTTCGAAATCGCTTCTTCAAAGAGAGCCGCGCCGACTTCGGCGTCGACGCCGGCGATTCTTTCGGCGACGTCGCGGAAGAAGTCCGCCTTTTCTGGACTGGCCAGCGCGGCGGCAAGAGCTTCGGCGCCTACGGCTTTAAGCGCGTCGGCGTCTTTGGAAGCGCCGGCTACGTTAATGGCGGCGATCGCAACGGAATATTCAAGCATGCCGACGCGCCAGTCGTCCGGCGTTTCCTTGCTTTTTTCGTCGGCGAGCGCTTTGTTGAGTTCGTCGACTTCCCCGCTGTTTCTGAGAATTTGCGCGTAAATGGCAAACGCCTGATCGCGCTCGTTTTTTTCAAGGTCTTCGCACGACGCGAGGTTCCTGTAAATAGCGCGGAACGCGGCGACGCCTCTGTCGTAAATCGGCTTGCGCGCGGCGGGATCGGCGACGGAACCCATGAATTTTGTCATTTCCGCGTTAAGCTTCTCTTCCGCTTCTTTGTAGTAGTCGGCGTTTTGACCGTCTTTGACGTCGAAAACGGACTCGTCCGGAACATAAGCTTCTTTAGCCTCAGCCTCTTCAGCGGGTTTGTCGGCAAGGGCGTACGCGGAAGGCGCATAAGCAGTTGACGGTATAGCCTCTTTAGCGGGCTCGTCGGCAAAAAGCGCTCCGCCAACGTTTAAATTTGCCGAAACAAACAGCGCCGCCCCAATCAAACAGGCGGCAAAAGCGACGGGTGAAAAACGCATCGTCTTTTTCCTTGCGATAATGTGGAAACAAAATGGAGCGAAAACCCGCTCCGCCGGGGAAACGCCCAGGCGGAGCTTTTTACGACTGCGCGTCAATCATTTGACGTCGGGAAAGAGTCCTTCGAGCAGTTCTTTCAAGTGAGCGCCGCGAGCGTGCGTGTCGAGGACTTTGCCGTCCTTGCCGACGAGGACCATCGTCGGAATCGCGTTGATTCCGTAGTAGTCGGTCAGGTTGACGTAGTCTTTTCCTTCGGCTTCCATCGACATTTTACGAGACGCCGTCTTCCAGGGTAATTTGCGCTCTTCTTCGAATTTCTTGAGCGCGTCGAGATCGGAGTCGAGGCTGTATCCGAGAACGTCGAATCCGGCTTCGTGATATTTTTCATAGAGAGCCAAAACGTTCGGAATTTCGCCGACGCACGGTCCGCACCAGGTCGCCCAGAAGTCGACCAAGACGACCTTGCCGCGATAGTCTTCCCACTTAATCTCTTCGCCCGCCTCGCCGTCTTCAAAATAGACGCCTTCGACGACCATGTCGTTGCCGACAAGTTCCGCGAAGCGTTTCTTGCCGCCGAGCGCGACCGCGAGTTTCTTCAACGAGTCGTTGTCGGACGCTTCGAATTTGGCGATCGCTTCTTCGTAGAGCGCGGATCCGACTTCGCTGTCGACCATGGCGATCCTTTCGGCGACCTGACGGAACAAGCCCGCTTTGCTGGAATTGGCAAGCGTGGCGGCGAGAGCTTCGGCTCCCGTGGCCTTGAGCGCGTCGGCGTCTCCGGAAGCGGCGGCTTTTTCAAGGCCGGCGAGTAAAATGAAGTTTTCAAGCGCGACGACGCGATTGTCGTCGGGCGTTTCTTTGCCCTTTTCGTCGAGGAGCAATTTATTCAATTCGTCGACGTTTCCTTCGTCCGCGAGAAAACTCGAATAAGCGGAAAACGCCTGATTGCGCTTGGATTCTTCGGCGTCTTCGCAAAACGCGACGTTCTTGTAGATCGCGCGAAGACTGGCGTTGGCCTTTTCAAAAACCGGCATGCGCGAGGCGGCGTCGGTAACCGCGGTCATGAATTTTGACATTTCCGCGCGAAGTTTCGCTTCGGCTTCTTCGTAATATTGGGCGTTTTGGCCGTCTTTAATATCGAAAACGGATTCGTCCAAAACGTAAGCTTCTTTAGCTTCTTCAACGGGTTCGTCGGCCAAAAGGGCGCCGCTGACGCTCGCATTTGCCGATCCAAACAACAAAGCGCCGACCAGGCAGGCGCCAAAAGCAACGGGCGAAAAACGCATCGTTATTTTTCCTTGTACTAACGTGGGAACGGGAGGAACAAAAATCGACGCGACAAGCGTTAATCGACTTGCGCGCAACTTCTCACAATCTTTGCGTCATTATATCACGCGGAAAACGTAAAAGCAATAGAACGCCAAATATTCGGCGCGCGAGAGAAAAAGAATCTTCAGATTTCGCCAAAATAAACAGAAAAATCGGACGCTTCCAGGAGTTCGAAACGTCCGATTGGTTATCGTAAGTCTTTTGCTTCTTTGTTGATAAGCGTTATTCGTCGTCGGCGTTCTCTTCGTCGCTCGTTTCTTCTTCCTCCTCGTCGTCGAGAAGTTCCCGGCCGAGAAAAGCCAAACTTCCCAAAAGAAGCACGCGGTCTTTGGCGACGCTCGGAAGATACTCGAAGTTAGGCGCGGTCGTTTCGTTCAGATTGTCGGCAAGGCCGGCGAGAAGCGCGGTCAATTTGATCTTTTTGAGCAAGAGCTCGTCGAGCGGCTCGCCCGACTTGAGCGCCTGCGACGCTTCGCGATAATCTTTCGTCTCGATCGAATCGAGCGCTCGACCGACCGCGACTTCTCCGATCAGTCTTCGACCTTCCATCACTTTAAAGCCAAGCGCGATAACTTGTTGCCGCAACTCGTTTTCTTCGGAAAGAACCTCCGGCGCAGGTTCCGGCTCAAGCGTTTCGTCAGGCTCGGGGGTCGTCGGCTCGGGAGGAACCGATTCGACCTCGGGGCGCGAGACGACGTCAGGATCGTCAGTCGGCGTCTCGACGGGCGCGGGCGCGTTTGGCGTCGTCGGATCGAGCGCCTTGGGGGGCGCCGGAGGGGGAGTCGGAACGTTAATCGGTTCGGGCGGGATCAGCGCGACGCGGAACCCGTAGTTCGTATTGCACGCGTCCGGAAGATTCGCGCCCCGATAAGCGCAGCGCGCGAGCGCGGGGGCGGCGTCCCAACCGCCTCCTCTCAACACGCGATACTCGCCGAACGCCGCTCCCTGAGGATCGACGACCGGCGCCGACGCGTAGGCTCCAAATCGATCGGAACACCACTCCCAGACGTTGCCGAGCATGTCGTAGAGCCCCCACGCGTTCGGCTCGAACGAGCCGACGGGGGAGGACGCGACGTATCCGTCGTTAAAAGGAAACGCGGACGTCCATTTTCTGCCCGCCGAACTGCCCGATTCGTCCGCCGCGTTGAGGTATTTGGCGCCGTCGGCCGCTTCGTCGCCCCAGAAGAATTCGGTCGTCGATCCGGCGCGCGCGGCGTATTCCCATTCGGATTCCGTCGGGAGAACGTAGCGCGGCTTGCCGCCAAGCTCCGGTTCGTCCGCGCACGTCGCGTTGAGCCAATTGACGTACGCGACCGCGTCGTAATAACTTACGCACACGACCGGATTTTTGCTCGTCTGCTGAAAGCCCGGCTCCTGCCAATTCAGGCCCGGCGCGTCGATCCACGCGCCGTTGGCGTCCAGACCGCGCGCGACCCCTTTTTGCTCCGCCGTCGTCTTATACCCGGTCGCTTCGACAAAACGCCGGAAGTCGCCGACGGTAACGGGCTTCTTGGCCAAATAGAACCGCCTGGTGAGCGTAACGCGTCGCCGCGCCGACAAAACCAGCGATTTCTCCTGACCGCCGGGATACTTCGCCATAATCTCTTCGACGGTCGCGTCGTTTCCCATCATGAAGATTCCGGGCTCGATCAATCGAAATTCCAGCCCGGACGCGGCCAGAAAATCGGACGGCGGATTGACGGTCTGCTCCTGCGCAAAGCAAGCGCGGACAAAACATAACGCCAACACAAACGTTACGACGGAACAAGCGCCTAATTTCATCGAAGTCCTCTTCGTTGCCATTAAGGGAAAACGCGACTGCCGAACAATCACCATTGAAGGAATTCAAAAATCTCGCGAATTTGCTGGTCGGCGGAGAAAAGCGTCGACGGATTGTGAACGCCTCCGTCGGAGACCATCAGCTGAGTGCGAACGCCCGCAAGACGAAGCGTTTCGTACATCATCGAGCTTTGAGTGAGCGGAACGAGCGGATCGTTCGTGCCCTGCAAAATGATCGTCGGCGCGTAATTTCCGTCGACGTAGAAGATCGGCGAGAATTTCTTTGCGCGCGCCTGAAGCTCGGCGTATTGTTCGACGTTTTCTTTGTTCGCCGCTTCGCGGGGCATGCCGACGGCGATGTAAACGCAGTCGATCGACTCTTTGGCGTAGCGATCGAACGCGACGGTGAAGTCGGCGGGGCCGAAATAGTCGACGACGCGTTGAACCTGGCCGGAAACGTCGAGGTTGTCTCCGACGTTAAACGGCGATTTCTCGTCGCTTATGCCAAGCGTCAGCGAAAGATGACCGCCGCTCGACGCGCCCGCGACCGCGAAACGATTGGGGTCGTAGCCGTATTCGTCGGCGTGTTTGCGCAGGAAGCGCACGGCGGCGCGAACGTCTTCCATCGGAACCGGAAACGCCTCTTCGTTGATCGGACGGTGCGAAACGCTCGCGACCGCGAAACCGCGATTCAACGCGCCCATCGCCTTCCAGAGTCCGCCGTCGCCCGGATCGCCGGAGTACCAGCACCCGCTGTCGAGCCAGATAAGAAGCGGCTCGCCCTTGACGGTTTTACCGTCTTTTAGCGGCAGAAACAGATTCAACTTGATCTCGCGATCGCCAACCTTCTTATAGACGACGTCGGAAATTTGCTGGAACTCGGGCTCTTCCTGAGCGCGAATCGAAATCGGGGCGAACAAAAAAGAAACGGCGACCGCGGCGAGTAAAAACGCGCGGCGCGTCGATACGATGCGTTGCATAATGAAAACCTTTGACTGACAGGGGGGTGAAAAAGTCCAAGTCGCTCAAACGAAACGACTTGGATCTAAAAACGTTCGGTAATCACGTCTGAGGCGCGTCTTGCGCGGCTTCCTCGGGCGCGGGCTCCGGAGCGGGCTCGTCGTCGACTTCTTCAAGAACTTCCGACGTTTCGCGCCACGGCTTGTTTTCTTTGTACGACTCCAGCTCTTTCTTTAAGGAATCGAGACTGTCGTGTTTTTGCTTTTCGCCAAGATCGACCGCTTTTTGCGACCATGCGCGCGCGCTTTCAAAATCGCCGCTTTCGGCGTAGGCGGCCGCGAGCGTGCTCAAAATATGCGGCGCGGCGTAAAGCGTTTCTTCAGCGGCGAGTTTGCCGTATTCAAGCGCTTTTTCCGCGTTGCGATATTGGTCGTCCGGGCAGGTCGAAAGGAGCCACGAATAGTTGTTCAGAACGCCGGAGTCTTTCGGCTCGATTTCAAGGAGTTTTTCGTACAACTTGCTCGCCTCGTCCCAATGGCCGAAGAGAAGTTCCATGTCGGCGAGCGAACGCAGAAGTTCGGCGTTGTCCGGCTTCTTTTCCAACTCCGCCTTCAAAATCGCCGACGCGCGCTTGTACTTGCCCTGCTTGGAGATAGCGTACGCAATTTGAGTCGTCGCTTCCAACTTGCCTTCTTCGTCTTTCGATTTCGCTTTGAGCTGTTCGAAAACGCGCACGGCGTCTTCGTATTTCTCCTGTTCGACGCAAAGGATTCCCTTCAAACGAATCGCGGGCAGGAGGTTGGCGTCGCGGCGCAACGCCTGATTGACGTCGGCGGTCGCCTTTTCATAATCCTTTTGCTGCGCGTAGATAACGCCGCGCAGGAAATACAGGCCCGGCCCGTCGTACTTCTCGATCAGGGACGTATAGAGCGCGAGCGCCGCGTCGTAGTCGTTGATCGACGCGAGGAACTGGCCCTTTTCCACCTGAACTTCAAGATTCGATTCGGAGCCTTTGATCGCCTCTTCAAAGAGCGCGCGCGCTTCGTCGACGCGATCGATTTCCGCGAGAAGAAGAGCTTTTTCCTTCTTGTAACTTGCGGTTTCGGAAGCGTTTTCGTTCGACGCGTCCTGTTCGCTGATTTCAATCGCGCGATCGACTTCTTTGAGCGCGTCGTCTTTTCGGCCGCTCTGTTGCAGGTATTGCGAATATTGGGAATGGAGCCGCGCGTTTCCGTCCGGATCGATTGCGAGCGCCTGTTCGATAAACGGAATCGCCGTCTTCGCGTTGCTTTCCAGCGAGGCGCGGAAGATCAACGCGAGGACTTTCACCTCGTTCTCCGCGTCTTCGCCGTTAACCGCAAGTTCGAGCGTCTTTTTCGCGTCGTCAAAACGGTCCGCGAGCATATAGAGCCGCCCGAGCGCAAGGTTCGCGATCGGCATGTCGGGATTCTCGGCAAGACCCGCTTTTAAGTCGCCGATAACGTTGTTGCGCAGCTGCCGCCAGTCGTTGGGGAGCTGATCGACTTTAAGGTCGGGGTTCATAAAAATTTGCGCGAGCGCCAGACCGCGATCGAGCCGCGCGGAAACGCGCAGCTGTTTGGCAAATTCGAGGTTCTCGGGGTCGAGCCCGAGTTTCTCGGCTTTGTTGCACAGCGACACGACTTTGGTCAGGTCGAGCAGGTTCTGCGCGGAGAGCTTGAGTTCCGTCGCGAGGTTGAGGAGTTCTTCGGCGGTGTTTTCCTTGACGGATTCGCCAAGTTCTTCTTCAACCGCTTTTTCCAACTGAGCGTTCAAGCCGCCGTCTTCTCCTTCGTCGACTTCCAATTGAGGTTCGTCGGGTTCTTCGGGAGTCGGTTCGACAGAGGGAACTTCCGGAATCGCTTCCGGTTCGTCCGCAACCGCAAACGCCGACGAAAACGCCAACGCGACGCTCGCGATCGACGCCAATGAAAACGCAATCCATTTTTTGGTCATTTATGTCCTTCCTTCCTAAAAAAGGAGTTTGTTCGTCTGAAAAGGCCGCGCTCGCCGACTCGCGAAACAACGACCCGACGCTATTGTACAGAATTACGGACGCAAATTCAAGTTCAGAATTAACGCGCGCGACGCGCGAGAAATCTCGGCGGAAAACGATAAATGTTTTATTAAACGCTAGGACAATTTTTCAAAATCTGTTTCGGAACGCTAGACAAATAATTATACAAATAGATTGTCCCATGATTTTAATAAAAACTGATTCTACTAAGGACACTATATAGTTTTCATAAATCTATATTAACAACGCTAGACGCGTTTGAGCGACGTCCAAAGTAATGAATTTCATATTTCAGCAATCCGTTGTAAGTAGGATCGGCGCGCGGAGCCTCGGCCGCCGTCGCAAGGCGACGGCGGCTGAGGGACGCGAAAAACCGCCCCGAAGACTCCACCCAAGACGTCGCC
>JAFZNK010000162.1 GCA_017550965.1 Thermoguttaceae bacterium
AGAACGTTGGGAACGCGAGTACTACCAGCCTCTCTTTGAACGATCCAAACAGGCGATGTTGAGAGTTGCAGATTGCGACGATTATCTTTCCATGTGGGAAAAAAAGGTTCCGCAAAGGATAATTGAAGCGACGGAAGGTTTAGTGGACAAGGTTCGTAAAACGCCGTCCGTTCCTTATTTTGGCGTCCACGAACACGGGAAAGCGGCATATGCGGCAAAGATGAAACTGTTGACGTTATGCGAACTATCGGTCGTCTTTCAAAATCGCGAAGAAATATTAAAGGACTCCGTTTATGAAGATACGGAGCAGGGAGCAAGAATAAGAGAACCTCGAATTGCCAACGTAATCTGTAATCCATGGGAGTTGGTCGGGCGCTACGAAGCAACTCGTCAAATATGTGAAAAAATCGGTCTTTGGTACATATTTCCGCCAAGGGAAATTTCTGAAATCGCGGGTGAAACAACCTTTGATTCGTCGTGGCATACAATGGCGATCTACTCTTTCAAAAACGACCGTTCTGAAAATATTTTATATGAGCTAATTACCGATCCAAGCGCAGAATTTGAACTTGCCGATTGGGCCGTTTACTATCTTGCGCTCTCTCCTAATTCCGCGCGATTTCTGCCGCATGTTAACAAAGAAATTCAGGAGAGAATCGTCTCCTTCCAAAAAGAATTCCCTCAAGAAGGCGCCGCGCTTCCCGATTTGGACGGAGCTACTCGGAAGCCTTATTTAAACAACTTTCGAAGCCTTTTTAAATCGGTAAAGGATCGATATATTTTTGTCTCTACATACGGCGTTCCTGAAAAGCCGGGGGAAAACGCGATACAGAAGTATCTTACGCTCAACCTGATCCGTCGACTTCTGATTTTGAAACAGTCGTTGGAATTCAACGAAAAGGTTCCAATAGACGAAAAAAAACGATTTGAAGTAGTCCGGCGTGAATACGCAATTTCCTGGGCGTTGACGCCAAAAGAGACGGAGGGGCCTCCAGTTATACTTGCCGGGATAAGAAATCACGAAGAACGTTTCAAAATCTATATGGCGGAATATGAACCGCCCCCATTTATTGGACGAAGTCTGAGTCGCTACATATTCTATCGGAGAGACGCCGACTCTTCTCATCCGCAGGATCAATGGGACGCCAAATCTTTTTACGAACGAGAACTTACGAGAAAAGATTATTATTCGGAAGTTCAGATAGAGTATATACAAAAACAACTGGAAATTATCGACAAGAATGAGAAACAACGAATAATCATGGAACAACGCGAACGCGAGGAGGAAAGAAACAAGTAGCGTCTTTTTCGATAAAAGGTTACATGCCGTATACCGCAGTTCCAATTAGTTGCGTTCCGTCTTAGTCGTAATTCATCGAGGTCTTCTATGAAAAACGTCGCTATTTTATGCCTGTTGGCAGTCATACTATTTCCAACGTTCGTTTTTTCACAACAATCAGGCGCCCTTGTAAGCGCGTTGCCCCATGTTTCGGATAATGAAATTTTGAAGAAAGAATACTATGAAGAATCTCGAAAGTTAAGTCAGGAATTTACGCCGCTTAACAAGCAATTGCGTAAAAAAGTTTTAATTACAAAGGCAAACACTCAATGAGTAGTATGATTGAATGCCTCGAGCTATTTTACCATATCAGAACAATGTAGAAACTTGTAATAAAGAAGGAATTTCCAATGAAAGGCGCTGATAATCAACACGCAATTTGGATTTTTTTAATGCTATTTCTTTCGTTGTTTTTTGAAATCAATGGAGATTTAGCCTTAACGAGAGAACCTTTTCATACAATACCAGCAGGAAACACATCGAACAGAAATGAAACGTACTTCAAGACTTTTGATTTCATGCGAAGCAAGAATGGAATATTTGAAATCAAACAAGACAACTGGATGGACGCGTCTTTATCGTTGGGTTTTGGAGACCGGTATTTTACGGAATACCGTCGTCAAGAGTCGTTACAATATCAGACAGATCGTATACTTGACGATTGTATGTTTAATCTTCAAATGATCCAACTTGCAATGAAACTCTACGCAGACGATCACGAAGGGCGATTACCGCTGGCGTACACAGTCGACAGGGACGGAAAGCCTCTTCATTCGTGGCGCACGCTCCTGCTACCGTATTTTTCCGCCGACAAAACGTTAAAATTCCTCTATGAGAAAATTCGGTTGGACGAACCCTGGGACAGCGAATGGAACCGACAGTTTCACGAGACGATTCCCCCTGTTTATCGATGCGACTGTTCTCAACGACATTACGGTTTTGACACGCAGAGAGCTCTCTACGACAGTCGCTACGTTTCAGAATTCTTTCCGATCGGCGGAACCTATTACGCCGTCGTAACAGGTAAAGAAACTGCGTTTCCACTTCCAGAGACAAACGCTCCAAACAACGAGGGACTTTTATTTTCAGAAATCTATGCAAACACAATACTTGTAATGGAAAGAAACGAGTCTGTCTGCTGGATGCAACCGGACCGGGGTATTTCCTATAAAGAAATCGCCGACGGAACCTTTTTAAAAAAAATGAAAGAGATTCCGCGTCATGTAGACAGAAACAACGAGCCTTATATTTGCGCTTGTCATCTCGAATTTACGTCTTTGCTCAGCAGAAACGTGTCGCAAAAGTCTTTAGAACTGTTGTCGACTCGCGAATATGAAGATGATGAAAACGACCCTGACGACAGAATTGTCGTCGTTGATCAAGCGTTTTTATTAAATTTTGATTCCATATACGAACAGGGCGGCGTTAAGAGTTGGTTGTCGGAACATGAAGACGGTTTTGACGATTATTTGGGCCTTCAAAAAGAGAAGAGTCAAAAAAACTTCCAATAATTTATGGCTTTGCCTTTGAATTATCGGAAACGCTAGTCGTCGGATAGGTCGAGCGAAACTCCCCCGTCTTCTTTCGCCCAACGCTCGAGTTTTTTCGCCTGACACGCTTTAACCGCGTCGCGTTCTTCCTGCGAAT
>JAFZNK010000163.1 GCA_017550965.1 Thermoguttaceae bacterium
ACCGTCGCGGATTCTATTACGACCCTCAAAAAGCTCGAAACGATCCCGAAAGGAACCCTTCATATAAATGGGAATCCCACGTCCGATTCGATTTCTCTTGGCTGGAACTCTGGAACGAACGCACCCGAAGACGTTACGGCGTACGTGATTTCGTACGTTGATACGGTCAGCGGGCTTGCTTTGACGACGGATTTCATTGAGGGTACGACGTGTACGCTCACTGGGCTCAAATCGGGTCGCCGTTACGACATAAGCATTAAGGCGGTTGGCGATAAGGTGCGCTTTAACGATTCCGACTATTCGGAAGCTGACTGGTTTTGGACTGAGCAAGGTAAGGCGATAGCGCCGATGGGACTCGCAGGCGAAGCGACGGCAAAGACGATTACGCTTAGCTGGAATAACGCCGATAACGCCGCCGGTTATAAGGTCGCCTATAAGCTTTCTACCGCCTCCGAATGGACGGAGAAGAACGTGAACGTTCAGGAAGGCGATACGTCCTCCTTTACGCTTACCGGGCTCAATCCTGAAACGTCGCAGACGTATCAATTCAAGGTGATGACGAAAGGCGAAACCGGGTATGCCGATTCGGACTATAGCGACCCCGTTGCCATTGCGACTATCGCGCAAACGAAATTGGCTACGCCCGTAGTTACTTTTGGAACGGTGATGGACAATGGAACCCCTGTGAGCGGCGCCGTTCTGGCGAGTTGGGACGCAGTTGATAACGCCGAGGGCTATACGCTCCGCTACTACCGCGCCGGACAAAGCTCTGCGGACGCGACGGAGGTCGAACGTACGACGAACTCGTACACGTTCCTAGACGTCGTTCCCGGTTCCACGTATCATGTCGAAGTTCGCGCTAATGGCGACGACGATCTTTACGCTACTTCCGACGTTGCTGAAAAGTCGTTTGTGAAGCTGGCGACGCCGACGAACGTTTCCTATACTACTACTGGTCAGTGGCCGCAGCAGCAGCGTATGGTCAGTTGGGACGCGGTTGGTAACGCGACGCAATATGCATATTGGTATAAGCGAACAGGTCAGACAGACTATACGTCAGGGACAACAAGTAACACGTATTTTAACGCTAACAATTTAGCTGGAGGTACGTACGAATTCCATATTAAAGCGACGAATACCACTACCACTGGTACTGATACGATCTATTTTGATTCAGACGACGTTACGTGTACCTTCTCAAGATAGTTCCAAGAAGTGAAATCGCTACGCAACTCGCGGCGCTTTAAATAAGTAATCGTTTCGGATTGTGGAACTAGTTTCACATGATTGCAATAGCAAAAGCGTTCTCGTTCGTCTTCCGACGAGCGGGGGCGCTTTTTTAGTACGCGACGCCGAACGCTTGCGACCAACTGGAGTGGGCGATAACCAACCGCGCGGCTAGGCGAAACGCCAACTCGGGCTCAGGGGGGCGTATGCCGATTATGAGGGCTATCGTTCTTTCGATAACCGATATCTTCATGTCTTACTAGCTCTTTTCTGTTGCGTCCCCCTTGACAGAGTTGCCGATTCTGTTAAAATAGATAGACTAACGGATACTGTCCGCCTTGTATTTGGCGGATAGCCGACCGTTGCGTCCTTCGTTTTGACACTTTCAGAGCGGCGACGCGTCAATCAAGTTTGCACGCCGCCTCTGACGAAAATGCCAGCCCAGGAAAGAAGCCATGCATAAAAAGCACGACTCCGCGCGTCGCGGGCGCGTACTCGCTTTCGAGAACCTCGAAAACCGCGAATTACTTTCTGTCAATCCTTTGTCGACCCCCGTTTCTTCCACTGACAACGATTTATTTCAACGTGCGTGGCTTGTCGAATCCGGTCATGCCGAGCGACCCGGCCCGATTGATTTCACCCTGTCCGAAGAGAAAGCGACGCTTGAAATCTCCAACGGTATTGCCGATCCGGGAATTCCGATCGAGCCGTCAAACCCTCCAGGAGAGTCCGAGGGTGGGGACGATTTGAGTAATGATAATAGTTCCGAGATAGAGAATGTGTCCGGAAACGATCTTGGCGGGTCTCTTGTAGAGAGCCAGTTGTCCTCGCAAGTAGATCTATCCGGCTTTACGCTCACGTTCGGCGACGCCCGGTATGAATGGGGCGACGCTCGCGGAACGAGCGACTCCCTCTTCGGCGTCGAATCCGTATCCTTTACGAACAATACTCAGTGCACGATAACCTGCGCCGGGAAAGAATACGACGGGGCTTATTCTTACAACAACTACTCTCTGACGTTCTCCTGCTCCGGCGGAACGCCCGTCTCTTTGCCAGTCGACGTTCATACCACGATTAACGCGTTTTATTTCAATATCTCTATAGATTCCGACGACGTGGCAAAACCGTATCCGCAAACGTCGAAAGGGTTTTTATCTTTCAGAGCCAACGGGAAATACGACAATTCTTTTGAAACGACCCTTAGGTGGCGCCACACGGAGCTGCGCGCGCTCGATCAGCCGACGATTACGAGCGTTGCAAGCGCGGCGAGCAAGATTGATCTGGAGTGGGCCGCCGTCGACGGGGCTGTAGGATACGAGGTAACGTACCGAACGACCAAGTCGACGAAGACGGAGTCCGTCTTTATCCGATCCGATACGACGGAAGCGTCGATTTTCAACTTGTCGCCGAAGACGTCGTATTACGTCAAAGTCGTCGCGCTCGGCGATCATTTCAGTACGCAAGATTCTCAGAACGTTCC
>JAFZNK010000164.1 GCA_017550965.1 Thermoguttaceae bacterium
GCGACCGGGAATGCGCTGTACGACGCCCTGGGTTTCCTGACGTCCTTTGGACGGATCAAAGATCACCAGTTCGCCTTCGCGAGCCACTCCGTGGTGCCCGGAGACGATTCCGACGAATTTCGACGACTGACCGGGAATGTTCTTCGGATAGAACGTGCTGTTAGGCCAGTAGGAACCGCTGCCGTAATGTTCGACCTGGTTCGTGCCGTCCGGATTCATTGAAAAGACGTAACGCGAGTAATAGTGCGTGATATCGACGTATTCCCAGCGCAGGTACATGATACGACCGTTCGGCAGAATCGTCGGGTTCCAGTCGTTGTCCTGTTCGAACGTGAGCTGACGAACCGTCTTGCCGTCTTCTTCAACGCGATAGATGTTGCCAACCAGTCCGGAGCCGCCGATGCACGGAATGCCCATCATCGACGCGGAAGAGACGAAGATTGTCGAGCCGTCGGGAACGTAGCAGCCTTCGACGTTGTCGACGTCGCCGCCCATGTCGGGCGTAACCTGACGCAATTTGCCGTCGTCAAAGGTGAGTTCGTAGACCTGCCAGGTGTTGTTTTCAGAAAGCGCGGTTACCAGACATCGGTCGGCGTCCCAGTGGAGCGAGATGTTGCCGATATACGAGCCGCGCGGGCCCTTGACGACTTCTTTCATCGGAGCGTCAAGGTCGTTCATGTCAAGGAAAACGAGCGAATCGTCGTATTGGCCTTTGTCGCGCGACGCGTCGGAGATCCAGTTCGACTGGAGCGCGGGGTTGTTCGTTTTACGCAGAAGGATCTGATCGAAATCGGAGAGAATCGGGTGCGCAAGAAGGACTTCGCGGCGGAACGCGTCGTAGTCTTTGGCGATCGCGACAAATTCTTTCGGATCGAGATTCTTTACGGCGAACTTCTTTTCAAAGGATTCGAAGCGTTCGACCCAGTCGACGTCGCCGATTTCGTCGCCGTAATTTTCGATCATGGAGTCGATCGCAAGTTTGAGCGAATCGCGATGTTCAAGCGCGAAGGCGACGTCCGGACCGAGCTTGTCGAGTTCGGCGCGGAGTTTGCGCGCGTTGAGCCGCGCCTGCCACGCGTCGCGTTCTTCCTGCGAATCAAAGAGTTCGGGGTCGTTGACGTCCGCGAGAACCTGCAATTCGAGCATCGAGCCCCAGCTGTCGGCGGCGCTCTTCGCTTTGCCCGGCTGGCCCGCCTTGACGTTGTACGTGCGCCAGAGCTTGAATTCGATCCAATCGTACGTCTGGTCGTTGATCGCGCCTTCTTCCGCTTCGATTACGGACATGAACGCGCCGTTGTCGCGTCCGATTACGTTTTCGCCGGAAGTAAAGTTCGGCTCGTCGGAGAATTTTGGCTCTTTGCCCGGATTTTTCGCGTTGTTGGCTAATCGAACTTCCCAGTCCTGATTGCCGCGCGCGTCGATATTTCCGGAGAAAATACGAATCGAGGAAATTTTACGAGGCTTGCCAAGATAGTAGACGACGCGCGACGGAGCGCCGTTGGTCGCGACGCGGCCTTCCCCGCCGTACGTTCCCGCGGAACCGTCCGTCAACATGCCCGGACCGTCGACGGCTTCGGCTTTGACGAGTTTCGCGCCCGGAAATTCAAGCAGGTTCAAGTCGGCAAACGCGGCGATTTCTTCGCCCGCCTTTCCGAAATTGGACGGCTCCCAGCCCTGCGTCGTTATCTGGGCTTCGCCGGCATGGCACGCGCCGAGACAGCAAAAAAACGCCGCCGCGACGGTTAGTAGTAGTTTTCTCATCGCTAATTATCCTCAACGTGTTGTGCTTTTGACGAAAGCGCGCGAAAAGCGCGCTCAGCTCCTAATTCTAGTTGAGAGAAATGAGAAAAACAAGAGTTAAGGGAGGATTTTTACATTTTTTTACGCTATTGCGCTATTGCCGCGCGGTCGTATAATTCGGAGAACGTTTTCAGTTTTTTTTCGCGCGGCGGTAAGGACGATTGTTCATGTACGGCAAACCGATGACGGAGGGGGTTCCGTGGAAACACCTGTTGCGTTTTGCCGCGCCCGTTCTTGCCGGAGCTCTTTTGCAGCATTTTTACGGCGTGGTCGACTCGGTCGTGATCGGTAGGTTTTCCGGTCAAGATTCCCTTGCGGCGGTCGGAACGACGTCGACGTTTTCGTTTTTCTTTTTGGCGATCGCCCTGGGATTTTCGGCGGGCAACGGCGTTCTGGTCGCTCAGTATTACGGGGCGAACGATCGTGAAAAGGTTCGTTCGGCGGCGTCCGTCGGGATCATGCTTCTGTTTGCGCTCGGCGTCTTGGCGACGCTTCTGGGGCTGGTCGTCGCCCGACCCGCGTTCGAGTATTTTGTCGACGTGCCCGCAGAAATTCTCGACTTGACGGTCGACTATCTCGTCGTCTATCTTTTCGGGCTGGTTTTCCAATTTGGATACAACATTTTCGCGTCGAATCTTCGCTCGGTCGGGGACAGCGCCTCGACGCTCTATTTCCTTATTGCCGCGTCTCTTGTCAACGTCGCGCTCGACCTTCTTTTTGTCGCGTGTTTTCGCTGGGGCGTCGTCGGCGCGGCGGCGGCGACCGACGTCGCGCAGGCGGTTTCCTGCGGCGTCGCGTATCGCTATATGGTTCGCAAATATCCCGTCTTTCGGTTTAAACGCGCCGATTATAAGTGGAACTGGGACGTCGTGAAGAAAACGTTCTCGATCGGAACGCCTATCGCGCTGCATCTGGCGATCGTTTCGATCGGCATGACGGTGATTCAACGCGGCGTCAACGGGTTCGGGCGCGTCATGACCGCGTCGTTTACCGTAGGGCGTCAGCTGGAACTGTTTTTGAATTTTCCGAGCCACGCGCTTCAGACGACCCTGGCGACGTTCACGGGCCAGAACGTCGGGGCGCGTCGACTCGATCGCGTTAAACTCGGCGGACGTCAGACGATAGAGATTTCGCTGACGTTTACGGTCGTTCTTTCGATTTTTCTATGGTTCTTCGCCGCGTCGATTGTCGGCTGGTTCAATCTTGAACCGGAAGCGGCGGGGTATTGCGTGCGACACGTTCGCGCGATCACGATCATCAACCTTGTGTTGTGCTCGTATCTCCCGATGTTCGGCCTGTTCCAGGGAACGGGACATAGCGCGATCCCCGCGATTGTGGCGACGACCGCGCTTGCGTTGCGCTGTTTGTCGATGTACGTCTTTGGCCATAGCGCGATTATCGGATACGCGATCGTGTGGTGGAACGGAATCTTCGGCTTCGGCGCCGGGTTCGCGATTACGTGGGGATATTATTTCAGCGGACAATGGCGACGCGGATTGGAAAACGCGCCGACAGACTCGGCGCGCGAAGGAGAAAAGACTGCGTTTTAGCGGAATCAATCGCCGCCGTTGACGCAATTGGAAGAGACTAAAAGCCAGGAAAGCGCTGATCTCTTCAAAGACTGCGATAATTGCTTTGCGGTTTTCCCACGGATTCAAGGGTTCTTAGACGAACGCCGAAAACTTGTCGTTCCGTTAATGCGGCGCCAAATTCTTGCGTCGTCTTGCCGTTTCGGGAAGCCATGCAAGGAGCAAAAGCGCGAGCGCGAGAGGAACGAACGCGTCGGGGGGCGCGAGCGGAACGCGTTTTTCGTTGGCGACGGTCGGGCGTTCTCCAGACGACGCGCGACAAACTCTTTTGTCAGGCGTTTTGCCTCAGACGGCGGGAGGTCGCGCAAATCGAGAACCGTTCCCCCGGTCTGCGCCGTCAGGCGTTCGACGTCGTCGAGACGCGCGGCGACGTTTTCTTTTTCGACGTCGCGTCGCGCGGGAAGGGCGTCGTCCGGCCCGTCGGTTCGTTCGTCGAGCGCTTCGCCGGTCGACGTCGACGCGAGACGTTCTAGAAAGCGCAAGACGAAACGTCGATAAAGCGTTTTGTCGTCGAGCGTTTGAAGACGCCATAGCTCGTCGAACCCCTGCCAGGCGATTTTGGTCGAGCCGCGTTCGACCATGGCGAAAAGCGGGAGGGTTGGGTCGTCTTGTTCGGTAAAGAGCGTTTGCGTTTCGAACGTCGGTTTGACGTCGGGGGTTGTTCGCGTGAGTTCGATTTCCGCGAGCGCGTCGGCGAGTTTGCCGAAGATTCGGCGCCCTTCGGAGGTTGGGGCGAGGCGAAAAGATTCCGTCTTCGCGTCGTTTTCGACGAGTTCGCCGGGCGCGAGTCGCGAATCGTTAATCTTTCCCCCCAGGAACCATATCGCGGGGGAGCGTTCCGTTCGGAGCGCGGCGTCGGCGATCGGGCGGAATTTATCGTTCCAGACGTCGTCGGCGACGTCGCCGATAAGGAGCGCGTCGAAATTGGCGAGCGTCTTACGATCGAGTTCTTCAAGGGTTACGGCGCGTTCGTCACGTTCGGCGATTTCCGGATCGGCGGACAGGAGCAGGAAACGCGCGTCGACTGTCTCTTCGCGCTGAAGAAGAACGCGCATGTAGCGATACTCGTAGCGCGGCTGATTGTCGATTAAAAGAACGCTTAACTTCTTTTCGCCCGGTATGATCGTAAAATCGGCGACGTTGTTCTCGCGACAGAATTCGGCAAACGAGGACGCGTCGGAACCGACGTCCCGTTTGTCGACGACTTCCAGACGGTATCGCGCGGGCTTGCCTTCGGGCGGATTCCAGGCGTAATCGAGTTCGATCGCGCCGTTTTCCAATTCAAGCGTCGTTTCCCATTGCGGAACGTCGTCGTCGAGATTCTTTAAACGAACGATCGCTTTGCGCTTTTCTTCCGATCCAAACAGACGTAACGAACCGCGAAGTCGCGCCTGTTCCTTAGGATAGACGACAAAGGAGTCGGGGACGTCCTCGAGTCGCCAGTCGAATTCGGGCCGGCTTGAACCGACGACGATCGCGTCGACAGTCGGTCCGGCGTTTTGAGAAGGCGAGTCGGCGACGCCGTTTTCGATTCCGTCGGTAATCAGGACGACGCGGCCCGTTAAGGCGCGAACGGAGCTTAACGCGGAAGTCGGCGCGTCGGGCGCGTCGACGTCGGAGCCGGAAAGAGCGCGCGACGAGACTTCCGCGCCGGAGCCGCGCGCCGCTTGTCCGACGGCGTCGGCGAGTTCCTTAGCTCGCGCGTAAACGGTCGTTTGATCGTGCGTTCGCGCCATGCTTTCGGAATCGTCGAGAACGACCGTGACGGGAGGGGGCGTTTCGCGCTCGATTTTTATGCAAGGCGCGGCGAAGAGCCAGAGAAGCGCGGTCGCGGCCAGAAGTCGGCGCCAGCGAATACTGCGAAAGAAGCCGCTCGACCAGGCGACGTAAAGGAGCCATAACGCAAACGCCAACAGGAGTTCCCACGTCGCGCGGTCGGTCGTCAACATCCAGCGCCGCATAGCGGGGAACTCCTTGTGTTATATTGGGAACGCGTTTATTTGGAGAAACCCGAAACGATCACGCCGGCTAAGACGAGCGCGACGCCCAGCGCGGTCAGAATTCCGAACGTCTCGCCGAACAGAAGAACGCCGACCAGACACAGCGCCGCCGCTTGCGCCGACGCGATGAGCGTTTGTTTGAGCACGTAAAGCCGTCGGAGACTCTCGATTTGCAGGTAGAACCCGCACATATTGGCGATTCCCGCCATGACGACGATTCGCCAGCACTCGATCGGCGGCTCGAGCCAGACGCCCGGCCCTTTTTGCGCGGTGAGAAGTATTCCGCAAACGACGACGCCCACGCCCGTTACCGTAACCATGACGAGCGTGGTCGGGGTGCGAACATATCCGGGCTTTTTCATCGCTTCTTCGTCCGAATCGTCGCGGAGAACGCGCCGCATGATCGCAAGTTGTCCGGCGTAGCCGATCGCCGTGCACAAGCAGAAGAACAGTCCGAGCGCGAGCCGCGTCTCTTTGCCCGCGATCTCGGCGTCGGATCCGTTTCCGCTAAGTAAAAAAACGGCGACGACCAGCAAAACGAGCGCGACGATTTTGCTTCGCGTAACGCGCTCTTTGAGCCAGACGGCTCCGACGATCGACGAGCAGATCAATTGCGCCGCCAGAACCAACGGCGTCGCCAGCGCGAGTCCGATCGCGGCGTAAGCCCAGAGATGAGGGATCGACCCGACGATTTCGCACGACGCGCCCGCCGCGACGAGCGCCCAGAACGCGCCCCAACGGAACCTGTATTTGCCGCGAAGCGCCATGACGATAATAACCGGCATGACGCAGCAGACCGACACGAGCTCTTTAACGCCCAACGACCAGAGCGGGCTGACGTCGTAATTGGTCAGTCCTCTCATGGAACTTAGCGAGATCGTGTAGAAGACCGCCGAGGCGAGAGCTTCGCAAAAACCGACGGTTTCCGGTTTCCATCTCTTTTGAATAGCGCGAGTTTGGGGCGCTTGTTGATCCGACGACGACATGACGTTCACGAACGAAAAGCGGTAAATGAAAAACAGACGCGGAAGCGCCGTTTGTCCGGCGTTTCAAAAGTTGGGACGATTATAGCAAATGCGACGAACGCGTCAAGTTGGAGGCGAGGTCTTGTTTTTTGTCGTTTTGTCCCGTATAATACGCGACGGTTAGACATTCATCCTCATCGGAGTCCGCGTTATGAAGAAGTTGTGCGTTTTGGCGTTGATTGCCGCGTCGCTTGCGAGTTTGGCGTCGCCCGTCTGGGCGCAGGGCAAAGCGTCCCCTTATTCGGCGAAATCCCAGCCGTTTGCGGCCGATCGCGACGAAGGAGAAGACGCCGAAGACTATCTTGCGCCGACCGACTTTCTGCTCGACGCCGCGGGGGATTATTTCTACGTCTTGTCCGAAGGGTTTTCGCAATTGCGGCGCGTTCGCGTCGACGGCCCCGCGGACCCGGAAACGCTTGATCTTTCGTTTAAACCGTTTAAAACGAGGTTTTTCCCCGACCAGACGCGCGTCGCGATCGTCGGGGGCGTCGACGGAAAACTCGCGATTGTCGAGGTCGCGAAAAAGACTGATTCGGGCGTGGAACCTTGCCCGATGCGGATTGTCGCGGAATATTCCGTCGGACGATCCCCCGCCGACGTCGACGTCAAGACGACGCCCGGCGGCGAGGAACTGCTGTACGTCGCCGATCGTTTCAATGGCAAACTTGTCGAAATGGGCGCGGAAAACGGCGCGATCTTACGGACCTGGGACGTCGGGCGCGAGCCGTTTTGTCTGGACGTAACGCCGGACGGACGCAAAGTCGTCGTCGCCGACCGCCTTACGGAAATGCCTGCAAACAGAGCGTTTTCGTGCGCAAAAATTTATGTCGTCGATTTGGAGTCGGGCGAATCGCAAACCGTCGAACTTTGCAACGCCGACAATTTACTTCAGGACATGACGCTCACTCCGGACGGTCGCTACGCGCTGGTCTCCTGCGTTCGCGGGAACACGTTGCATACCGCGAGCGGCGTCTCAGGGGGCTGGCTTAACGCGAACGGCGTGTTATGCGTCGACGTCGACAAGGCGACGCTCGTAGAATTCTTTGTGCTCGACAACGCGCGGCTCGCGGCGGGGAATCCGTGGGGACTTGCGTGTTCCGACGACGGCGAGCGACTTGCCGTCGCGATCGCCGGAACGGACGAAATTATCTTTTTGCCGCTGAAACGCCTGATTCAAACGGCGGAAGAACGCCCGAATTGGGCGCGGCCCGGCTACAGCGCCGTCGCCTATTCGGATCTTCCGGTCGAAGACGCGCAACTTCCTTTTCGTATGCGCGCGAGTTTCGGATTTAAAGGCATGCGTCAGATCGTCGCGCGCGGAAACGACGTTTACGCGCTTTCCTACTTTGACGACGTCGTGTGTAAGGCGACGCTAAAACTTAATCCTCCGTTTAAGCGATTTGTCGAAGGCGCTTACGAAGGGATTCCCGAGGATCCGCCTCGCGCGCTCGACGAAGAGGACGCGAAGTCGAACGACGGCTTGACGTTCCGTTTTACGAAACTTGAGTCGAAGTTTCCCACGGACGGAGTCGAGATCGAGCGTTCTTTCGCGCGTCTGGCGTCGAAGCCGCGGCTGACGACGCGTCGTCGCGGCGAGATCGTCTTTCACGACGCGACCGCGTGTCTGGAACAGTGGATGAGCTGCGTAACGTGTCATCCGGACGGCCGCAGCGACGGGCTCAACTGGGACTTGCTCAACGACGGTTCCGGCAACGCGAAGAGTTCGAAGAGCATGTTGTTGACGCACGAAACGCCGCCGAGCATGGTTTCCGGCGTTCGCGCGACGGGCGAAATCGCGGTTCGCGCCGGTTTTCCGCATATTCTCGAAACGAACTACGAGGAGGAAAACGCTCTTGCCGTCGACGAATACCTCTCGACGATGAGGCCCGTTCCGAGTCCGCGGCTCGTCGACGGACGGTTGAGCGAGTCCGCGCGGCGCGGGAAGGGCGTTTTTGATCGAATCGGCTGTTCAAATTGCCATAACGGCGAGCTTTACACCGACATGCGCCTTCATCGAACCGGCTCTCAGGACGTGAACGATCAAGTTGAGAAATTCGACACGCCGACGCTGATCGAAGTCTGGCGCACCGCGCCGTATATGAACAACGGCGAGTACCCGACGATTCGCGACGTTCTTGAAAAGGCGCGGCACGGCGTAAAAGACGGTCGTTACGACGCGCTTACCGCTCGGGAGCAGGACGACCTGATCGAGTTCGTATTGTCGTTGTGACGCCGCGCCGACTCGTCGCAGGGGGCGCCCCTTTTTCTTCATTCGCGTATAATACAGGGAGTTTACCCGATTTTTTCCTTTGCAGAGGCGAAGTTATGTTTAAGCGCTTTTCCGTCGTTTTAGCGTTGTGCGTCGCTTTTGGCGCCGCGTCGAGCGTTTACGCGCAGGGCGTGTCGTCGATCTATTCGGCTATGTCCGGCCCGACGCTGCCCGCCGATCAGGGCGAAGAGTCGGAGCGTTATTTTGCGCCGACCGATTTTGTTCTCGACGCGTCCGGGGCGAATTTCTACGTCGCTTCCGAAGGGCTCTCTCAACTTCGCCGCGTTCCGACCGACGGCGTTTCGAACGCCGAAGGAATCGAACTGTCGTTCAAACCGTTTAAGCTGCGCTTCTTCCCCGACGAGACGCGCGTCGCGGTCGTCGGCGGACTTGCGGACGGGAAATTGGCGATTGTCGAAGTCGCCCGGCGCGGCGACGACGGCGCGCTCGAGACGGTTCCGATGAGGCTCGTCGCCGAGTATAAGGTCGGCCATTCGCCCTCGGACGTCGTTGTTAAGCGAACCGACGACGGCGAATTGGTCTACGTCTCGAATTGGTTCGAAGGGCTCGTTCGCGAATTTGACGCGTCGACCGGCGAAGAAAAGCGTTCGTGGGACGTGAACCGCGAGCCGTTTTGCATGGAATTGACGCCCGACGGCAAGCGGCTCGTCGTCGCCGATCGACTGACGAATATGAAGTCGAACGTGTCCATGTCGTACGCGAAGGTCTACGTCGTCGATTTGGAGAGTTCTGAGGTTAAAGAAGTCAACTTGCTCAACGGGAACAACGATCTTCAGGACATGGCGCTCACGCCCGACGGAAAATTTGCGTTTATCAGCGCGCTCCTTTGTTCGTACGCGTCGATCACCAGCCAGGTTTCCGGCGGTTGGATCGGCGAGAACTGCGTTTTGTGCGTGGACGTCGAAACGGCGCAGCTTGTCGAAGTCTTTTTTCTGGACGACTCGGTTCTTGGCGCCGGGAATCCGTGGGGAGTCGCGTGTTCGGAGGACGGAAAGCGTCTGATCGTTTCGATCTCGGGGACGGACGAGCTGATCTTTTTGCCTTTGGACAAGTTGCAGGAGATTATCGCCCAGCGACCCGAATGGGCGCGGCCCGGCTACGGCGCGTACACCTACGCGTCTTTCGCTCAAGGCGAAGTCCAGCTTCCTATGCGCGTTCGCGTTAAATTCGGGTTCAAAGGACTGCGTCAGCTTGTCTCGCACGGAGACGACGTTTACGCGCTCTCGTATTATGACGACGCGATTTGCAAGGCGACGATGAAGTTGAATCCGCCGTATCAGTATTTTGAGAATTCGTACGTCTCCGCCGAAAAGCCGCCCAGAACCGCGCCCGGCGCCGACGACGCTCAGGAAGAGGCGCAAGAGTACGCCGATCTCTGCGCGAATCTTGGAGACGACCCGACCGTCGGCGCGCCGCTGCGCTTTACGAAATTGGAATCGCGCGTTCCGATGGAAGGCGTCGAGATCGAACGCTCCTTCGCGCGACTCGCGCCCAAGCCGGTTTTAACGACGCGTCGACGCGGCGAGATCATTTTCCACGACGCGACCGCGTGCTTCGAGCATTGGCTCAGTTGCGTTACGTGCCATCCGGACGCGCGCGCAGACGGGTTCAACTGGGATTTGCTCAACGACGGCACGGGCAATCTTAAAAACTCCAAGAGTATGCTCGCGTCGCACGAGACTCCTCCGTGCATGATCAGCGGGATTCGCGCCGACGCCGAAACGGCCGTGCGCGCCGGGTTCACGCATATTCTGTTCACGTCGTATAAGGAAGAAAACGCCTCGTGCGTGGACGACTATCTCTCGACGCTCAAGCCGGTTCCCAGTCCGCGTCTGGTCGACGGCAAGCTGAGCGAGTCGGCGCAACGCGGCAAGGCGGTTTTCCAACGTCTCGATTGCGCGACGTGTCATCTGGGCGAGTATTACACCGATTTGCGAACGCACGACGTCGGCTCGAGAGCGCCCAACGACTACATCGACAAATTCGACACTCCGACGTTGCTTGAAGTCTGGCGCACCGGGCCGTATCTGAACACGGGCGAGTATCTCACGATTCGCGATCTTTTGGAGATCGGAAAGCACGGGTGCAAAGAAGGTCAGTTCGACGAGCTGTCGAAACAGGACCAAGACGACCTGATCGAATACGTGCTTTCGCTGTAACGTCGGACAAGAAACAAAAAACGGCGTCGCGCGACGCCGTTAAAAGTCGGGGCGACACGATTTGAACGTGCGACCCTCTGCTCCCAAAGCAGATGCGCTAGCCAGGCTGCGCTACGCCCCGATTCGCGGCCGTTCCGCCGCAAAGTCCACTCATATTACCACGCGTTTGCTTTTTTAAAAGGGGGCAAGCGAAAAACGCGCGAAAAAGCTTGTTTTCAGAGGAAGTCTTCGTGCCGTACGACCCCCGATTCCTCTTCGACTTCGGCGTGCGTCTGCCAACGCCATCTTCGGCTCGGTCTGCGTTTTTCCTCGCGTACGCCGTATCGCGTGGCGACTTTAAGGCCTAGCGCTTCCCGGAGCTTTTCAAAGAGAGTCTTGGGTAAAACGTACTCGACTTCGACGATTTCGAAGGGTTTTTCCGCCTCGAGATAGAGCTTTCTAACGGAGATTTTGGGACCGAAATCGCCTCCGCACACGCTGCATGGCTGTTCGTTTTTGGGCGCGCGAACGGCGTGACCGCAGTTTTTACAGATATAGCGGTACTCCCATGGCCCGTATCCGTATCGTTTTTCTTTCATTCCGCACTTTCCCTACGACGAATTTGACAAGCTCTTGGCGAGCGCGTCGGCTACGGCCGACACGCCCCCTTCGCTACAGTATAACTGTTTTAAAGCCGCTTGTCGAGTCCTAAGCGTTAATAAAATGTTTTTTTTGAGGTTGTTCTTTGTTTCTGATAAGAACGATGTATAATAGTAGGAATCGCGAGTTTCGTTGCTCGCGAACGATTGAATTACTTGAACGACAAGCCGAATCGACGCGGACGACGTTTTTCCCCGCGTTGTGGAAAGACGTTGGCATAAGATGGTCGAACAGACAAAGCGAACGGACGACGAGGTTAAGCGCGAGGCGATTGATCTTCGGAACCCCTTCGTAGCGGGGCTCCTTGCCTGGCTGTTTCCCGGCGCGGGGCACTGGTATCAGCGTCGCTACTTTAAGGCGGTTTTATTTGCGATCTGCATTTGGCCGATTTTGATCGCCGGTTTGGTCATGGGATCCTATCGCGAAGAGACGTCCGACGGCGGCTCCCAAATTCACTTCGCGCGCACGCTCTACTGTTCGTGGCGTCCGGGCGATCGTCGCCTCTATTTCATTCCTCAGGCGTGCGTCGGATGCGTCGCGTTGCCGGCGATGTGGCAAGCTCGATTTCCCGGCGACGCAGACGGCTCGATTCTGTCGACCGCGTTTGCGCCTCCTCGCGTCTCCTCCGAATACCGCGCGCGCCCGAATCAGCCCGACGCCAACGATATCGCGCGTCGTTTGCACTCCTGGCTCGATTTGAGCGTCATCTTCACCGTCGTCGCCGGTTTGCTCAATTTACTCGCGATTTTTGACGCCGTCGGGGGGCCCGCGCCCGTCGACAAAGAGGGCGATCAAAAGAAGGACGAAAAGGAGAAGGACGGCGAAAAGGCCGAAAAGAAATGAAGGAAACTTCTGAAACGTCCTCCGAAGGACAAGTCGGAACGATCCAATTTCGCGTTCGATACCAGGAAACCGACCAAATGGGCGTCGTTTATCACGGCAATTACTTCGCCTATTTCGAAATGGGGCGAACGGAGCTGTTGCGCGAGGCGACGGGTCGCAGTTATCGCGACGTCGAAGAGAACAACGTCAGGATGGTCGTCGCCAAAGTGGAATGCTCCTATTTTAAGCCGGCTCGTTACGACGATTTGCTCACCCTCGAAACGCGCGTCGCCAAGTGTTCGCGCGCAAGTCTGGAACACGAGCACAAGTTGTATCGAGACGACGAGCTTTTGGTCGTCGCGCGCGTTAAACTCGTAAC
>JAFZNK010000165.1 GCA_017550965.1 Thermoguttaceae bacterium
AATCCCATGATTAATAAAGCGATCGACGCAATTTGCTATTTAAACGCCGACGAGAGACTTCGCGAACAAATTCGCGTTCAAAGAAAGGCGGAACTCGATTACGGAAACGATATAGCCGTCGCCGAAGCGAGAGGCGTAAAAATAGGCGAAGCGAGAGGCGAAGCGAGAGGCATCGAGTTCGGCGAAGCAAGAGGCGAATCAAAGGCGTTTTCTGAAGTTATAGAAAATATGCGTCGAAACGGCTTTTCGGAAGAACAGATTAGATTAATCGTAGGAAACGGTTATAAGGAATAATCCTGAACAGAACGCCCCTTGTCATCGGAATCGTTTGAAATGGAATCACCGTCGGACGACGTCAAAGCGATCGACGCAATTTGCTATTTAAACGCCGACGAGAGACTTCGCGAACAAATCCGCGTTCAAAGAAAGGCGGAACTCGATTACGGAAACGATATAGCCGTCGGCGAAGCAAGAGGCGAGTCAAAGGCGTTTTTTGAAGTCATAGAAAATATGCGTCGAAACGGCTTTTCAGAAGAACAGATTCGATTGATCGTAGGAAACGGTTATAAGAAATAATCTTGGACAGAACGTCCCTTGTCATTGGAGAGACGCCATGACGTTTGCCGTAACAAACGAGCCCGTTTCCGCCGCAGGCGCGTTGATCTTTCTCGGCTCGTGATTCGTATGGAGACGCTGGCGTTGGGTTTGCCGTTTGGAGGGCGACGCAAGCCGGGAACGTCAAACCGCCGACGCTTTGGTTTTTCCGGCGGCTTTTTCCATGAATTCGTCGCGGCGGTTTATCGCGTCCCCCGGCCGCCGTCGTCTTGCGTCGACGGCTCTCGGCGCTTCGCGTCGGTTCCGTTCGCAACGATCCGCCGGAACGCGAAGTTCGTCGATCGGAGCGCCGCGCCGTTTAGGAAAGGCCGCGTTTCGGCTCCGATTATTCTATTCCGGCGCCGACGTTAAACGCAAGTTTCAGCGCGGCGGGGAATTCTTTCTCATGTCGCGCCTTTTTATGTTCTTCGGAAAAACCGCGCATTTCGTATTTCGAGTAGTCGGCGACCTGCAGCGTGTCGCAGACGGGGAAGATTCTCGTTTGGCCGTTTAGGAATCGCAACGGGGCAAGATACTCTTTCATTCTCGCGTCGTACGCCGCGTCGTAGTGTTCTTTGGTCGCGTTCATCGTCAAAAAGACGTCGACGTCGACTTTGCCTTTGAAAACGCACGAATAATCGTTGTACGACAGCGCCGGGAAGATTAGTCGCTCGATCAGGGCGCGGAATCCCGCGGTCGGATCGCTAAAATAGATCGGGGAGCCCGTTATCAGTCGATCCGATTCCCAAATTCTGTTCAAGACCTGGGTTAAGTCGTCTTTCCAGAAGCATTGGCACGGATTTTCAATTCCCGCGCGCTTGCACGCCAGACAACTTCGGCATCCGGAGAATTTCAGATCGTATAAGTCGATATATTCGACCTCGTCGCCGACCGATTCCGCGCCTTTTTTCGCTTCTTTGAGGAGCTGCGCCGTGTTCCAGTTCTTTCTGGGGCTCGCGTTGAGAATAATCGTTTTCATAATCGTTTCCGGGCGTTCAGCGCGCTTTTTGAGTTTTCTCTTTTAAATCGATCCCGTTTTCCGAGAGCCACGCTTTAACAACGGGGCCGCATTCTTCGGCTTCGCCGCCGCGAATTGACAAGCCGGTCAAAATTGTCGCGTCGGGCGCGTATTTCTGAATGTCGCGTTCGCTCGTTCCCATGCCGCTCCCTTCGTTGGTGCACAGCGGAAGAATCGCTTTTTTGGCGAAGTCGTATCGTTCGAGGAACGTCGCGACGGCCATCGGCACGGTGCCCCAGTAGTTCGGATACGCGAGAATAGCGACTTCGTACTTGTCGATCGAATCGAGGTATTGGGTCAATTCCGGCCGCGCCTGTTTTTCAAGGTCGTTTTTGGCCTCTTCGATGCAGGTCAAATAGGACGGCGAATAAGGTTTTTTCATATCGATTTTGAAGACGTCGGCGTCGACGATTTCTTTCATCTTATTGACGACGATTTCCGTGTTGCCGACCTTGACGTGTTTCATCTTCCCGCTGAAATAATTTTCGTCGGCTCTCGAGAAAAACGCGATCAATTTTTCTTCTTTCTTTTTTTCCATAGGTCGTGTTTCCTGTCGACTTTTTGCAAAACGCTTGCGTTTGATGATTCTGCGAAACGGCTGTCTTCGCGGCGAAATTCGTCGCGATTCAGCGTCGGCGAACTTGCCGCGCGGAACCGTTTTACCGTATTACGCCGTTATGTTCGGCGCGCGTTCATTTTTTTTGACTTTTTGGCCGGGCCGGGACTCCGGAGTCGACGCCGTTTCCTAACGAACGCCGTCGCGCTATTATAACAGACTCTTATTAAAATGCGAGGGAGGTTGTTAGATTCTTTAAATTTACGTTCAAAATGTGAAAAAACGTTCGGACCCCGTCGTCTGATTTGGGGCGAAACGCACAAGAGCGCCTTGGAAAGTTTTGGCGTCAAAATTCGACGAAGAATTGAAAAACCCGATTCGGACGAACCTGTCGTCGGAGACGAAGGGCGCGCTTGAAAACGCGCCGGGGAGGATTGGTCGGAACAGAATCCGAACGACAAAGATTTTTATTGCGCGGTTCCCGAATAGAAAACCGTTCGCGGAAGTCGGCAAACGGCAAAACCGGACGACGCGACGTCGGTTTTAGCCGCGCGTCGCGACCGGTCGGGCGCGCTTTTTCATACTTTGCCGCCCGACCGATATTTTACGCCTTTTCTAAAAGAGCGATTCGACTACTTTGACGTGAATTTCAGGGAGAACTTGTCCTTGGGCAAATTCTTCAGAGGAATCAGGACGAAATCGTCGGTAATCGTCGCTCCGCATTCCTGGCCTTCGATAATCTTGACGTCTTTAACGCGCTGAGGCAGAATCTGGAAGATCGGGCGATTCGAGCGTTCGGAGCCGTTGGGATCGATAAGATCAAACGATTTGTCTCCTCTGTTCGGCTCGATCGTCAGCGTCCACGTAATTGAGCCGTCTTCGGCTTTTTCCGATTCGAGCGTTTGATTCCATCCGGATTCCTGAACGGCGAGCGCGTTTTGCCACGCCGGATCGCCGTAAATGGCGACGACGTCGCGGTCGTGAAGGAGCCCTTCGCGTCTCATCGCGGGCAGTTTTTCGGCTTCGGGCGCGGCGTCGTCGCTTTCCAGCAGGTTGAGAAGCGCCTGATTGTTCGCATAGACCGCTTCCGCGACGGTGAAACGACCCGGTTGCTCGATATAGTAGTCTTGAACGCCCCAGCCCATATAGCCGAACCAGGTGGTGACGACGTAGCCGACCAACATGTCGACGTTCGCGTGACGGACCATCATGAGCGCCATGCAGCACGGATTGTCAATATCGCCCAGGAGGCAGTTTCCGGACGCGATATGGATTTTAGAGCCGCCCGCTTTGATCGAAAACGGCTCTTCGCCGGAATTTTTAGAAGGAACGCCGAATAGTTCGCCGTCGTTGGCGACGAAAAACCCGTTGACGTAAGAGTAGCCGATGCTCCAATTGCGCTCGGACGCGTGTCCCGACGTTACAAAAAGTTGCGTTCCGTCGAGCGCGTCGGCGATCGCGCGCGTCGTGTCGTCGGGGCCGTCGTTCGTGACGACTTCTTCTTTGCCCGCTTCTTTGACGCGTTTGAGATTCTTCTTGAGCTCGTCGTAAATTATGCAGTTCTTGAAATATTTTGACGCGATCGACGTCGCGCCGACGGCGGATTCCACCGTCATGGGCTTCACTTGCGCCATGCGCAACGCGTCGCCCGCGTCGTAACCGGTGATAATTCCGAAGATTACGTCGCCGTAAGGATCGTCGTCAAGAGCGCGCGTCCCCTGCCAGATAGTCGCGAGTCGTTCTTTAGTCGCTTCTTCGGGCTTAACGACAAAACAGGCGTATTTGGGGAAGAGTTCCTTCAAACGATCGAACGCGGAATCGTCCCACGCGACGACCGCGACGTCGAACTCGTCCGCGTATTTATCGCGAAGCGAATCGACGACTTTCGCCCAGTCGGCGTCGTCAAGAACGCTTTGCGTCGCGACAATCGCGTATCCTTGTTTCGCGGAATCGTCGGCTAAAGCGACGACGCACGTCGTCGCGCACAAAATAAGAGCGGCGCGCAACGCGACGCGCTTAAACGAAGAGACAAATAACGTTGGCAAATTCATCGATATGTCCTCGACTCCATTGTTGTTTGAATCGGCGTTTCCGCGCCGCAACCGAATCGCGCCGTTGCGCAGACGGCGAACGAAACGCGTTCCATGCGACGCGAAATCGCGCTAAAAAAAACGTTTTTACGGCGATTCGTCGGGGTTCGCGACTAAAAAACGCGCGAACGCGAACCTTCGCTTGTCGTATTATACGAAAGCGTCATGCGTTTAGCAAGCGTTTTTAAAAAAAGGAGTCGTCGCGTCGCTTTCATAAGTTCAGACAATGCTGTTTTCGCTCCGTGTCATCGTATCGCGGAACCGACGTCGATTCTTTGAAAAACCGTTTGCAAAAAGATTAAAAAATACGTCGACGCCGTTGTCTAATTCTCGCCGAATAGTACAATGGCGCGCAAAAGTTTTTATCTCAGGAGGGCGAGTTATGACCAACGCGTTTGAAGGAAGTAAACAAAACGACGACGAATTGACCAAATCTGTCAAGGCGGACGTTTTTCAGGAGGCTGAAGCCGCGATCGAAAACGCGCTCAACTCTCCCAACGACGAGCCGGACGACGCGCGGCCTTTTGAAATCAACGTCGCCGACCGCATTAAGAAGCTTCCGCCGTATCTTTTTGCGGAACTTAACGCGCTCAAATACGCCAAACGCCGCGCCGGCGCCGACGTCGTCGACCTGGGGATGGGCAGTCCGACCGACCCGCCCGCGCAGTCGGTGATCGACAAGTTGAGCGAAGCGGTTCAGAATCCCAAGGTGCACCGTTACGGGGCCGCGCGCGGGATCGCGAATATTCGTCGCGAGGTCGCGGCGCGGTACCTGAAATATTACGGAGTCCGGCTCGATCCCGACACGGAAGTCATGGCGACGCTCGGGTCTAAAGACGCGTTGAGCCACACGATTCTCGCGCTGTGCGGGCCGGGCGATCTGGCGATCGTGCCTTCGCCGTATTTCCCCGCGCACCTCTACGCCGTCATGCTCGCCGGGGGCGAAACGCTCGCGCTCGACGTGCGCGACCCCGACCGGCTCCTTTCGGAGATCTCTTACGCGTGCGAACGGTTTCTGCCGCGTCCGAAGCTGGCGCTCGTCAACTTCCCGCACAACCCGACCGCGACGGTCGTCGAGCGCGACTTCTACGTCGATCTGGTCAAACTCGCCAAGAAATACGGGTTCATGGTATTGAGCGACCTGGCGTACGCGGATGTCGTCTTCGACGGTTATCAGACGCCGAGCTTTTTGTCGGTTCCGGGCGCGATCGACGTCGGGGTCGAAATGACGACGATGTCCAAGAGCTACAGCATGGCGGGCTGGCGCATTGGGTTCTGTTGCGGGAACTCGGAAATCGTTCGCGCGCTCGCGACGATCAAGACGTACTACGACTACGGCGCGTTTGTGCCGCTGCAGATCGCGGGCGTGATCGCGCTGCGCGAACAGGACGCGTATGTTTCCGAACAGGCGAAGATCTACGAACGGCGCCGCGACGTTCTGTGCGCCGCGCTCGAGAGAATCGGCTGGGAAGTCGTCAAACCGAAGGCGTCGATGTTTGTCTGGCAGAAGATTCCGGAGAAATACCTCAAAGATTGCACGACGTTCGAGTTCGCCATGCGGCTGTTGCGCGACGCGAACGTCGTCGTGAGCCCCGGCTCCGCGTTCGGTCCGCTTGGGGAAGGGTACTTGCGTCTGGCGGTCGTCGAAAAAGAAGAGCGACTGCGTCAGGCGGTTCGACAAATCGCGCGCGCGTTGAATTGAGCGGAAGACGCCCGGCCAACGAAAGTTCGCGGTTAAATTTCGAACGTTGGAGCCGCTCGCGGAAGCGCGCTTCCTGGAACCGCCTGCCGCTTGCGGCTCTTATGAGTTTTGGCGCGGCCCCGTTTGCCTGCAGCGTCCGGCGGACTTCGCCGCCTGCCGCTTGCGGCTCTTATGAATTTTGGCGCCGTATGTCGCCTGTGGAGCCAGGCGGCCGCGTTGATTGACGAATATCCGGCGAAAGAGCGGACGTCGAAATCAAGGCGGCGTGTGAAAAGTTTTTGCAATCCGTAGCAAAAACTTTAATTTTTTGAAAGTTTTTGCAGTCTATAGCAAGAACTTGTCGTTTCTGCGAATTATGGTATCCTTGAGCGGAGAGGAGACTCCGCCATGATTGAAACGCGCCTTTTAAAAAACAGAGATCGATATCTTAACAAACTGCTGGGATTTCGTGATTCCGAGCTTGTCAAAGTCGTAACGGGAATTCGACGTTGCGGCAAATCCAGCTTATTGAAACTTGCGGTCGCCCGATTGAAGGAATCGGGCGTCTCGTCCGATCAGATCGTCGAAATGAATTTCGAGTCGTTTGAGTTTGGGAAAATGACCGCAGACGACGTCTACGCTTACGTGAAAGAACGCGTCGCGTCCGGTAAGCGCATGTATTTATTCTTTGACGAAATACAAAGAATCGACGGATGGGAAAACGCGATCAACGCGTTTCGCGTCGATTTCAACGCCGACGTTTACGTTACCGGCTCGAACGCCTGTCTGCTCTCGTCGGAGTATTCGACCTATCTTTCCGGACGTTGCGTGGAAATCAAAATGCTTCCTCTCTCGTTTCGCGAGTTTCTTGATTTTCACGACGTTGAAGTTAGGGACGTCGCGAGCGTTTTCGGGGGAGTTCGGAAACGCGCGGTCGATAAGGACGGAGAACAATACGATCTTCGCGAACTGTTCGGCGCGTATATGCGTTTCGGGGGTATGCCGGGCGTCGCCAACGTCGGATTCGATCAGGAAAAAGCGTCGGCGCTTCTTGACGGGATCTATTCGACCGTCGTCGTTCGCGATATTCTCGAACGGGAAAACCGTCGCGGACGTCGGCAAATTACCGACCCCGCGCTCTTGCGCAAGATAATTCTCTTTCTTGCGGACAACATCGGCTCGAACGTCTCGGTCTCCTCGATCGGCGCGACGCTTGCCAACGAGGGACTATTGGACGGCGGGCGTAAAGGCGCGCCGAGCGCCAACACGGTTCAGGCGTATGTCGACGCGTTAGTCGAAAGCTTTTTTTTCTACGAGATTAAACGATTTGACGTCAAAGGGAAACAACTTCTCCGAACGCTCGGCAAGTATTACGTCGTCGATATCGGATTAAGAAACAGCCTGCTCGATTTTCGTGATCGCGATAGAGGACATGCGCTTGAAAACGTCGTTTATTTCGAGCTCCTTCGACGCGGTTTCGACGTCGCGGTCGGAAAGGTCGGGGACGCCGAGATCGATTTCGTCGCAACAAGAGCCGATAAGAAGATTTACGTTCAGACGACTGAATCGATGACGAGCGAAGACGTAAGAAAGCGCGAACTTGCGCCGTTGCAAAAGATAAGAGACTCCTACGAAAAAATCGTCCTTTCGCTCGAGCCGGGGCTTGACGATTCTTACGACGGAATTAAGTCGTTGAACGTAATAGAGTGGCTTCTTGACGATTGAATCGCGCCTTCAAAACGCAAAGAGCCGCGTCAGGCTGCGAACGACCCGGCGCGGCTCTCCTTTTCACGTGACGTCAATTACGCCAAATCAGTTGACGTTGAATCGTTCGAACGTCGCGATAACGGCTTCTTTAATCGTGTTCGCCGCGGTTTTGGCCGCGGCGGGATTGCGTCGCGCGTTGCGCAGTTCTTTGTAGTAAACGCGTTCGATCGCCGCTTCAATAGCGTTTTCTTCGCGGTCGGTTACGAATTTGCCCGAGGCGCGCAGAGCGCGTTCGATACCGTCTTCAAGTTCGTCTTCCGCGTCGTCGTCGCCGCGATTCAGGTCGTAGTTGATCGCTTTTTCAATCGCGTCGGTCAACGCCGCGACGTTTCCGTCGATCAGCGCCTGACCGACGGCGGCTTTAATCGCGTCTTCGACAAGGTCTTCGTTGCCGGTCGCAATCGCGTCGTCGATCGAATCAGCGGGCGCGTCGGCGGCGGGATTCGCGACGGGCGTTTCCGCGGGCGCGACGCTCGTCGTCGCTTTCGGGACCGCGCCGCCGTTGAATTTCTCAAACGTCGCTCTTACCGTGCGAGCCGCTTCGGCGGCGTTGGCGCCGCGACGAACCGCTCGTTCGACCGCGTATTCAATTTGGTCTTCGGTGCGATCGCTCACGAGTTTGCCCAGCGCGCGGAGCGCCTGTTCGACGCCGTCTTCAACCGCGTTTTGTCCGTCGTCGTCGAAACGCTTCGTATCAAATTGAATCGCCTGCGCGACCGCGTATTCGAGCGCGGCGTCGTCGCCGTTTTGCAACGCTTCCGCGACGGCGTTTTCAATAGCGTTTTCAATGACGTCTTCGTCGCCGGTCGCCATCGCTTTGGCGATCGCGTCGGTCGCCTGGGCCGCGGGAGCGACGGGCGCGGAGGGAGCGGCGGCGCGTTTCGCGACGGGACCGCCGTTATACTTTTCGAACGTCGACTTGACCGTGCCCATAAAGGCGTCGACGTTTTGAGCGTTGCGCAGCGCCTGGAAATAAGCGCGTTCGACGACGTTTTCAATAGCGTCTTCGGTGCGGTCGTTCAGGCGTTTGCCAAGCGCGCGGAGCGCTTTTTCGACGCCGTCTTCAACGGCGTTCCCGGCGTCGTCGTCGCCAGTTCGGCGGTCGTATTCCAACGCTTTGGTCAACGCGTATTTCAACGTGGCGTCGTCGCCGGTCTTCAGCGCTTTTTCGACGGCGTCTTCAATAGCGTTTTCGACGTAGTCTTCGTCGCCGTTAGCCAGAGCGCGATCGATCGCCGCTTTGGTTTTCGCGTCGACGACGTTGTTCGCGGGCGCGGCGGGCGCCGGAGTCGCGGCGGGCGCGGGAGCGGCGGCCCCGCCGTTGAATCTGACAAACGTGGCTTTCACGGCGTCTTTGACGGTTTTGGCCGCGACCTGAACGCCTTCCTGACCGCGCGCGGCTCCGCGCAACGCTTTATAATAAGCGCGCTCGATCGCCGTTTCAATCGCGTCTTCCGTCGCGTCAGAGACCGTTTTGCCGGAAGCGTGCAACGCCTGTTCGATTCCGTCTTCAAGTTCGTCTTCCGTATCGTCGTCGCCGCGATTCAAATCGAATTCGATCGCTCTGACGATCGCGGCTTCAAGCGCCGCGTCGTCGTTCGCGGTCAACGCTCTGGCGACGTCCGCCTTGACCTGGTTTTCAAAAACGTCGTCCGCGTCGTCGTCGCAACGCGCCTGGGCGCAACACGCCGTCGCTATGGCGGCGACGAGCCCGACGAGCGCAAAACCGAATCGGCAGCGCTTTTTGTTCCAATTTAATAAGTTGAGCATTTCCATACATTCCTGGAAAAGTAATAACGACGGTTTCTTTTGGCCGCTCACATAAACGGTAAAAGAGTCCCTTTTTCAATTTACGGACTTAGTGTAAAAGTTTTTCAGATTTTGACAAGCGCTCGTCCGGAAAAACTGTCGACGCCCGTCGACGGAAAGAGGATCGCGTTTTGACGCGGAAGCCGGGGATGTAAATCCCCGGACGGCGCGGACTTTCGCGCGGCGCAGCGTGTTATAAGAGCCGCGAGCGGCAGGGCGCCGCGTCGCGTTGCGTAAAAATCATGCGTTGACGGTTGATATGACGCCGCGCGCCGCCGGGCTGCGCGGGACAAGCCCGCTTCGCCCTTTAGAAGGCGGCTGGAGAGAAGCGTTTTGGCGACGTCGATAGCCGAGGACGTAAATCCCCGGACGGACGCGCGTTATGATTTCGCGTCGATTTGAGAAACCGCGCCTTTTGGCGCGGCGTTGATTTAAGAATCCCGCGTCGACGGGTAATTTTCAATCGAACTCATTCGCCGGGATTTGGCGCGTCGACCGCTTCTTCGACCGCTTGCGCGGCGTCCTGAACGGCTTCGGTCGCTTCTTCAACCGCCTGCTCGACGGCTTCGGTCGCGGGTTCGACGACCTCTTCAACCGCTTCTTCGGCGGCTTCTTCAACCGCCTGTTCGACTTGTTCGGCGGCTTCGGTCGCTTCTTGAGCCGCTTCTTCGACGGCTTCTTCGACGTTTTCAAGCGCCTGGTCGACCGCTTCGGCGGCTTCTTCAACGGCGTTTTCCGCCGCTTGTTCGTCGACGCCTTCCGGGACGACGTCGCCGTTCATTACGTCTTCAAACGCGGGAATTTCGGCGGTTCCTTCCTCGACGACCTGTTCCGCCTCGGTCGGCGCGGCTTGCGCGGGCGTTCCATTGTCGAGTTTCGTCACGATAATGAGCGCCAGGCCGACGATGAAGAAGAGGAACATCCACGCGAGCATCTTGCCGACGCCTTTGGGCGAGCCTTTAAATTCGCGCCAGATGAAAACGCCCCAGATCGCGGACATAAGCGTCGCGCCCTGACCGAGCCCGTAAGCGACGGCGGGGGAGGCGACTCCGGACGCCAACACGTTGAACGTCATGCCGATCGCCCAGATCATGCCGCCGATCCAGCCCCAGAAGTGGTTGCCGAACGAGCCTTTCCAGTAAAGACCTTTTTCGACCGGTTCGCCGACGATCGGGAAGCGCATGAGAATCGGCATGATCACGCAGTTGCTCAGGAGAATGCCGACCGCGAAGATCAGGTTGGCGGTGTAGGGGGTCAATTTGCCCGGTTCGAGCGAAGCGTATTCCTGCGACAGGTTCGCGAGCGTCAAATCGATGAGTTCTCCGTGGTATTCCACGCGCGCGAGCGATTTTGCGACGAAGAAATAGAACAACGACATCAGGACGCCGCAGAGAACCGACAGCGCGAGTCCCTTGCCAATCGGTTTTTTCGGCGCGTTGGGATCGGCGTTGGCCGCGTCGCGCTTCTTATACGAAAGCGCGCTGAGTATAATCGCCAGCGCCACAAGCCCCACGCCGACGAACAGGAAGACGGGGTTGCCCGACGCTTCGGGCGCGCCCATATAGTTCCAGACGACGCCCAGCACGAGCGCGAGCCCGATCCCGACCGGGAAGGCGACCGCCATGCCGGCGATATCGATCGCGGAAACCAGAAGAATGTTCGCAATGTTGAAGACGACGCCCCCCGCGAACGCCCAGACGAGCGCTTTGGGGTTCTCGGCGATCGCGTTGCACAAGTTGTCGATGTAGTGAGGACCGACGCCTCCTTCTTTCGAGCCCCAGGTCATTGCGAAGACGACCGCGGTCGCCAACAGACCCAGAACGTAGTCCCAGTAGAACAACTCGTAGCGCCATTTTTTATCGACGAGCTTTTGCGTGTTCGCCCACGATCCCCAACAGATCATGGTGACGACGCAAAAGGCGATCGCCGTCCAGTAGTTTTGAAGTAAAAACATTATTAGCTCCAAACAACAAGTTAGCAGTTGACGTTTAAGCGCCGGAACGCGCGACCGCATCCAACGAGGATCGGTCGATCGGGCGCCGCTCCGACCGTATATGATACGGCGTCCGCGCGCGCTTTGCAATATCGACGGCGACGCGCGGACGTTTTTTTATCGAAGACTATAGTTTTTCGATTTTCAATTCGCGACCCTGCAGGAACTCCCGCGCTTCGCGTTTCGTAAAGACGCTCTTGGTCGCGGAACCGTCGCGCACGCAGCTCATGCCCTGCGCGCTCGCGCGTTTCATCGTTTCGTAAGGATCGCAGCCGTCCAGAAGCCCCGCGATGAACCCCGCGTCGAACGCGTCTCCGGAGCCGGTGCCTCCGACGAATTCCGTCTTAAAGATATCGGCGCGGAATTTCTCGTCGTTCGAGTAGTAAATCGAGCCGGCGCCGCCGCAGGTGATCACGCACGCTTTCGCGCCCGCGTCGACGAAGAATTTCGCCTGATCGACGGGATCGTCTTTTCCGGAAATGACGCGTCCTTCGTCGTCGTTGGGCATGAAGTAGTCGCAGTAGGGCATGAGCGGTTCGAGAACCGGCCAGTAAGGTCGCGAGCCGTAGAGAACGACGTCGAGGATCGTCTTGCCCCCTTTGGCCTGGAACGCTTTGAAGTAATCGACGGTTTCCTGCGTTTCGAGGCGTTCCATCATGAGATACCCGCCGACGTAGAGAACTTCCGCGCAGTCGGTCCATTCCTGGGGAATATCGCCGATGGCAAATTGCGCGTTCGCGCCGGTCGTGCTGACGAAACGTCGGTCTTCGTTTTTCACGTTGACGATAAGCGAGCAGCCCGGCCCGGAGTTCTCAATGCGGCGCACGCCGGAAACGTCGACGAGCGGATTTGCGAGCGATTTGAGAATGTGGTCGCTGAACGCGTCGTCCCCGACGCATCCGCACAGCCCGGTCGGAACTTCAAGGCGCGCCAGATTGATCGACACGTTCGAGGCGCATCCGCCGAGCGTCAATTCGACGCGATCCGTTTGAACGAGTTCGCCCGGCGCCGGCGCGTGATCGATGGGGGCGCACCCTACGTCGGCGAACAAAATGCCTGCGGACAAACAACGCGGTTTCATTTCCATAAGATCGTCCTTTATAATAATTAACGACAAAGTTGATATGACGACGAAACGCCAAATTTATTTCTTATCGCGCGACGCTGCGAGAACGGCGTCGACGGCGTCGTACCCGCTCTTGACGCACGCGGGCAACCCGACTCCGTCGAGCGCGTTTCCGGCGAGCGCGAGCGTCGGCGTTTGCTCGAGCGCTTGTCGGAGCTTCTCGCGCCAAGCGAGTCTGCCGAGATAATATTGCGGCATCGCGTTGGGGAACCGCGCGACGTCGACGAGAATCGGCTCGCCTTTGATTTCCAGAAGCGTTTTCATCTCGTCGCCGACGCGCCGAACGAGCTCCTCTTCCGGCAAATCGACCGTTTCCGGAGCGCGCGCGCCGCCGACGAAGACGCGTAGCAACGTCGTTTTTTCCGGAGCGCGCGTGGGATATTTGTAACTGCTGAAACTTCCGGCGATAATCCCGTTCTTTTCGGACGTCGGAACGACGAACCCCATGCCGAGCGCGGGCTTGCCGATTTGTTCGTCGCGATACGCCAGATGAACGATCGCGACGCCGGTGTGTTCGGTCTGAGCGTAAAGTTCGGCTGCGTCGGGATTAGCCGATTTCAACGCGCGACTCGCGGCGCCGGAGTCGGTCGCGAACACGACCGCGTCGAAGCGTTCCGCCCGACCTTGCGCGTCGACGACGTTCCAGCCGCCTTCCTGCGCGCGTTCGACGTTAACGATCGGTCGGTTAAGCTGAATTCGGTCGCGTCCGAGCGTGTCGGCGAGTTTTTCGGGCAACGCCTGCAGTCCGCACTTGAGCGTGATGAAAAACGAATAGCGCGCGCCGCTTTCTTCTTCGCGTTTGACGCGTCGCGCGTTTTTCATCGACTTGGTCATCGACCAGATGAGCGAGCGGTCTTTCGCCTCCATTTCGGCGAAGCGCGGCAACGTCGCCTGCAAGCTCAACTTCGCGGCGTCCCCGCCGTAGATTCCTCCGACGAGCGGCTCGATAATGCGGTCGAACGCCTCTTTGCCCAGCCGCCGAATCGCAAAATGAGCGAGCGACTCTTCTTCGGAACTCTTGCGGCGCGGAAGAAGCAGTTCGAGCCCGCAACGCAATTTGCCCCAGGGCGTCAAAAGGGGCGTGACAAGCATCGGATAGAATTTCGTCGGGGCCATCGTCATGAACCCGTCCGGAAGCGGATAGAGCCGCCGATTGCGAACGACGAACGTCCGGCGATACCGATTGTTCGTCGACTGAAGTTCCGACTCGAACCCGAGCTTTTTGCACAGATCCAGCCCGTAGGGAACCGTCGTGATAAAGTTGTCGACGCTCAGTTCGCAGAGAAAACCGTCGACGTTGCGCGTGCCGATCACCCCGCCGACGCGATCGTTCTTGTCGAAGATTGTGAAATCGACGTCGGGCGCCGTTTCGCGCAGTCGCCAACCGGCGGCGAGCCCGGAAATTCCGGCGCCGAGAACGGCGATTCGAAGACGATTATTAGTTGTTGACGGTTCTGGGGCGGTCGACATATTGCTCTCTCGTAAACGCGCGATTTCGCCGATCCGAAACGATTTCGTTCGTCAAATTCCGACGTCTGAAATCGCGCCGTCGCCAATTCTATCACAGCGAATAGCGCGCGTCAAGCGTTTTTGACTCTTCGCGCAATTTTACGTCGAAACGGAGTTTTTTTCAAAAATTTTTGGCGAAACGGACAAAATTTTTTGACGCTAACGTATTGATCTGTTAAAATGACGACAGTCGTCGGCGCCGGACGAACAAAGACGCCGATCTTTCCGCCTGTAACAACAACAACGACAAAGGAAACACGTCCATGTCGACACGACGCACCGTTTTGGCTCTTTTAGCCGCGTTGACAATTGGCGCGGTCGCCTCGGCGTTTGCCGATCCGCCGAAAATAACGCCCGTTCCGACGGCGCAATTCAATCCGCCCCCCGCCGCGACCGTCTGGGTCGACGACCTCGATCTTTCTCTCGCCGCCGTCGGGTTTGGCGAGACGAGAAAACAGCGCACGACCGACGGCCGCGAACTTGTCGTGAACGGCACGAAGTTCGGTCGCGGGTTCGGCTGGCACGCGCCCGGCTCGATGGTCGTAACGCTCCCGAAATCGGGGGTCGTTCGTTTTCGCGCTTCGTTTGGAATCGCGGACGAAACGGGCGGTCAGGGACATATGCGCTTCCATGTTTACGCGGACGGCGAGCATGTCTGGACGAGCGAGTACGTCGTCGGAAACAGTCCGTCGGTCTCTTGCGACCTGACGTTTTCCGGCAAGGAGAATTTTGTGCTCTACGCGGACACGGGGCCCGAGGGGTACGGGCACGACCACGCGGTCGTGGGGGACGCGCGTTTTGAACTCGACGAAGAGGCGGCGAAAGAGGCGAACTTCGTTCAGATCGTTCGACCGCTGTATATCGACGATTCCGGAACGGTCGTCGCGCTTCCGGGACACGACGCGGATTCGGACGAATACGAGATCGTCAAAGAATTCACGTCGCTAAAGGCGCAGCTTGCCGAAGGGATGCGTCCCAGCGCCGCCGAGACGGCGCGCGACGTTCAGGCGACGTTGCTTCCGACCGACAAAGACCCGTTGGATATCGTCGTCCGTCGCGTTTCGACGCTTCTGGAAACGCTTCGGGACATGCGCGACGACGACGCGCTCGATCAGGACGCCGCCAATTGGGAAGATTTTCTCGCGAAATACGAAGCGGTCGATAAAAACTGGCCCGAGGAGGGCGAGCCGTCGCTCGACGCCGTCAAAGAACGGCTCGGTCTCTTCCGCGACGCGTATAAGTTGCGCCGCGCGATCGCGCTGAAAAATCCGTTGCTCGAAAACTTCGACGATATTCTCTTCATCAAACGGCACTACAACCCCGAGCCGGAACGCGAAGGCAACCATATGGTCGATCAGTTCTTCGGGTTCCACGCGCGGCCGGGCGGGGGACTGTATCTGATGAAGAACGCGTTTTCGGAGAATCCGGAAATCGTCGACGTTCTGAAAGATTCCGTCGTGCAAAACGGGCGCCTTAAAGGAACGAAACTCGATTCGACGTGGGGATTCCTCGCGCCGCATTTAACTTACGACGGCAAGCAGATTTATTTCGCCGCAGCCGACGCCAAACAGCCGCGCCACGTTTACGAATGGACGACGGAAAACGCCTATCATATCTTCCGCGTCAATATCGACGGCTCCGAACTCACGCAGCTTACCGACGGACCCTGGGACGATATCGATCCGTGCCTGTTGCCCAACGGACGCGTCGCGTTTATCTCCGAGCGTCGCGGCGGTTACGGACGCTGCCACGCGCGGCCCTGCCCAAGCTACACGCTCCACTCGATGAACGCCGACGGAAGCGATATCGTCGCGCTGAGCGTTCACGAAACGAACGAATGGGCGCCGACCGTCGACCGTAACGGCATGATCGTCTACACGCGCTGGGACTACGTCGATCGCGGGTTCAATCAGGCGCATCATCCGTGGATCACGTTCCCGGACGGCCGCGACTCGCGCGCGATTCAGGGGAATTATTCCGAAGATCAGGGAAGCCGACCGCACTTCGAGACGTCCCTCAAGCAGGTTCCGGACTCTAATCTCTTTGTCGGAACCGCCAGCGGCCACCACACGCAGAACTTCGGCTCGATTTTTCTGCTTGATCCGATGGTTCAGGACGACGACGTCGGGGACGATCCGATGGCGCCGCTGCAGCGCGTAACGCCCGACCAGCTCTTCCCGGAAGCGGAAATCGGCACGCACGGCCCGCCGCATAATTACGGCCAGCCGTTCCCGTTGAGCGAAGATTTCTTCCTGGTCGTTTACGACGCGTTCAGCGGTTCGGCCAAAGGCGAAGCGAACAATTACAGCATTTATCTGCTCGACGCGTTTGGGAACAAAGTGTTGCTCTATCGCGACAGGAATATCTCGTGCCAACATCCGATTCCGGTCATGGCGCGAACCGTTCCGCCGGTCATACCGAACCAGACGTTCGTCGGGCTGACCGAAGAGGAACGCGCGAGGAAGGTCGTTCCGGACGAACTTCCGAAGACCGCGACGGTCGGGCTCGTCGACGTCTATAAGACGACGCGTCCCTTCCCGGAAGGCTCGAAAATTAAAGAACTTCGCATCGTCCAGATTCTTCCCAAGACGACGGTCAACGCGAACATGCCGTGGATCGGATTCGCGGGGGAAAACGGCGCGCGCAAGGTCCTCGGGACCGTGCCGGTCGAAGAAGACGGCAGCGCGCGGTTCGAAGCGCCGGTAAACGTTCCGTTCTATATGCAGGCGCTCGACGAAAACGGCGTCGCCGTGCAGACGATGCGCAGCGCGACGTACGTTCATCCGGGCGAAACGCTCACGTGTCTGGGCTGCCACGAAGGACGCTTCAACACGAACCAGAACCTCGACTCGGTGACGCCGACGGCGTTCACGCGCGCCCCGTCGACGATTACGCCCGACGTCAAAGGCTCCAACCCGTTCAACTATCCGACGCTGGTTCAGACGATTCTTGACAAACATTGCGCCGAATGTCACGATCAGGGCGCGAAAGAAGGCAAGACGTTTGAACTTGGGCGCGGGCCGGAAGATCAGTACTTCCTTTCGTCGTATCTGAATCTTCGTCCTTACGTCTACGTGACGGGCAACGGGAACGCCAATCCCAGCGCGCCGGTGAAAGAACAGCCGCACCACGGAGGCGCGTGGAACGCTTTCACGCCCGCGAAGACCATGCCCGGCGAGTTCGGCGCGAACCGCTCGCCGCTCTGGAAACTGCTCAAAGAAGGCCATTACGACGTCAAATTGTCCCCCGAGGAAATGCGCGCGTTCGCGCTCTGGATGGACAACAACTGCGACTTCTTCGGCGCTTACGAAATGGAAACCGTCCAGGCGCAGCGCCGCGGCGAAGTCGTAACGCCGACCCTCGAATAAACGTTTTTAACGAAAAACCAACCCGACGGCGGTTTGGACGCCGCCGTTTCATCCTCAACAATAAGGAAGACCCTATGAAAAAAGCGATTCTCTTTTTAAGCGCGCTCCTGGCGCTTGTCGCCGTTTCGACCGCGACTTTCGCGCAAGACGGCCCTCGCGGTCCTCGTCAGCAGGGCGATCGTCCCGCGTTCGAACGTCCGAACCTTAAGCCGACCCTTTTCGCCAACCTCGGCGACGAGTGCTACACGCCCGACGGCATGACCGTCAGCGACGAGACCGGCTTGCTCTACCTGAACGTTCCGAACTTCGGACGCATGGACGACAAGATGGTCAAAGCGGATTCCGCGCAGGGCGGCTATCTGTACGAAGTCGACAAAGACGGCAAAGCGACGCGCATTTTGGAATATCCCGTCTCCGAAAAGACCGGTCAGGCCGGCCCGATGGGGCTGGATTTCGGTCCCGACGGCAACCTGTACGTCTGCGACAACCAGTACTTCCACAATAAAGACTTCTGCTCGCGTATTTTGCGCGTCGTGTTCAAAGACGGCAAGCCGACCCAGGAAGTCCAGGTCGTGATCGAAGGCGTCAAACTCGCCAACGGCATGTCGTGGTATCAGGACAAATTGTTCTACACCGACTCGTGCTTCGATATCGACGCCGAAGGGGACGAGATCATCGGGTCCGGCGGCGTCTTCATGTTCTCCGCCGACGAAGTGACCAAAGCGGGCAAAGACGGCGAGCCGGCGATCCAAATCAAAGCGGGTCCGGACGATCCGCACTGCGTCGCCTACGCTAAAGTCCAAAAGCTCGGTCGCGGCGACAACACCGGTCCCGACGGAATCTGCGTCGATAAGAACGGAACCGTCTGGTTCGGCAACTTCGGCAACGGCTATCTCTATTGCCTGCGTCCGAACGACGCCGGAGAGTATAAGCAGGAAAACGTTGAAAACGTCTTCGACGCGCTCAATCAGCGCGTTCGCGAACAAGGCCCCAACGCCGGCGTGAAACTCGAATGCTGCGACGGCATTTTCTACGACAAAGACCTCGACTGCGTCTATATCGACGACTCCGTCGGCAACGCGATCTGGATGTTCAAGCCCTGCGAAAAAGGCCAAACGGTTCGTCCGGTTATTATGTGGACGAACGACGATAACGACGGCGCCGACGGCTCGCTCGACCAGCCGTGCGAAGCGTGCGTTTACGCGGGCAAACTCCTGCTCGTCAACTTCGACTGGCCGTTCCCCGGCATGAAGAACTCGACGGTCGATCCTCCTGGGACGATCTCCGGAATCGACTACGCCGAAGTCGAGAAATTCGTTCGCATGATGGAACGCTTCCAGGGGCCTCGCGGTCCTCGCGAAGGCATGGCGCGTCCTAACGGCGAACGTCCTCGCGACGGTCAGGCGCGTCCCCGCGGTCCTCGCGACGGCCAGGCTCGTCCTCAGGGCGACCGTCCTCGCGGCGAGCGTCCGCAAGGGGATCGTCCGCAACGTCGCGGAAACCGTCCCCAGGGCGACCGTCCCAACGAAGGCTGATTTTCTCTAGACGATAGCCCCGCTATCGCTTAATAAACGCGCGACTCGGAATCACGCCGGGTCGCGCGGTTTCTTGTTTTCAACTGTTGTTTAAAAAGAGACGTAACATGAGTAAACGAACGCTACGACAAATAATCGTCGCGTCGCTGGCGATTTCGGCGACGCTTGTCTTCGGCTCGTTCGCGAAGGCGCAAGAGGAGCCGACCGCGGGATTTCGAGCGAGAATAGAAGCGGACTGGGCGAAGCAGGAAGGAACTCGCGACCGAACGGTCGGAACAAAAGACGCGCTCGACGATTTAATCGCGCGTTCCGGCGATCTTCTGGCCTGTCTTGAAGAGAACGAATACGTCGACGCGGACAAGCTCGACGCGTTCCGCGACGCGATCGCCGCCGCGAAACAATTTGCGAACGAAAAATCCGCAAGCGCCGACGAAGAAGCGATTGCAAGCGCCTATCGCGCGTTGCGCTGGGCGTCGCGCGACGCGATTTTCGCCAACGAACTGCTCAAGGACACGCCGATCGTTTTTGAAAAAGCGAATCGGTTTGGGTTCCAGATCCTGCAGGAATATCTCTCGTATTACGAACGCTATTCGAACCAGCGCGGCGGCGGCCTCTTCCGACTGGAAAAGCCCGGCTTTTCCTTTAAGACGACGGAGCTGAGCGCGGATTTCCCGCGCGGCCTGTTCGCGACGCCGAGCTTGTCTTACGACGCGAAAACGCTCTATTTCGCGTTCGCCGACTTCTCGAAAGTTCAGGACCCCGATCCCGACGCGCCCGTGCGCAACGCGTATCACATGCGCGCCGAAGGGGACGCGACCGAACAAGTCGCGCAATTCCTCACCGAGTCGGACGGCAAATATTGCCTGTACCGCATGAATCTTGAAACGGGCGAGTCGGAAAAACTCACCGACGGCCCCTGGGACGATTTCGATCCGACGTTGTTGCCGGACGGCAGTTTGGCGTTCATGTCGACGCGACGCGGCGGGTTCGCGCGCTGCAATCAGACGTGGGAGCCGATCATGGTCGCCACGCTCCATAAACGAACGCCGGACGGTCAGATCCGTCATCTGTCGTGGCATGAAACAAACGAATGGACGCCCTCCGTCCTCGACGACGGCCGCATTCTCTACACGCGCTGGGATTACGTCGACCGCAACGCGGCGCGTTTCCAGGGGTTGTGGCTCACGAACCCCGACGGAACCGGCGCCGTGACGCTCTTCGGCAACTACACCGAAAGCCCCGTCGCGTGCATTCAGGGACGCCAGATTCCCAATTCGAACAAAATCGTCTTCACCGCGACGGCGCACCACACGGCGGTGGGCGGATCGATCGTCATTCTTGATCCGACGAAAGTTAAGTACGATCCCGAGACGGGTCAGGACTCCCCCGAGTCGATCGAACGCATTACGCCCGAAATCGCGTTCCCGGAAACGCCGAACGACGACGGCGAAATGAACCTTCCGGATCAGTACTATTACAGCCCGAACCCGTTGTCGGAAGATTTCTTCCTCGTTTCGTACAGCTTCGATCCCGCCAACGGCTACCTGACGACCAACGGCAATCTGACCGAAGACACGGTCGGCAGCGGCAAACTCGGGTTGTACTATCGCGACCGATTTGGGAACCTGGAGCTTCTCTTCGACGACGAAAAATACAGCTGTCGCTATCCGCTCATTTTGCGCGAACGCGAAACGATTCCCGCGAAGATTCCGTCCCTGCTGCCCGACGAGTCCGCGTCGAACGTCGAACGCGCCGCCGACGGCAAGACGGAGACCGGAACGTTCACGCTCTTCGACGTTCGCGAATCGCTCTGGCCGTTCCCCGAGGATCGTAAAATCAAGGAACTGCGCGTTTATCAGCTCCTGCCGAAGTTCCCGTCGCACGCGGGGCACCTTCCGCCGATCGGGCACGACTACGCGGGCAACGCGCGCATGTATCTCGGATCGGTTCCGGTCGAGGACGACGGCAGCGCGTACTTTACCGCGCCCGCGCGCAAGCCGCTCTATTTCCAGGCGGTGGACGAGTCGGGTCGCGCCGTGCAGACGATGTTGAGCGAAGTCTACCTGCAGCCGGGCGAAAATCGCGGCTGCGTCGGCTGTCACGAACAGCAGCAGACGACGTTCCCGAACTCGGAGAACCGCGTGAAAGCGGCGCTTCGCGCGCCGTCGGAGCTCGCGCCCGGTCCGGAAGGAAGCGCGCCTTTCAGCTTCCCGATTCTAATGCAGCCGCTTCTGGACAAGCGTTGCGTCGAATGTCATTCGGGCGAAGAAGGGTCCGCCAAGCCCGCGCTCACGGGCGAAATCGAAGACCATTTCACCGTGTCGTACAACAGGTTGGAACCGTATCTCCAATGGTACGCGTGGTTTAACACGTATCACGAAGTCGTTTCGCTACCGGGCGAATGCGGCGCCGACATATGTCCGTTGTCCGGAATTATTGACGACGACAATCACAAAGATATCGGCTTGACCGACGAGGAACGGCGTTTGATCTACTTCTGGCTCGATTCGAACATTCCGTTCTACGGCGTTTATCGCGAAGACGAGCAGGAACGTCAGCAACGCGGCGAAAAAGTTCCCGCGCCCGCTTTGCAGTAGGAAAGCGTTTGACTAGGTCGACGATGAAGCGACGGCCCGGCGCGACGCCTAAACGACGCGCCGGGCTGTTTTGTCTTTTGCCGCTCCGTCGACGTCGACGAGCGTCGCGGCGCCTGTCCCTAAGAACGAACCGTTGATTTTTCGAGAAGCGTCCCGCGCGAAGCGCGGATAGCCGTCGCGTGATCGCGACGGAATCGGGCTTACGCCTGATTCAAAAGGCGCGGCGTTTTTGACGTCGCGTTGATTGAGGAATCCTACTTTTTCGCGTCGCGTGTTTTTTCCCGCGCGCGGCGCGGAGAGCCGATTTGACCGCCGTTGCGAACGTCGGTTTGTCGATTTCGCCGGGGCTGTCGCCGTCTCCGCGCTTCTTATTATTGAACTTCGTCCGTCTTATGACAGGCGGCGTCTTGTTTTTTCGCAAGTTCGACTTCATAGTCGGCGATCTTTTGCAGGAACCCGTCGCTAAACGTAAGTTGTTTGGCGTATTGAATCGCTTCGTCGAACATTCCGGCGCGACGCAAGACGTCGATTTTCATCCCTTTAAGATGTTCGTTGTCGGGCTGTTGCTCGATCCATTGTTCCAACGGCTCGATCGCGAGTTTTCGACATGCGGCCGCGCTTTGATCGTCCAGAAGGTCGTCGGACGCCCACGCGGCTTCGAGCGCCGACCAATACGCGTTGCGCGCGTCTCCGACGCGGGTCTTGATCAAATAGAGCCGATAGAACTGCTTCGCGAGATCCGACTGAAACGCGATTCCTCCGCAACCGACGTATTCCGGCGTTTTAAGAAACGCCGCGTCGACGGGCGGCCTGTCGGTCAACTTGCTCGCGACGTACGAACAGTAGGGACATTCCTGAACCCACGAAAACATCGTGCTTCGCCGCGTCTCGGGAGGGCGCGTGTCGAGATCGTAGACGTCGGATTCGTCCGCGCCCACGACGATTCTGTGACGCGATATCTTGCCGCATAGCGGGCACTTATACGCGCCCGTCGTTTCGGTGAGCATTGTAAACTCCTTCTGTGATCGTTATTCTTTTCCGTCGACGAGGACCGCGTTGGTAATTTCGTATTTGCCCCCCTGCCAGCCGTAGAATTTGAAACGCGGATTGTCGTTGAGGTTGCGCAGCATTTCTTCGTCGTCGATCGTAACGTCGAAGATTTCCTTACCGTCGAAGAAACACGTTATTCGGGCGTCGTCGCGAACCATTTTGATCCGATACTTCTTGCCCGGCTCCCATTTCGGCTCGGCTTTTTCCGCCAGAACATGACGCTCTTCGTTATCTTTGTACGCGACGAGTTTCGCGCCGTCGGGGTTGATCTCGAAGTACAGCGTTTTGAACATGTTGGGCGTTTCGGACGGTCCGATCGACGCGAACGCGTACGAAAGCTCGCCGTAGCTTGTGAAATCGAATTCCAGCGAGCATTGTTTGCCGAGCGCATATTCGACCGTCGGAAAGACTTCGCGATAGGGCCCGACGCGAACCGCGCCGTATCGGAAGACGACGTCGTCGTAGTTCATGTTTTCCATATCCTTGCACGACGCGCTGCGAACGTACAGATAATTTTTGTTTTCGGTGGCGCTGTATTCGCAGGACGTCGCGAAGAGGCGATCGTCGACGACGGAAAACGCCCACGCGTCGGCGGTCGTTCCCCCGTCGCGCTTGGGATTAGCGCCGTCGTTGAACCCGATCGAGCCGGGAACGACGCGCCACGATTCCGGGTTGAGCGGATCGTCCAGGTCGACTTCGTAGAGGCGCTGCTGGCCGTTCGGGTCGTTCAGGCCCGGTATCTGCCAGGTGGAGTAGTAGCCTTTGTTTCCGTAAACGCACCCGCCGCCCCCTTCTTCCTGATTATGCGAGAACACGGGCGCGTTTCCGATTTGTTCGTGCGGGACTTCCTGATCGAAATTCTTGACGACCAGTCCGCGAATATCCATATCGGCGGCGCCATGGTTCCAGACGACGAGGTAATCCTGAGTTTCCTGACGCGGGAAGATACGAACGCAGTTGGCGCGTCCGCCCGTTTTGTTGTCGTCCGGATCGCGCGGGTAATTCGACCAGAGCGGAATAGGATCTTCCCACGGGCCGGAAAAGCTGTCGGTCTTCGAGCGCAGAATGTAGTTGCCCTCGTATTTCCAGTCGGCGAACCCGTTGGTTCCGTCGCAGGCGCAGAAGAGCAGACACGGTCTTCCGGAAAGATCGCGGAAGACGTAAGGGTCGCCCGAATACGTAAAGCCTTCCATCAGGTCGACAACGATTCCCATGTCTTCCCACTTGTCGGCTCCGGGCGCTTTTTTATACCCGATAACGCGCGAGTAGGAGCCGCCGCGTCCTCCGCCGTACTGCTCGTCGACCGAATAGTAAGCGCAGAAAATATAAAGCGTTCCGTCTTTATCCGCGATAACGGACGAATTGTTTTGCGGCGCGCAGCGCGGATCGAATTTCTCCTGCGTTCCGACCGCGACGAACTCCGGCTCCGACCACGGAATCTGACACACCGGGCCGTTCGTTCGACATTCGCGGAACGGATCGCGGAGTTTCGCAAGTTCGTGCTTCCCCTGGAATTGCAAACCGACGGTAACGCCGCGTTCGACGTTTTCGCCGCAAGACTCGATCGCTATGCGAACGACGTCCCCCTGTTTGAGCGCGATCGGTTCGATCGATTGACGAAACTCCCGACCGACGTCCAACGGCGGGAGCGTTTGCGCGTCGGCAAAGGTATAGGGGCGCGTGTGCAACGCGAGAGGAAATCCGAATTTGGGGATTGCGACGGAACCCTCGACGCGCTTGTCGTTGACGAACAGCGCCGCGACGATCGGCTCGTCGCGCGGGGGAAGACAATTGGTCAGGCGGATGAAATAGCCGCTTAGCGTCGCGGCTTGATCCGCGGTCCATTGAAGAACTTCCGCGTTTGGCTTGACGTCTTTGGCGGCGATAGAGCCTTCAATTTCCGCGCCGAACGCCGACGCGGCGACAAAAAGCGTCAGGAACGATAAGATCGTATAAAATAAGCGTTTCATAGCAAGTCTCTTTTGATAATCGTCGATTGAAACCTAACGATCGACGGGCGTTTATTCTTTGCCGTCGGTCAAAACGGCGTTGGATATTTCGTAGGATCCTCCGCGCCAGCCGTAGAACTTGAAGCGCGGCTGATTGTCGAGGTTGTTCAGGATTTCTTCGTCGTCGATCGTCAGGTCGATTACCTGGGCGCCGTCGACGTAACATTTGATATTCGCGCCGTCGCGAACGAATTTGAGTCGATACGTTTTGCCCGGCTCCCATTTGACGGCGTCCGATTTCGCCAGAACGAGTCGGTCGTCGTTGGCGCGCGTGTCCTCGTTTTTAAAGGCGACGATTCGCGCGCCGTCGGAATTGAGTTCAAAGCAGATCGACTGGCACACGGCCTGAGAGAACCACGCGCTCAAAAAGACGAGCGAGTACGCGTATTCGCCGTAGCTTCTGAAATCGTATTCGAGCGAGCATTGTTCGCCGAGGGCGTATTCGATTGTCGGGAACGTTTCCTTATAGAGATCGGGAATCGCCGCGCCGTATTTGAAGACGACGTCGTCGCTCTTCGCGCTCTTAACGTAGTCTTCAAACGCCTTTAGCGGCGCGCTGCGAACGTACAGATAGTTCTTGTTTTCGGTCGCGCTGTATTCGCAGGAGGTCGCCCAGACGCGGTCGTTGGCGACGGAAATCGCCCACGCGTCGGCGGTTGTTCCTCCGTCGCGCTTTGGATTCGCGCCGTCGTTCGACCCGATCGAGCCGGGAACGACGCGCCACGATTCCGGCGTGATCGGCTCGGTCAAGTCGACTTCGTAGAGGCGCTGCTGACCGTTCGGATCGTTGAGCCACGGAATTTGCCAGGTCGAGTAATAGCCTTTGTTTCCGAGGACGAACCCGCCGCCCCCTTCTTCCTGATTGCGAACGAACATCGGCGCGTTGGAGACTTCGTCGAACGTCAGCTGTTTGTCGAAATTCTTCATCACGACGCCGCGAATGTCCATATCGAGGGAACCGTGGTTCCAGAGGACGAGGTAATCCTGCGTTTCCTGGCGCGGGAAAATGCGAACGCAGTTCGCGCGACCGCCGTTCTTTTTGTCGTCGGGGTACTGCGGATAGTTCGACCAGAGAAAGATCGGGTCTTCCCACGGGCCGGAAAAGCTGTCGGTCTTTGATCTTACAATCGCGTTGCCGCCGACTTTCCAGTCGGTGAAACCGTTGGTTCCGTCGACGAAACAGAAGAGAAGACACGGGCGTCCGTCAAGATCGCGGAAGACGTAGGGGTCGCCCGAGTAGGTCTGGCCTTCCATCAGATCGACGACGATTCCGATATCTTCCCAGCCTTCGGCGCCGGGCGCTTTTTTGTATCCGATAATACGCGAGTAGGAGCCGGTTCGTCCGCCGCCGTACTGCTCGTCGACCGAGTAGTAAGCGCAGAAAATATAAAGCGTTCCGTCTTTATCGGCAATGACCGACGAGTTGTTTTGCGGAGCGCAACGCGGATCGAATTTTTCCTGCGAGCCGATAGCGACGACTTCCGGTTCCGACCACGGAATCGAGCAGACCGGGCCGTTGGTTCGGCATTCGCGGAACGGCGCGCGCATCGACGCGAACGGATGAACGCCCTGGAACTGCAGGCCGGCGGTTACTCCGGTCTGGACGTTTTCTTCGCACGACTCGATCGCGATCCGAACGACGTCTCCCGACTTAAGCGGAATCGGCTCGACGGCGCAACGGTATTCCAGCCCGACGTCGTGAGGCG
>JAFZNK010000016.1 GCA_017550965.1 Thermoguttaceae bacterium
AATCAAAAATACGGAGTTTTATGCGAAAGCTTCAAACAAGTCCGAGCAGAGTCATAAAGCTATTTGAACATAAAAAACTGGAGTACATTAGGCGATGTGTTTACGGAACCTAGTGTCGAGATTTAATGGCCGGAGTAATATGTACGCCGTCCCCGAGGGCGTTACAACCGTCGGACCGGATGCGTTTCGAATGGCCAAAGCGCTCAAAGAGATTCTGTTTCCCGACAGCGTCAAAACGATTCATTCAGGCGCGTTTTGGGATTGCCGCCGGCTGACGTTCCGAGCAAATGCGGATTCCTACGTCGAAGAATACGCCTGGACAAACGAAATCAACTTCGAAACGATCGGATAAGAAGGTCAAACGAAGCGTCGCGCTGATTACGTGTTCCCAAACAACGCGGCGCCGTTGGCGAAGCGTCGCCAGCCGCGAGGCGTCGCCTACTTGCGACTTTTTTAAAAAAATTATTCAACAACGCCCAAAATTATTGAGAAGAGTCTTTCTTTCAACTAGAATAACGGTCGGTATACGCCGGTTCGCAGGAATCGGCGCGTTTTCCCTCTTTCCCAACGTCCGTACGGCAAAAACATGAAGAAAGGCTTATTCATGGACGCGTTTAGTTTCAACTCTCTTTCCCGGCGCGAATTCTTGCGACGGTTCGGCGCCGCCTCCCTGGCGACGTTCAGCGCGACAAGTCTGACTTCCGCGCAGGACGCCCCCGTTTCGTCGCCGGACGCGCCCCCCAATCCCGCGATTACCTTTCTCGGCGCATGGCAGTTCGATCTTCCCAAAGCGGGAATCATTCTCATCCGCGACTCGCAACTCGACGCGCTGCAAAATCCGGATCAGGAAGTGAACGTCAGCTTGAGCGAAACGCCGGACGTTCAGACGCTCCGCAAAATCTGCGAGAGCACGCGCGAGCGCGGCGTCAAAACGCTTATTCTCGCCTTCGACGAATTCTGGATTCAGTACCGAAAGGACTTGCCCGCCGCCGAGGCGCGGACGTATTATCCCGATTCTGAGAAGTTCATTAATGCCATTGCGAAAATCAGCGAGTTTATCTCGGGATACGGGCTTGGGCTGGAGCTCAGTCTCTTAAGTCCTCTTGAAATTGGGAAAGGGTTTGCGGACGCGACCGGAGAAACCGGGAGATGGGTCCAGTACCGGGAAGGATACCGCGATCCCGCAACCGGGCAGTTTTCCGTCTCGCTCTGGGAACACAAGCGCTGGGCGAATAATAAAGGCACGATTCAGATCGAGCGTCAAGACGTTCGGGTCTTTGCTTTTCCGGAAGGCGGAAAGTTCTCGGGCGAATCGTTTTACGCAGTTGACGAAAACCAAATCGTCGAACTCGACGGTTCGTTCCAAATCGTTACGGCGCAGAGCGGCGGTTCGCTCGTTCGCACGACCGTTTCTGGAGAAGGAAATAAGGCAAAGAACGGCGCCGATCTGGGCGGATGCGACCGCGTTATGGTCGTCGTCTCGTACAAAACGCCTGAAATGGACTACTTCAGTCCTAAGGCAAGACCGTTCCTTGAGGGCCTTATTCAGAAATATTACGACGCGGGCGTAGCTCTCGACGCGTTCTATTCCGACGAGATACATATCCAGCAGGACTGGGGATATTTCGACCATCACGACGAGGGAGAGTTTGACCTGCGGTATCTTTCCGACGGTTTTATCAGCGCGTTCTCGGCGCGATACGGCGAGAAATACCGCGACTTTGAGAAGTATCTGGTTTATTTTCTGCACGGTCAGCACGGGTTTCTGCCTAATCTTGAAGCGAAAGAAGAGTCGCAACACGTCTTTTCGCCCGACGCCAGAGGCGTTCAGGAAACGTGGCTTTTCCGGCGTCGGTATTTCGATTTCCTGCACGAGGGCGTCGTCGACCTGTTCTCAGGCGCTAAACGAAAGGCAGAAAAGCTTTACGGCAAGAAAATGCTCGCCAGGGCCCACGCGACCTGGGCGCAAAGCCCTACGATCGACTACTGGCGCAATAACGAGTCTCAGGCGTATAAATACGAATACACGCAGAACTTCGTCTGGTCGAATACCGCGCATCAGGCGTCAGCCGCGTGCGACGACTATTTCCGTTGGTGCGATTTCCTAACGGGCAGCGGAAACGACCACGCCGAAGGAGGCTGGTCCGACCGCGACTACTACGGTCAGGCGATCGCGTGCTCCATTGGCGTAATCAACGACTATCCGAACGCGTACGCCGGAGTCTGGGGCATGCCAAACGTGTGTATTCGACGTCATGAGGCGATTACAAACGCCTATGGCGCGCAGGCGTCCGAGCCGTTTAAAGCGATCGAGGAGCTTGTTCACCGAGATATTGAAGTCCTCATGCTCTATCCGATTTCCCTTGTCGCGTGCGACGAACGGTTCGGCTCCTGGACGGTTCTTTACGGATATGCAAACTATCTGACCGCCGAAAAACTCGTCCAGCTCGGCAAAGTCCGGGACGACGGGACGATAGACGTTCGCGGCAAGCGCTATGGGACGGTGTGCGCGCTCTTTGAGCCTTTTCCGCCCGTCGGGCTCCTGGATATGCTTGAAGAATTCGTCGCCAAGGGCGGCAAAGTCGTCTGGTCCGGACCGCCCGCGCAGACGAGCTTTGAAGGAGAGCCCGTTTTCGACCGGTGGAAGAAGACGTTCGGCGTCGGCGAGCTTCAGGCCGCGCCTATCGGACGTCCCGCGCCGGGTAGACGGATCGAATTTACCGGACCGTTTTCGGGAATGGAGCGTCAGGACGTCATGACCGACTTCCTGGTCGACCGCGTCTATCCTTTTATTCCCTCCGGAGACGCCGTCGAGCCGCTCGCGACGTGCGAGGGTCGGATTGTCGGCGTGAAAAACGGAAACGCCGCGTACCTGGGATTCCGTCCGCGCGACGATCAGTCGGCCTCGCTCGGATACGAAACGCGAACCTGGTTCGAAGCGCTGTTACGGCTCGGAGCGTATCCGCCGTCGGGGAAGGCGGGAGACGTCAACGATAATCCGACGGTAATTTCCCGCACGACGCCTTACTTAGCGACCCGGTTTCCTAACGGAACGGTCGTTTTGGCCTGCCATTATTCGCGCCATAAGGAGAGTTGGGACGGCGGCTTCCATCGCGACGCCGAACGGGATAAAAGAGCGCTCGAAGCTAATCCGCTTCCGTCCGACGAGATGAAATTGGAAAACTTTGCCGTTGCGGGCCATACCGTCGATTATACCGGCAGGCTTATGCTCGGATTCCGCATGAACGGCGACGGAAGACTTCTCGCGTTCTACGGCGGCGGTAGCTCCAAGGTCGAAATTGACGGCCGCGTCTTTACTTACGCGGACCGCGACGTTCACGAAATCGCGTGGGCGCCGGTGAGTAAAGAACGGCGCGTTAAGGGAGGCGCGATACTCGAAATCTGGACGTCCGGCAAAGCGAAAGTACGCGTGCCCGTCTGCGAGGAAGTTGAGAATCCAAGGCTCTTTATTCAAGGAGCCGTCGGCGCGTGCGGCGAGGAATATTCCTGCTCGTTCAGCGACGGTATTCTTGAATTCGAGTCGCCGGAGGGATGGACGCAGTTCTATTTGATAGGATAGCGGCGAGAAAGCGCCGCGCCGGCTCTTTCATGAAGAACAACCTCTCAGAGGATACGCCGAACTGAAACGCAAGGTCCGCGGAAACTCTTTCAACGAAGTCTCTGCGGACCGCTTTTATTCCGCGCGCCGCAACTCGCCTTATTTAGGCGCGTCGGTCGCTTTGTATTCGTTGAACGAACGGATCGGATCGTCGATGCTACCGCAAACGCGACGCCACGTTCGACGCGACGGTTCGAATCTCGCCACGCCCTGATACCCGTAACGCGTCCCGTGCGAAGCGCGGAGAGCCGTCGATTGGAATCGACATCCGGCTCGTAAGAGCCGATAAAACCGACGATTAAAATCGACGCGTCGCCTCATATGCCTGCAGCGTCCGGGCGACAGAACTGACCAACGGGAGTGGGGTTTCACATTCGCGCGATAGCGCGAGCCGTCAGCGACGAACTCCCGGCGTTACGTTTAATCGGCTCAATCGGTTTCTTTACAACCATGACGTTCTTATCGTTCCTGATATGAAATCGTCGTTTCCGATTCTTCAAGCCACTTTTTCAACTTTGCCTGCAAGAGTTTCTTATCCGGAAGATACAGCTTGTATTCTCTTGCGTATATATTGGAATCTTTTGGAAGCGTCAGTTCTACCAACGCTTCGTCGCTCTGTTTGCACATCAGGACGCCGATGGTCGGATTCTCTCCGTCAATAATCTCGTACCGATCATAGTAGTTCACATACATTTGCATTTGTCCAAGATCCTGATGCGTCAGTTCATCCACTTTGAAGTCAATCAGGACATAGCAACGCAGGAAGCGGTTGTAGAGGACAAGATCACAATAGAAATTCTTATCGTTGAAAGTAAATCTGCGTTGCCTTTTCTCGAACAAAAATCCCTTTCCCATCTCGAGCAAGAAGTCCTGCAGCTTATTCAGCACCGCATATTCCAGATCGCTCTCATGATAACTACTTTTATCATCCAATCCGGCAAATTCCAGAACATACGGAGATTTCAGAATATCCTCCGGGCGATACGGCGTCGCTCCCTGCGCAGTCAATACCATAATGTCGTTTTTATCCCTGCTGAGAGCCAATCGCTCATACAAACTGGAATGATACTGTCGTTTCAACGTCTGTACGTTCCAGGCGCCACGAATCGCTTCCCGCTCATAAAAGTCACGTTCTTCCGGATTATCAATGGTCATGAGAACCTGATAATGCGTCCAACTCAGTTGAAAAGGAAAGCGCTGACGATCAACGCTCAATTGTCCAATCGGAGACTGGACAATTCCGGTTTTCTGCATTTCGCTCAATTGTCCAATTTGCGATTGGACAATTGCTTCATCCCTGTCTCGGTAGACTAGATAAAACTTTCTCATACCGGCCAGATTGCTTCTGGAAAACCCGCGTCCATACTCTTCTGTCAAGTAACTCGAAAGAGAATCCAAAATCTTCGCGCCATATTTTGCTCGGTCAGAACCCTGTTGCTCTTCCTCTACCATATACTTTCCCAACAAAAAATTGGTATACACGGTCACCGTGTTTACCAAGACGCCCATACTTCCTCTGGCGTTATCAATCAGAAACTTTGATTTTTCAAATAAATTCATAAACTCTGCCACTGTATTGCTCACTCCAGATAAACTATCTCCTCATTGTGAATCAAAAGAGCGCGGAGTCGACGCGTCGCCTTGTTCGAAATTCTATGTTGACGGTTGATATGATATAGCGCGCCGCCGGGCTCCGAGGCACAAGGCCTCTGCGCCCTTTAGAAGGCGGCTGGTGAATTTGGGGTTGAGCGTCGCGTTATTTGTCGGACCGCCCTACCGCGACGTCGCGGTCCAGCGCAAGCCTAGCGGCAACGCTTCGCCGAAAATCTGCTTCGTGGCGTCGTCGATAATCTTTCCGTGCCGTTCAAGCGCGGCGAGCGTCGACTCTTCGGCGTTATGTTTGGCGAGAAACGCGGCGACTTTATCCCGCGTCGCGGCGTCGACGTCAAATTCGGAGTCGGGCGCGAATCGCGTCAATTGCGCGAGCGCGAAGAAATCGACGCCCGTCGGCGCGTCGTCCTGGCGCGCAAGCGTTTGGAGCAGTCGATTCGTCCAACGCGCCGCGACCGCGCCGGACGACGTTCTGTCAATCGGCGCGTGAAAGAGCGTTCTCGCGCCAATTCGCCCGAGCGCCCACGCAAGCGCGTCGCGCACGGGCCGCGTCTTCTTTTTGGAAATCACGTCCAAAATAATCTCGCCAAGCTCCTCTTTCACGTCGAGCGGCAAAAGCTCCAACGCGCCAAGCAGACGCCAGATCTCCGCGCCCTCCTGCGACGCAAGATCGATATCGGAGCCCCTGCCCTTGCCTTCGACAAGCGCGCGGCGAAAATCGCGAACGTTCGCAAGCAGCGGTTCCGCAAGCGTTTGCTGTCGTCCGGCGGACAGTCCCGACGCGACGCGACGCCATAAAATCCAGTACTGCGTTCGACACTCCGGCGTTCTCCACGCCAACTGACCCGCGACGCTCTTCCACGCCTGTTCGACGCGCCAATCGTCGGTCGCGGCGCCAAAGCCGGGCCGGAGCGCAAACCCCAGCCAATTGAGCCATCGCGCTTCGACAGAAGACGAGCGCTTGCGGCCGCGCGAGAGTTCAAGCGTCGATTCCGCAAGGCGCCGCAACGTCGTAATCGGCGTCTCGTTTTTGGACGTACCAAGCGCCTGGGAGAGTTTCCAAAAGAAATCGCCGGGCTTAACTCGTTCGACGCCGCCCAGTTCGTCGTCCGGCGCAAACGCCGCGATCAACACGCGTTTGCCCGACTCAATTAACGACTCGTCGACGACCCCTTCTTCCTCGCCGACGCACTCGCCCTGCTCCCAATCCGACTGAGTCGCGCCGCGCGCGTCGAATTGAAGCGTCCAGCGCGACGCGCGCGTTTTGGAATCGGCGTTCTCCGACAGAACTTCCTGCAAAAACAATTCGATCGTTCCGATCTCGGTCGGACGCGCGACCAACTTCGCGCGAATCGTTCCGGCGTCTTTTTTCGCGCGCGATCTCGTCTTGAGCGCCGTTCGAATCGGCGCGAGTTCGCGCGTCTCGTTCGGATCGATTTCAATCAAATCGCCGGGCGCGTCGGTCATGCGCGCCGACGACGTAAAGATCGGAAAAACGGCGGGCCGATCGACCGCAAGTTCAAACGTCTTCTCCAAAACGATCTCGTCCCCCGGCTCGCATTGCGCGGGCAAAAGACAGACCGCTTTCGGCTTCGCCTTGGCGTCGCCCGAAGTATTCAAGTCGACGCCGACGTAATACGTTCGCGCAAGCGACGCGCCCACGCGCGCGACCAGGCCGCGCAACGCCAGCCCGTAATACGCCGCCCCGTGCGCGACCGCAAGATAGAGATTCTCGTTTTGCAACACGACGGGCCGAACGCCGCCCTGCCACGCCTCGAGCGATTCGACAATCCTCGCGCGCAACTTCGGGGACTCAAACGCTCCGCCGTTGAAGAGAACGACGTCGACGTCCGGAGCGTCCGCGTTCGCGTTAAGCTGGCTCAATCCGCCGAGCGCGCCCGCGCGTTCAAGATCGCGGCCCGCGTCTTTATGCGTCGCGAGAAAACGCGCAAGATGTTTCGTAACGGCGGGATCGAACGCGTAAGGCAGCCCTGTCTCGCGCACGCCGGTTCGCCGACGCGCGGGAACGCTCGTTTTCTCAACGATCGGAAAGAACCCGTCGACAAGCAGTTTTTCTACGTCGGCGCGATCGATCTCGATCGTCGCGCTTCCTCCGACAAGTTTCGACCCGACGCCGGGCAAGACGAACGTTCGTTTTTGTTCGCCGCTATTCTCTCCTAAGAAAAACTCCTTGGCCTCGCGCGCCTCTTTAAGAAGCGTCGCGCGCTCGCGACTGGACAGCGCGCCGGGCCGTCGTTCCAATATCTTCGCTTCAAGATATTTATAGAGCGTTAAGTCGAGGTTGTCTCCGCCGAGCGTCAGATGGTCCCCAACCGCGACGCGATAGAATTTGACGCTTTTGGCAAGCGCGTCGGACGTCTCGTCGTCGCGCTGAAGCGCGTAGATGAGCGCGAAGTCGGTCGTGCCGCCCCCGACGTCGCACACGAGAATCTTCCAACTGGGCTTCACATATTGCGTCCAGTCGTTCTCATGACGCGCAAGCCACGAATAAAACGCCGCTTGCGGCTCTTCGACAAGCGCCGCGCGAGGTATCCCCGCGAGCTTCGCGGCGGCGAGCGTAAGCGTTCGCGCCGTCTCGTCAAACGACGCGGGAATCGTCAGAACGACGTCTTGCGTTTCCAGAGGAAAGTCGGGAAAGCGGTCGTTCCACGCGGCGCGAATATGCGCCAGATAGTACGAACTGATCTCGACGGGGGACCAACGCCGCTTCGTCGCGGCGTCCGAATCGTCGGACGCCGCCGCGTTCCAGGGAAGGATCGGCGCGGTTCGATCGACGCGCGCGTGACACAGCCACGACTTCGCCGACGAAACAAACGACTCGGGCTCCGACGCGCCGTAGTCGCGCGCCAACGTTCCGACGACGCCGAATTTGCCGTCTTTGGGATTGACCGCGCCGCGCCCTTTGAGCGAGAAATCGCGGCGCGGATCGCGCTCTTCCCAATTCATGACGGGCGGGTCGGGAAACCGCGCGAAAAACGACGGCAGGACGTCGCGTTCTTCGACGACGTTCGGCGCGACCGCCTGCGGAATGAGAAACGACGTCGGAAAGACGCCCGATCCGGCCTCGACCGTCTGCCGCAAATCGACGTAAGAGACGGCGCAATTGGTCGTGCCCAAATCGATTCCGACGACGTAACGAACTTGCGACGATTCTTCTTCTGTACGCATAAGTTGTTTCTATTGAACGGATATGTTACGGACAAACGATCGCGAATCGATCGACGAAGACGTCGCCGTCTAGCGGTTCGATCCACAAGACGGAGCCTTTGTCCAATTCCAACGTCCCAAGTTTCAACGGCGCGAATTCCGACGAAACTTCGGCGACGCCAAGTTCCTCTTCTTCAAGTCCAAATTTGACGCGCGATCCTTCCGCGCCGCGAACGTAGGCGTAAACGTCGTCTTTGCCGTCCTTAGATTGGAGAAGTCGTTCCTGCTCGGGCAAGAACCATTTTCCGCGCTGATCGGGGGAGAGCTTGACCTCGTAACCGTTGGAAGCGTCGGCGTTTTCCTCGATCGTCGGGCCTTGCGCCCAATGTTCGAACTCGTATTCCTGAACGTCGATCCAAGAGGAGTCGGCGACGTTTTCGCAAACGCCCGGCTTTGACGCGAACGGCGTTCGCCATCCGGCGTATTCTTCAAGCGTCTCTTTGCGGAACTTCGGATAGAAGTCGCCGGGATCGCTCTCGCGATGCTTCACAAATCCCCAGTCGTCAAGTTTTTGCAGGAAATCTTTCGCCGCCTGGACGGGGGCTTCCGGCCCCAGAAACTCCATGCCGCGCAGACGCGTTTCCACAAGCATGCGCCGGTATTCCTGCGCCCAGACGGCGTCGAGCGGAAGTCGGCCGCGTCGAACCCGGTCGATCAGCCCCGCGTAACGCTCCGGCGATTCCTTTTCAAGCCGCTCGGCGATCTCCGCCGCCTGATTTTGCAACGCCGTGCATTTCGTGAGCGTCTCCGCGTCGAGCCAACCTTTCGTCGTCATGAGGTATATGTCCAACTTGAAATTGTCGCGTTCGACGGCGTCGGACAGAAGGTTGAAATAGTCCCAATAGATCGGAACGAGTTCCGGCGCGTAGTAATGCGAGACGAAATCGTCAAAAAGTTCGCGAACGTCGGCGTCGGGGTTCCAAAGCAACTTCGCGACGATCCACGCGCGAAGTTCGACGAAATCGCCCGTCGGCATTTGGTAGTCGCCCTGTTCGAGCATGCCGAGGACTTTATGATCGACGTAGAACCGAATGTTCGGCCGCAACACGCGATAGTTCGGGAACGGCAGAATATAGTACCCGAAATCGGTCGCGTAGTCCCATACGAACAAGTTGTCGGAGAATTCGCTCCACTTGATCAAATCGTCGTGAAAATCCGCGTTGATCTCGGCGTCGAGCGGCTGACCGAACGAACATTCGATCGAACAGAGCCGAACGACGACGTTGTGGCGCGGCTTCGTGATTTTCGGCGGCTTGCGCGTGTATCGGTACGCGAGCGTTTCGACGTAGACGTCCGGAAATTCCTCTTCGAGCGCCTCGGCGACTTTATTGACCGCGCGCAACAGGCTCCCCGAGTGCGCGCCCTCTTCCTCGTCGATCGCGCGGCATTTCTCGCATTGACAATAACCTTCGCAATCTTCCTGACTTATGTCGATAAACTTCGCGCCGGGATTGTTGCGCAGCTCCTCGCGCGCGTTTTTAATAAGCTCCTCGATCATTTCGTCGTTCGAAAAGCACAGCTGCGTGCCGCGCTCGCGCGCCTGACCGGGTCCGAGAACGTCTTCCATGCCCCAACAAAACGGCGCGCCGACGCAGCGAACGCCGTCGATTTCCGCGAACCAGTCCGGATGGTCCTGGAAATAGACTTTCGGCGGAATGAGCGCGAACGACGAATGACACCCGAGCGCGAAGACGCATTTGCCTCCGTATTCGTCGGTAAGTCGCGACGAGTCGCCGTTGCATTTAATTCGCGCGGCAAAAGGATTGGAGAACGCGTCCCGATAAAACGACTCGCGATAGACGAGTTTCGGCGCGTAATCGATCGACAAGCCGTCGTCGATCGTCAGCGTCGCAACTTCGGGAACAAACTCGACCGTCGACGACAGCCAGCGTATTCCGACTTCGCGTTCGAGAAACTCGTAGACCGCGTAGAGCGTTCCGCGCTCCGGCGCGCCCGTCAGGACGACGTCGTCCCCGACGACTTTCACGACGATTCCGTCGGTTTTAATCGCCGACTCGTCGATTCCCGGCGTCCGCTGCGACGGCGCGCCGGGGCCGAGAATCAACAGCTTCGCGTCGTCGACGCCCGCGACTTCCGACGCCGCGACGATCGGAAGTTCCGCGCCCGTCGCGCGTTGAAGATACGTCTGTAGCTCTTTGGCCGCCGTTTGCTGAACAAGCGTCGGCTCGTCCGGCAAGACGATTTGATAATCGCTCTTTCCCTCGTCGACAAGAGTCAATTCCCCGGCGCGGGCGGCGGAAAGCAAACACAACGTCGCGACGGCAAACGCAAGCGACGCGTTAAATAATCGATCAACGCTCATTTTCGTTCTCTCATTTGATTAATTTGACGACGGCGTAGCCGTAAGAGGGCAAATCGCAACGAATCGATTTGTCGTCGACCGAAACCGAACCTTCGGACAAAAGGACCTCGACGCCGACGACGTCCTCCGAAAGAGGATACGTTTCCCATTCCGGGCCGTCCGTTAAATTGACGACGCAATAAATCGTTTCGTCGTCGCTTTTACGCAAATACGCGACGCAGTCTTCGGAACAACTCGGACTGACCCAAACGATTTCCGGCGACGTCAGCGCGGAACACGCGCGCCGAATTGCGATAAGATTCCGTAAAAAGGCGTAACGCTCGCGCGCGTCCGGGGAATCCGCGCGCGTCCAGTCGATCGGCGACTTGCCGAAGATCGAATGACGGTTCGCGTCGGCGATTTCCTGACCGCAATAGAGCATCGGGGTTCCGTCGAGCGTGAAATTCAGAACGAAAACGGCGCGGTTGGCCGCGTCGCCCCAGACTTTTTCGCGTCGATTGGCGTAATCGTCGTTGGCGATATCGTGGTTGTCCGAATAGCGAACGAACCGCGTTCCTTTCGGACGCGCGGCGGCGACGTCTTTGCACGTCTGGACGAAATCGCGCGCGGGGCGTTTGTTCGCCAAGATCCCGCCGATCACGGGATAGAACGGAAAGCCGAAATCGAGATCCATCGCCTCGAGCTGGTCCGCCGCGCGCGTTCCTTCCGAAAGAAGAACGACGCCGGGACGTATTGCGTCGAGTCGTCGCCGCGCCTCGACCCAGAAGTTGAGCGGAACCCCGTCCCCGACGTCAAGTCGATACCCGTCGACGCCGAAACGGCAAACCCAATACGCCATGTTCGTCCAGAAATATTCGCGCAGTTCCGACGAATCGAAGTTAATCGCGGGAAATCCCCACGCCGCGTTTTCGATCTCCCCGGTCGCCGTCCGTTTGACGAAGTCGGGGCGTTTTTCAATAAAGACGGCGCTCGGTCCGCAGTGGAGATAAACAAGATCGAGCATGACTTTCATCCCGAGCGAATGCGCGGCGTCGACAAAGTTCTGCAGGTCGGCTTCGGTCCCGTATTCGGGGTCGACGGCGTAATAGTCTTTAATGCGATACGGATTGCGCGGATTGTTCATCCCCGAATTCTTTTGGCGCGGCGACCAGAATTCCTGACGCATGTCGTCGTCCGAAAGCGCAATGGGACAAAGATAAACGATCGAAACGCCAAGTTCCGCGAGCGAAGGGAGTTTCTCCTGCGCGGCCGCCAACGTCCCCTCGGGCGTAAACGCGCGCAAATTGATCTGATAGATCACGCCTTGCGTTACGGTCTCGGTCGTCGGACGCGCCTCGCGTTCGTTAAGAGGCGTCTCCTGAGCCGACGCGAAAAGCGCGCTCCACAACGCGGCTATAAAAACCAGAACCGCCGGAACCTTGCAACGTCTGTTCATTTTATTACCTTTTTCGTGAATTTTACCAATTAATTTTCTTGACGTCGACGTCGATATATATTACAATACCCTTAGTACGTCCAACAGCGACGATAATTATACCGTCGGCGGAGCCTTCGAATTCGACGCGGAGGAACTCCAACTCCGCGCGTGATTATACCAAACGAACCGCGCCTTTTCAAGAATGCGTCCAACGCGATATTATGACTACCAGAATTGTCGGATTAATCGACTGCGACAGCTTTTTTGCGTCCTGCGAGAAAGTATTTCGTCCGGATTGGGCGAATCGTCCAATCGTCGTCCTGTCGAACAACGACGGGTGCGTCGTCGCGCGGTCCGCGGAAGCCAAGGCTCTTCAAATTCCGATGGGGGAGCCGTATTTTCGCATCAGGTCGTTCGCGGAATCTCACGGGGTGATCGTTCGTTCGGCGAACTTCGCGCTCTACGGAGATCTTAGTCGACGCGTCGTCCAAACGCTTTCGCGTTGGACCGACTTGATCGACGTCTATTCGATCGACGAGGCGTTTCTGGATTTGACGAACCTCTTTCTCGACGCGCGCGGCCGATTTCTCGGGCTCGACGACGATCCGCTCGACGGGCGCTCTCTCGGCGACGTCCCGCGTCAGACGCGCGAAAAACTCGAACGGCTCGCTCAGGAGATCACGACGACCGTCAGACGCTGGACGGGAATCCCCGTCTCGCTGGGACTCGCGCCGAACCGGACTCTCGCCAAAGCCGCGAGCAGACTCGCCAAAGACGAAGCGAACGTTACGGGCAAAAAATACGCGCTTCTGTTCGGACGCGGAGAGCGCGTCGCGGGGCTGCGCCGTCTGGACGTCGGCAAAATCTGGGGCGTCGGGCGGAGACTGTCCGCCAAATTCGACAAGGCCGGCGTGCATACGGCGTTCGACCTTGCGAAACTCGATCCGAAATTCATGCGCGAGTCGTTTTCGATCGTGCAGGAAAAACTCGTGCGCGAGCTTCGCGGCGAGTTCATGTACGACGTCGAGCCGCCCGAGCCGCAAAAGTCGCTGCAAATCTCGCGCTCGTTCGGGGAAACGATCGAATCGCTCGACGAATTGCGCAAGCCGGTCGCGACGTTCGCGGCCAAAGCGGCGGCGAAAATGCGCGCGCGAGGAATCGTCGCCTCGGGGCTGTACGTCTACATCACGACAAATCGACACAACGAAAAAGCTCCGCAACGAAACGTCGGCGCCGCGTTTAACTTCTCTAAACCGACGAATTTAACGCCCGAAATTATGAACGTCGCGCTGCGCCTGCTCGAGAAAATCTACGCGCCGGGGTACGCCTATAAAAAGGCCGGAGTTCTGGCGCTCGAAACGATCGAGCAGACGGAAGCGGAGTCCAGAAGATACTTGTTCGAGCCCGACCCGGAAAGAACGACTGAAATTCGGGAACGGGACTCCCGGCTCTGCGCCGCCGTCGATCGGCTCAATTTTAATTTCGGCAAAGGCGCGATCTTCTTCGCCGCCGAGGGAATCAACAGCCAATGGCGGCCAAATTCCGACTTTCTGTCTCCAAGTTACACCACCGATTGGAACGCGTTGCCGGGCGCGCGGTAACTCCCGTTTTGTCCGCGCCGTTTTCTCTACGACAAGCGTCGGCCTGAAATCCGAAAAGATCCGTTTTTTTCTTAACAAGCCCTTGATTCGCTGAAAAACTTGTGATAGAATTTACAGAGTGCTTGGGGACAAGGCTGTACGTAGCCTGTGGCAATCAATTTTTCGATTATCTTGAAACAACGACGGAATTCTTTAAGGGGGAATGACCTGGAGAAGTTTCAGGAGTCTTTTGCCGACAAAATTCGGCTAGCAAGGAGTCAATATGTTTTCACAATGTTCTGTCGACAAACGCTTTTCATCGCGCGTTTTACGACGATCTTTTTCAACGGCGCTCGCGGTCGTTTTTCTCGGAATCGTTTTTCTCGAAGCGTCGTTCGAACGTAGCGCGGTCGCGTCGGACGATTCTCCCGTCAAGGCGTCTAACGACGCTTCCTGTAGCAAAGCCGAACCGACGGAGTCCCGTTTCTCGTCGACCGACGCCCTCGTCGATTACTTCAACGGCGTCGATTCCGACGGTTCGACAATTTGTCAGATCGAATTCGACGTTCCTCCATGGCGCTATAGCGTCGTCAAAGTCGGCAGGATTATTCCCCCGCCGAAAGATTCAAGCGGAGAAACCGGGCTTGTGTTTTTCTGCCAGGGTTACGGCGTGGTAGCGCGGGCTTTCAGCGACGACCGATTCTTCGTCTTCACCGCCGCCCATATCTTTGAAGAATTGGAACAAGCCGCGCGCGACAAGTCGCTTGAAATCAAACTCTTTGACGGATCGACGCTTAAACCGGAACGAATCGCGTTCGATTGTCAGAAGGATTATCTCGTCATGGAGTTCCCGCTCGAAGGCGTCTCGTCGAAAATTCGACGTCTCAAGTTCCGAAACAGCGATCGCGTTGAAATCAACGAAACAATTTGTTTGGCGACCCCTTCGTCGGAAAACGTCCTCTCGTTAGGAAAAATCGCCAAACCGGACGATCTGGTAAAGAACTATGACTCCAATAAGCTCCTCACGATGGACGCGCAAGTCGAAGTCGGTTCTTCCGGGAGCCCCGTCATAGACGAAGAGAACCGCGCGATTGGTTTCGTTAAGTCGTTCTACAACAGCGACAAGCCGGAAAAACGAGGCAAATCGTTCGCCACGCCAATAAACGGGGTCTTGCGCTTCGCAGTCGAGGAATTCGCTGAAGAATAAATTTGATAAGCGTCGGCGGTAATAACGTCCGATTATTCGCGTTGAACCGACTCGCGTTCCTCAGGGGATGCGAGTCGGTTTCTTTTTACGGCGGTCTATGAGCGTTCCTTTCTCGGCCGCGTTTCCAAAAATTCGAGCCAAATCTTTCGTTTTTTTTGAAAATTTCAAAAATTTTGATTCCGTCTCTTGCAGTTATATGAGTTTTATAGACAATATAGTTAGGATTGTAAGCGTTGCGGCAGGGACGCCGGTTTTTTAAAGATTCATGTATAAACCTTTTGCGCGTCCCATGAATAAAAAATTGTCTTCAAAATTTCCCGTGAGAAAGGGAATGACTTCCGGGAATCTTGTAGCGATTTCGGCTATAGCTTCAGCGGTGGCCGCTTCGATGTTTGTGACCTACAAGAACGCTATTCATCCTAATGTAAGTCAGTTCGTTAAAAGCGTTACTTCCGGAACGCTCAGCGCCCCTCCCGATTCCATGTTCGGTAGCTCCGGTACTGCCGGCACAATTAAGGGCAAAAAAAACGTTCCAGGCGCCTCGTCTCCTCAGCCAAAGGCTCCCAAACCTCCCCGACAATCTTTGTTCGCGCTCGGTCCCTCAACCGGCGCTCAGGGGTATGATCCGTTGGAATATCAGCGTCGCAAAGAATTTCTCGCTAAATACAGCTATGATAATAAAATTGGCCAAACAGGAGGCATTGGTAATAAAGAAACAGGAGACTTTGGTAATAAAGAAACAGGAGACTTCGGTATTAAAAAAGCGGTTCAGAATGCGTACAAAAGCGTCGTACTCGTCGGAAACATCGAATCTCTCCCCGCCCATTCTTCTCAGGAGCCGGACTATCTGGAACCGTCTTACGGAGTCTTGGTACGCGCGCCCAGAGAAGGCTTCTATTTCGTGCTGTCCGCCTTCCACGTCGTCGAAGAAAATCCCTCGACAGACGGAATTTATATTTGTTTTCCCGACGGTTCCGTCGTTACGCCAATCGAGATGGTACAAAAGCCGGAAAAGGAAGGAGATATCGTCGTCCTTTCGATCGCGGCGAAAGACGTCCCCAAAGACGCCGTTCCCGCGAAGTTACGCGACAACGCCGACATGAAAAGTCCTGACGTCGCCGCGTTCGCGCCGCCGACGGGCGACGGACTCGAGGATCCGACCTTATACCGCCGCAGCAACAGTTTCATGACGGGCAAATTGGCGAAAAAGGGCGGAACCGGCGACTTCATGTTTAAAGCTCCAATCAAGGGCGGCTGCTCGGGCGGGCCGATCGTCGACAAAGACGGAGCCGTGATCGGCCTGATTCAATCAAGACACAAAGACGACGAAAGAGACGCGCGCGGAATTCCGATTTACGACGCGATCCTTCTCGCCGACAAAAACCTCGAGCGCTTGACGCCGCCCGCCGTCGTTAAAAACGAGCAGGTCGTCCTGAAAAACGCGTCGTATTCAAGCCGTTAAAAACGTTTTCCGGACAGACGATTTCGCAAACGGCTCGCGCCCGGATAAAGGCGCGGGCCGTTTTTGTTTTGCGGCTCTCTCTAACGCCAATTCTCAAAAAGACTAAACCTCGAAGAAAGTCGGGAGTCTCCTGTTCGTTCGCTTTCGTCATCAGCTCAATTCTGCAACTTGTGAACATAATTTTTTCATTTTTTTGTCGTCAACGCGAACTTTTTTCATACAGAGACGACAAATACCGTATAAAAATTTTTATTTTTTTATAGTCAAAAATACTTGCTTTCCGGCGTCGATTGTGATACAATGGGCGCTCCGCGCGAGTCGCTAAGGAGGCGCGCTCGTCGGAATTCGGCTGTACTACGGATTTAAACAGTCGAACGCAACACAGAGGAAAAGGGACTTTCATGAACGCTACGTCGTCTAGCCGCAGGGGATCGCGCGCTCGTTTGAGCGTCGACGTCAACCGTCGTTCTTTCGGCGTTTTATCGTTCCCTATTTTGGGGACCGCCGCTTTATTCGCCGCTTTATCCGCCGTTTTCGGAGCCGCCGCGTTCGCGTCGGACGTCGAATCCGATTTTGCGCCCGACAGAGCCGTCGTCGAAGTAACGTCGGAATGGACGCGCGCTGAAGACGCTGTGAAACCGGCGCCGTTGCAGACGACGACGCGATCGAAAAATTCCGTCGACGCGAAGTCTCTGAAATCGAACGTCGGCGCCTCAAAAAAGATCAAGTCGGCAGTATTCCATTTCTCGTCGGTTGACGACGTCCGCGCTTACTTCAACGAATTGGATTCTTTCGACGATTCGGTAATCTCGCTGATCAGTTACGACGAAGTCGACTCCTGGCGTTATAGCATGCCCAAAGTAGGTCGGCTCGTTCCCCCTCCTAAGGATTCCAGCAACGGCCCCTCGTTTAGTTTCGAGGGATACGGGGGAGTCGCGCGAGCCTTCAGAGACGGATATTTTCTCGTTTTTAGCGACGCGCATTTGTTTCACAACCTCGCCGCAGACTGGAAGAATGATCTCATTGGGATCGAACTGTTTGACGGAACGCTGGTCAAACCGGAACGCATCGCGTACGACCTCGGAAAAGATCACCTTGTGATGGAGTTCCCGTTAGAGAACGTCGCGTCAAAAATCCGCCCTCTTAAGTTCCGAAACAACGACCGCGTTCGACTTGACGAAACGATCCGCTTTGTCAGTCCGTCCGAGGACGACCTTCTTTCAGGAACGGTCGCCAAACCGGACCCCAACGTAAAAAAATACGACTCCAACAGGCTCTTTACGCTGAACGCCCAAATTGAACGCGGAAGCTCGGGGTCTCCCGTTGTCGATCCGGAAAATTACGTCCTTGGTTTTATTAAATCGTTCTACAACAGCAGTTCTCCAGAGTATCGGGGCAAATCGTTCGCCATCCCCAGCGACGACGTCCTGCTCTTCGCCGCGCAGAAATTCGCCAAAGAGCGAATGCGATAAGCGTCGCGCCCGGAGACGTTCGAAGAAACGCAAAAGCGACTCGCGTTCCTCAGGGGGCGCGAGTCGTTTTTTCACGGTCGCTCGCGATGTTGCAAATTTGCGGCTAGCCGATATAATGACAGGCGTCAAGTCGCGCGACGTCGCGCGGCGATTTTAGCGCGGCAAGTCAACCCCAGCGAGAAACGCAATGTATAACAAAGACGAATTGGCGGCGATCGTTCGCGAATGTTCTCTTAAAATCGCTCCCGAAGGCGAATACTTCACTTTGGCGTCGGGCAAAAAATCAAAATACTACTGCGACGGAAAAATGACGACGCTTGACGCTCGCGGAGCCGTCCTTATCGGCGAAGGGATTCTCGAATTGATCCAACAAGACGCGACGTTCCCCGACGCGGTCGGGGGCATGTCGATGGGCGCCGACCCGATTTGCGCGGCGGTCATTACCGTCGCCGGCTCGCGCGGAATCGATCTCAAAGCGTTTCTCGTGCGCAAAGAGACCAAAGATCACGGAACGCAAAAATATATCGAAGGCCCGGTTAAGGCGGGCGACCGCGTGATCGTCGTCGAAGACGTCGTTACGACCGGCGGCAGTTCGCTCAAAGCGATCGAACGTCTTGAAGAAGCCGGAATTAAAGTCGACGGCGTCGTCGCGATTCTCGACCGCATGGAAGGGGGAGCGCAGGCGTTTGTCGATCGCGGCTATTCGTTCCGATCGCTGCTCAAAATCACCGACTTTGGAATCGACCCGCCTCAGGCGTAACGCGCCGTCGTTCTTTAACTTCAACAATCAAGGAAACGAACCATGAATCTCTCCCGACGCTCTTTCTTTACGACCGCCGGCGCGGCGGCCGTCGCGGCGACGCTCAACGGCGCGCCGACGCGCGCCCAGGACGCGCAAGTCAAACGCGAGCCTCTGTTCGAACTGGGGATCGCGTCCTACTCGTTCCGCAAATTTGACGTCGATCAAATGATCGCGTGGTGCAAAAAGGCGGAAATTAAAAAAGTTACGCTCAAAGATTTCCATCTTTCGCTTAAGTCGACCGACGAAGAATGCGCCGCCATGGCCAAAAAATTCGCCGACGCGGGCATGAACGTCTATTCGTGCGGCGTCGTCTACATGAGCAAAAAAGAAGACGTCGACAACGCGTTCCGCTACGCCAAAGCGCTCGGCTGCGTGTCGATCGTCGGCGTTCCCGAATGGGATCTGATCCCGTATACCGAAGAGAAAGTCAAAGAATACGACGTCCTTATGGCGATTCACAACCACGGGCCGGGCGACAAACGCTATCCGACGGCGGAATCGGTCTGGGAACGCGTCAAAGACCTTGATCCGCGCATGGGAATCGCCCTCGACACGGGCCACTCGATTCGCGCCGGCGAAGACCCCGTCAAAGCGGTGCGCGAATACAAAGATCGTATCTTCGACTTCCACGTCAAAGACATGACCGAATGGGCGCCCGCCGGACACGGCGTGATTTGCGGACACGGCAAAATGGATCTTCTCGGGCTCATGCGCGAATTGATCGCCGTCGGGTATAATCGAGTTTGCCCGTTCGAATATGAGATCGACGAAAACGACCCGTTCCCCGGCTTTATGGAATCGCTCGGCTACGTGCGCGGACTTCTCGCGGCGATTAAGGCGGGCGCGTAAGAAACAACGCGACGGCAAAACGATGGACCTCTCCCAATTCGACTGGAAATTCAAAATCTTCGGCTTTCCCGTAAGAGTCATGGTCTCGTTTTGGCTCATTTGCGTCTTCTTCTCCCCCTTTTTAAGAGGACAAAACGGACCGTGGCTGTTCGGCTTGCTCGGCTGGTCGGCGGCGGTCTTTCTTTCGATTTTAGTTCATGAACTTGGCCACGCGTTCGCGATGCGCAAAGTCTACGGCTCGACGCCGACGATCGATTTGGGAATCGGGTCGACGGCGTCCGGCGCGTTCGTCTTCGGCGGCTTGACGTCGTCTTCGACAAGCGACCGCGTTCCAATCAAGCGCGCGCTCACCGCCGCGGCGGGCCCGATCGCGGAAATAACCGCCGCCTTCGCGCTCGCGCTCCTGTTGATTCCGTTGGGGTTCCGATTTGAAAGAACGACGATCTTCGGCGTGATTCCGTCGATCTCCGCCGACGTCGAATCGTTTCGGTTCTTCGGCTCCCTGCCGCTGATCTACTTTACGTACTTCTTCGTCGAAGGGTTCGTCTTCGTCGGGATCGTTTGGGGCCTGTTCAACCTCGCGCCGATCTTTCCCTGCGACGGAGGTCAAATTCTCCTTTCGATATTGGGACAGTCGCTTGGAGCCGACGGCGTTCGAATCACGATGATCGTGTCGATCGCCCTGTCCGCGGCGCTTGGCTATTTGTTTCTTCGGGAAGAAAGCTACTTTATGGCGTTTTTCTTCTTCTTTTCCGCATACCAGAACTATCGCGTTTTAAGCGGTTGGCGCCGTTGACGCGCCTGACGGAAGCGTAGAAAAGGGCGTCGAAATCAATTCGACGCCCGAGAGTTCAGTTCTTAGATTTAACCTTGTCGATTTCTTCAAGATACGCGCGAACGACGTTTCGCCGATCGAAATTCGCGACGATTTTCTCCCGTCCGCGCCGCCCCGCTTCTTTTCGCTCCTCATGGGACAGTTCCAGAAAACGCCAGACCGCGTCGATCAGCGAATCCGCGTTTCTCGGCTCGAAGCCAAATCCGGTGACGCCGTCGTCGAAAGTTTCCGCGCAGCCCGGCGCGTTTGACGCCAAGAGCGGTCGGCCGGACGCCGCGCCTTCGAGCAGGACGTTCGACAAGCCCTCGTGATAACTTGGCAAGACGATCGCGCTCGACGTCGCAATATAAGGAACGACGTCAAGCTGGTATCCGAGATACTCGACGACGCCCTCTTTCGCCGCCGCGACGACCTGTCCGTACTCGGGACATCGCCGCTCGGGCGCGCCAAGAATGCGGAACTTCACGTCGGGCCGACGCGAGCGAACGACGCGCGCGCAATCGATAAATTCCGCGACGCCTTTGTCGCGCATAAGTCGCCCGATAAAAAGAAGTTCGATCGGAGCGTCGGGACCGGGATAGTCGAGATAGGAAAAACTCTCGACGTCCACGCCGGAGCCGGCGACGCGAACAATTTGTTCCGCGCGCGCAAATCGGTCGTTCACGACTTTGTTCGCAATCGACTGGTTTTGACAGAAGACGCGGCGCGCTCCGACAAGGCCGACGCGATAGAGTTGCGACGAGACGCGACCAAGCAGGCCTTTGGCGTTGACGGCGGCCCCAAGTCCGGAAATCGTCGCAAGATAGGGAATCTTCGCGCGTTGACACGCTTTGCCGCAATAGACGTTCGGCTTGATGGTAAAGGTCAAAACGACGTCCGGGCGCAATTTCCTGAGCAGGCGCTTATAGAACGCGTACAGCGCGAAATCGCGAACGGGATTGACGCCGCGCGGATCGATCGGCGTCGCGACGATCTTCGCGTTGGTCGCTTCGAAATATTCGGCGCGAAAATCCTCTTCAAACGACAGATAGACGTCGTCTCCGCGTTCGAGCAGCGCGGAAACCAGTTCGCGCTTAAAGTCGTATAAAACCCGCGCCTGATTGATCGCTATTAGGATTCTCATCGTTATTCTCTCGTCGTTGAAAACGTCGCGTCTTTTCTCTTTTGGCAATTCTCTGAAATCGACGCTATTTTACTCCTTTTGAGTTCCTTTTCAAGAGAAAAGCCGCAAGAAATCGCGACGACGGCGATCCCTTGCGGCCTCGTTATTTCAAGGAAACGACGCGATTCAACGCGGCGCGATCATTTCTCTTCCGGAGCGGGTCCTCCGGGACCGCCCATGCCGGGTCTGCCGGGGCCGCCTGGGCCGCCCATACCGGGACCGCCGGGTCCGCCGCCCATGCCGGGACCGGGACCGTTTGCCATCGCTTCGGCGACAGCCTCTTTGGCGGCGGCGAGTTCTTCTTCGCTCAGGAACCCGTCGGCGTCCGCGTCCGCGCCGCTAATCGCCTCTTTCATCGGCGGAAACATTCTCGCTTCTTCAAGTTTCGACAGATCGTATTGACCTTCGTCGTTTTTCAGCTGATCGAACATACGATTGAGTCTGTTCGCGCGTTGAATTTCTTCAAGAGCCTTCTGCTCGTCTTCGTTGAGAAGTCCGTCGGCGTCTGCGTCCGCCTCGGTCAACTCGGCCTTCATGCGTTCTTTGAACTCGTCGGGCATATCCGACTCGTCAAGTTTCGCAACGACGACGTTTCCGTTTTCGTCTTTGAGATCCTCCATCGGATTACGGCGCGGACCGCCCATGCCGGGTCCTCCGGGGCCTCCGGGGCCGCCGGGACCGCCCGCTCCTCCGGGCCCGCCTTTACCGGGTTCGCCCGGCGCGGCGTCGCCCATTCCCGCCAGCGGATCGGGCAGGGAATCGACATAAGCCGCAAGACGATCCTGTTCTTTTTTCTCCTGGTATTTCGGAAGGGCGAAACCGAAGACGTAAACGGCGACGGCGACAACAACGACTATCGCGATAATTTTCTTCATGGAACTGCTTTCTAAACAAGTGGTAAAAAACCGAACGCCGAGATCGTTTCGACGCCGGGCTCCAGTGTCGACGCCGCCATTGTAGCGCCTCCGAAATGAAAAAACAAGTTTTTTTCAAAAAACCGGGCGAAAAGACAAGTCGATTCTCATCGAACGGAATCCGCTCTGACGTAACGCGTGTTTCTGCCGACTCCCAGCCGAACAAGCGTTCCGTCCTCGACGAGTTTCTTTAACGCCGATTCGACCGACGAACGCCCGAGGTTAGGACACGCCGATAAAACGTCTTGCTTCGTGAATTTCCCGATTTGCCGTTCGACGCAATTTTTGACGCAGGCGTAAGAATTTCTCTTCGCGTCGGAATCCCGGACGAAACTCATTCGGTTTTCAAATTCGCGACAACAAGACGCCGTCGCGCCGAGAGAATACTTTATAAAAGGCGTCGGATCGTTTTTGCCTTCACGCCAACCCTGGTCGGACCTTTTCAACGCGTCGTAATACGCCTCTTTCGTGTCGGCGATCGCCTTTTCGACGCCGACGTATCGACCGACAAAATACCCGCCTCTGCACAACATAAGGAGGGTCAACAGCCGACTCATGCGACCGTTCCCGTCGATAAACGGATGAACGCAAAGAAAATCGAGGATAAAACAAGGAATAAGGATTAATTCGTCGACAAATTCTTTCTCCAGCGCGTCCTGGTAACTCGCGCACATCCTTTCGATCGCGTCGGGCGTTTCGTACGGTTCAAGAGGCTTAAACATCGCGACCTTTTCGCCGTTGGAACCGACTGCGGCGATTTCGTTGGGAACCGTCTTGAACCGACCGCCAAACGAATAATTCGTATACTTGAGCAATTCTTGATGAAGTTGCAAAATATAAGAACTTCTGATCGGTATCGCGTCGTAGTTCTCGTGAATCAGGTTAAGAACGTTGCGATAGCCGAGGATTTCCTCCTCGTCTCTATTTTGGGGAGTCGTTTTGTCGGCGACAAGGCTTTTGAGCCTTGAATTTGTCGTAACGATCCCTTCGATTCTGTTGGACGCTTCCGTACTCTGAATTCTCGCGATTTCAATCATTCGCTCGAGCGCGACGGGGTTTTGACGAAGATAGAACGCCTGTTTCCCTTTGAACTCGTGAATTTTCGAGAGATACGATACTATTTCGGCGTCCCACGTTCGATCGGCAAGTTTGGAATAGTCGAATAGTCTCGTCATTTGAATCTCCTTGCTCCCAATTATTCCCACTTTTCTCCCAAATCCAACCGCGTTTTGGGAGAAAAAAGAAAAATTTGGGAGATTTGGGGTCCGTTTGGCGTCGACGTCGGCTTCGCTCTGTCGCGCGATCGTCAAGAAAACGCTCGAAGCGGTTGAAAAGCGTTTTTGGCGCTTATATAATGGGAGGTCGACGCGGCGCTTCGCCGCAATTAAAGACTCGCTAATATAAGGATGCGCATGTGAAACGTCAATTGTTAAAAACGTTTGCGTCGGCGTTCGCCTTTCTGACGATCGCGACGCTAACCTCGGTTTCCGCGTTCTCTGCGGACGTTAAATCTGGTTATCCGGTCGACGAGCCCATCGACGTCGTTCCGCGGGAATTTGTCGGCTTCGAATCGCTCGGCGTTATCGACTTTTCCGATCCTCAAACAACGCTCGACGGCTGGGAGGCGCGCGCCGGCGTGAAATTGTCGCGCGGCGAAAAGACGCTCGTCGTTGAGTCGGACGTCCACGATCCGTATTTCTTCAGCCCCGCGCTCGACTCGATCCTTAAAGACGGCGCTTACGAAAAGACTTCGCCCAAAACGCTCGTCAAATTGACGGTTCGGCGCGAAAACACGGGTTCGGGCCAGATTTTTTCCGCCGAAGAAGCCGATCCCGATTATAACGAAGGGAATTCGAATCATTTTGACCTTGCGGAGGACTCCGACTTCCACGAATACGTCGTTCCGCTCGACACGAAAAGCCCGATCCTTCGACTCCGCTTCGACATAGGCGGGGACGAAGGGCTCGCGGAAATCGCGCGGATCGAATTAATTCGAGTCGTCTATAAACCGTTAAAATTCGGAACGCATGAAATTAAAGACGGAACGCTGACGTTCAATTTGATCAACAACGAAACCGAACCGTTGATCGTCGCTACCGAACGTTACGGCGCCGATCCTCGCAAGACCTATCCGCAGGGAACGTTTGAAGTCGGCGCGAAAACGCCCGTCGACGTCTATTTCCCGCAAAAGAAACCGTTTGAAGAAATTGAGATCGTCGCGACGCCCAGGGACGGCGGCGAGTCGATTAATCGGCGCTTCTTTACGTTCAACGAACAAGCCGCCGACGAAGGCGCGGGCAAAGTCGGCGCGACGTTAAAAAGCGGCGGCGTCGAAGTTCGATTCCAATTTGACGGATCCGGCGCGGAGATTTTTAGAAACGGCGTTCGCGCGGCGGTTATTTCTCCGCTCGCCTACGAAGAAGGGGACGGGGGCGCGATTTTGCCCGACCGAACCGATTTCAGCAAAGCGGACCTGACGTTCGGGGCGAGCGAAGCGAAGGAAGAAAAAGCGACGACGCGCGTAATTCCCACGATACAAAAGATCTCGGATACGGAACTCCAGTTCGCGCTGATCCGCATACCGGTCGACGCGGCGCGCAAAATACTCAACGCTACGGCGGAAGCGAACACGGCGTATAATCCCTGGTGCGACGGAAAGCCCGTCGTCGAACTGGTTTCCGGGAGTCAATGCGGAACCCTTAAATTCAGTCTGGACGGCGATTTGCTTCGATACGAAGTCGAATCTGAAGTCGACGTTCACGCGCCGGTCGTTCGCCCGTTGGGAACCATGGAGCAGGCGATTCTTTCCGGGTCCGAGTATCTCGAAAAAGGCGAACACAGTTCGTCGACCGCCGATATTGAAACGCCCGAACACGTTCGTTACGCGCAGCCCTGGTATTGGACGACCGCGCCTTTCGCGTCGATCGTCACCGATCGCGGCTCGCTCTCGATTCTCTACGACGACCCAATGAATCAAATTATCTTCGCGGTTCCCGACTTCATCGACGGCGACGCGAACTCGTCTCGTTTCAACGTTTGCGCTAAAAACGGATCCGGCGTCGTTCGCGTCGCCGACGCGCTCGAACCGATTGAAGAGGCTATTTTGTGGTCGGTTAAGACGCGCGGACTCCCGGACGTCCCGACGCCTCCGTTCACAGGCGAAGCAATGGCGAAGCGCATTCTCGCCGGATATGAAGATTCGGCGCTAAAGACGCCCAAGGGCTGGCAACACGCGACGTTTTCGCCTGACCCGCCATACTCGTTTAAGCCGTTTTGGGGAAGCGACGCTATCGGCGCCATTTGGGAAATCACCGGCGAATTCCCCGAGACGCCGGGCATGGAATACGGCGGCTCGCACCTCGCCAATTACGCGCCGTTCCTGCTTGTCGGCAGAGGGGACGAGATCGTCGATCATTTCGAGCGTTGGACGAACGGCATGATCGAGCAGATGCGGCCCGACGGTTCGTTCCGCTACGCCGGCAAGTATCTCAAAGGACACTGGACCGACTACGCGTCCGGCGACTGCGGGAACAAGCTTTTCACGTTGTTCAACGCCTGGCGCAACACGGGCGATCCCAAAGCGTTGGAAGCCGGTCTCAAAGGGCTTGAGTTCGTCAATAAGCTCAAGACGCCCGCCGGCGCGCAGACGTGGGAACTGTCGCTCCATACGCCCGATATTATGGGCTCGTCGCGTTGCGCGATCGCGAACGTTCTCGCTTATGAAGGAACCGGCGATCAAAAGTATCTCGACGCCGCCCGACGCTGGGCGCTTACCGGAATTCCGTTTGTCTATCTCTGGGAGAATCCCGAAATTACGCCGGGCAAACAGCCGATGATGCGCTACGCGACGATCGCCGTCTTCGGCGCCACCGGCTGGCTCTCGCCCAACTGGATGGGACGCCCCGTTCAGTGGTGCGGACTCGACTACGCCTACGCGCTTATTCTTCTCGCGAAACACGACGACACGTTGCCCTGGTTGAAAATCGCCGAAGGAATCGTCGCGAGCGCCGAATGTCAGCTGGGCGACGACGTCGAATCGAAGGGAATCTTCATTGGGCTTCTGCCCGACTCCTTTAATTTGGACACGCAGGTTAAGAACGGCCCGTGGATCAACCCGGCGGTGGTATGGCAACTGCGCCAAATGATCGAAGGCAAGCCGACCAACGTTCAGATCGCCGACTGCGCCGGTCATAGAATCGCGTCCCCCTACCCGTTGCGCGTCGAAGACGACGTCGTCAGAATTTCCGCGAAAAAAGGCGTGAAATATCAGGTGATGATCGACGGAAAAGAGATCCGGGATATCGAATCGCAAGGCGAGGACGTTCTGGAATTCCAGAACCGATAATCGATACGGCGCCCGAACGTTAATTCTCAAGCCGCTATCTAAGGGCGAAGCGGGCTAGTCCCGCGGAACCCGGCGGCGGGGCGTGCGATATCAGCCGTCAACACAGGCAAACGGAGCGGCGCTCATACGCCAAAGACAAAACCGCCGCCATGATCTCGTTTGGAATCGTGGCGGCGGTTCTTCGTTGGGACGGCCCGACGCGTCGGGTTAACCTGGGCGCTCCTGCGGAGCGCGGGCTCGGCGGCGTTCGTCGGAACGGCGATTACAATTTCTTTCAGCTATCTCTTTCCTTTAGGCTTGGGGCCAAAAACATCCATCAGGACTTTTGCTATAATGAGAAGAACTATTATGCTAATCAAAGGCTTGACCATGTTGTACGCGCCCTTAACGCCGTCTGCCGCCAGATCGCGGGCGTCTACTGGCTGAACTTCATGAGTGGTTGTCTCAGTTGGAGTTGCAGTTTCTTGAGCAAAAAGCAAAAAATTATTCATGATACACTCCTCAAAACTCTGTTTGGCATACAAAGCCCCAGTTCTTCATAGATTCTATCAGAATTCCAATAAGATAAAAGAATCTCAGTTAAAACAAAAAACGATAAAACACATAAATAGCCTCTAGTTACAAACCATTATGCGGAAAACATAACGACTACCTACCGCGCGATTACGCTTTCCGATATATTTCAAGAAGTTTGTTTCTTACGGCGAGCATCGCCGCGTCGTTGTTTCCAACCTGAACGCGTAAAAGCGGAATACCCGCCGATTCAAGAATGGCGTCTTTTTGCGCGTCCCGTCTCTGAACGCTTGCTTTATTGTGAGTCCAGTCGTCTAACTCAATTGCAAGGATGACGCTCGCGTCACGAGGATTGCATAAGACAAAATCAACGCGCTTCCGCGCCACATAATTCTCTCCTGATTTTTCTCGATTTTCGGCGATCGCCCAAAGAGAAACTTGCGTAAAAACCCAATATTTTGACTTCGCCGACTCGCAAAGCTTCACAAAAAAATCACGTTCAGTGGGAGTCATTATCGGTTTGCGGCAATAGGAACAATTGCCAACAGGCGCGTCGTCGAAGTCGTCTTTAAGTTGATTCTTTCCCTTATTGTATTCCGCCCGATACCCGGTAGACGAATTATCGGGATCAATTCCGTATCTTCTCCGATTACTTTTATAACCTTTCGACTTGGACTTCGGACCCAGAATATCATATAGAGCCTTGACGACGACAATAGCGACCATAACGACGATAATAGGCCCAAAGGCGTCAAATACGCCTTTAAAGTCGTCTTTAGTCAGATTGTTGGCGTCTGTCTGTTGCGCTTCCAGAATTAACGGCGTTACTATCTTCGCAGTTCCCTGCGCAAACAATAATAAATAATCCATCGTCGTTTTTTTCTTAAAAAGGTCGGTTCGTCGACGCTAAAACGGCGTCGCTCTTCGTTCGTCATTCTATCACATTTCCCCAAAGCGCGCAACAAATACGGAAGAGATTGACTTAAATAACGTCCAAAACACGGCGCTATTTCATACGTTCAACACGTCGATTCCATAGAAAAAGCAATCGTTTTTATACTTTTTCACTAAAAAACATCCTCTTTTTTCTTCAATTTTCTCTAAAATTTCCAAAAAATTTTCTTAAAACTACTGAAAAATTTTCAAAAATTATCGCGTTTTTACTGCAGAAAATTTCAAAATAGATATAATAGGAAAAGAATTTTAAACAGAAATCAATTAAAATACGACAATATTCGAGCCCAAAACAAATATAATCGGAGATCGAAAATGAACGCGCATGACGAATTTTTGAAGCAATACGGCAAAGGAAAGAAGAATTTGTCGGTACGCGAATCGTTTTGTCCGTATCGCGTCTGCCCGTTGGGAGCGCACGTCGACCACCAATACGGGCTGGTTTCCGGGTTCGCGATCGACAAGGGAATCACGATCGTTTACGCGCCGACCGCGGGCGCCGTTCGGCTCCGAAGTTTGAATTTCGAGAAGGAACAGACGTTTCATATCGGGCGCATCCCGACGCCGCAACGCGACTGGGCCGACTATCTTCGCGGCGCCGCCTGGGCGCTCGAACGACGGTTCGAACTCAAGCGCGGGCTCAACTGCGTGATCGAAGGAACGCTTCCGATCGGGGGGCTGTCGTCGTCGGCGGCGGTCATTATCGCGTTTCTCGCCGCGCTCTGCGACGTCAACGACGTCCACGTCTCGCGCGCGGACATGATCAATATCGCGCTCGACGCGGAAACGCGCTACGTCGGCGTCAAAGTCGGAAAGCTTGACCAGAGCTGCGAAGTCTATTCTCAAAAAGACAAATTGCTCTTCCTCGACACAAAAACGGACAAATACGAGCTCGTTTCTCCCGGCCCGAAAACGCCCCCCTTTGAAATCGCGATTTTCTTCAGCGGCGTCGAGCGCACGCTCGCGGGGTCGGCGTTTAACGTTCGCGTCGACGAGCTTAAAGCGGCGGCGTACGCGCTTAAAGGCTGGTCCGAAATGGATTACGGGAAATTCGAAGACACGCGTTTGCGCGAAGTGCCCCTGGCCGTCTTTGAAAAATACGCCGAACGACTCCCGGAAAACTGGAGCAAACGCGCGCGCCATTACTACGGCGAAGTCGCGCGCGTCAAGCAGGGCGTCGAGTACTGGCGGCAGGGTAATTTAAAGAAATTCGGCAAGTTGATCTTCGAAAGCGGACACAGCTCGATTCACAATTACGAGACGGGGTCGGAAGAGCTTCGCACGCTTTACGAGTTAATGCTCGACACGGACGGAATTTACGGCGGACGGTTCAGCGGCGCGGGGTTCAAAGGGTGTTGCATGGCGCTCGTCGACCCCGCTAAGCGCGACGCGATCGCTCAAAAAATGACGACCGAATATCTGCGCGCGTTTCCTAATCTTCAGGACAAATTCTCCATCCACTTCTGCCAAACGTCGGACGGCGTTCAACTTTGAGGCGATTTACCATGAACTGCGTTATTTTAGCGGCGGGCTACGCCACGCGACTCTATCCGCTTACGGAAAACTTCCCCAAGCCGCTTCTGAAAGTCGGCGAAAAAACGATCGTCGACTGGCTGATCGACGACGTCGACCGATTCGGCAAAATCGAGCGGTTCGTCGTCGTAACCAACGCGAAATTCGCCGACTTCTTCTATAAATGGCGCGACGATAAAGCGTCGGGCGTCGACGCGCTTGTTCCGAGCAAAGCGCCGATCGAAGTTCTTAACGACGGTTCGACGTCGAACGAAACGCGAATCGGAGCGGTAAAAGACGTTCTTTTCGCCATAGAAGAAGCGAATCTCTCCGGCGATCTTCTCGTCCTCGCTGGGGACAACGTGCTCGACTTCTCGCTCGGCGCCTTTTTGGACTATTTCGAACGCGTCGACGGAGACGCTATTATGCGCTATTACGAGCCGGACCCCAATAAGTTGCGCAAATGCGGCGTGTTGGAACTTGGAGAGAACGACCTCGTTCTGTCGATGGTCGAAAAGCCGCAAGAGCCGAAATCCAACTGGTGCGTCCCGCCCTTTTACGCCTATCGCAATTTGACGGCGACGAAGTTGCGCGACGCGCTCGAACAAGGCTGCGGCTACGACGCGCCCGGAAGCCTCGCGGCGTGGGCGTGCGCGAACGAAAAGGTCTACGCGACGCTCATGCCCGGCAAAAGATTTGACGTCGGCGATCTGGAAAGCTATAATAAGATCTCGGCGGAATATCGCGGCTTCAACGAATAAACGCGTTCAGAATACGGAAAAACACGATGAGCGAACAAAACGGATCGATCGATCTGAACAAGACCTACTTAATTACCGGCGCGGCCGGATTTATCGGGTACCATCTTGCCAAAAAACTCGCGTCGCAGGGCGCGTCTGTCGTCGGATACGACAATATCAACGACTATTACGACGTCAATTTGAAATACGCGCGTCTGAAAGAACTCGAGGCGTTTCCGGGTTTTGCGTTTGTCAAAGGGGATCTTGCCGACGCGGCGGAAGTCGACGCTCTGTTTGAGAAATATCGTCCGGAAGTCGTCGTCAATCTTGGCGCGCAGGCGGGCGTTCGCTATTCGATCACAAACCCCAAAGCGTACGTCGACTCCAATATCGTCGGCTTTTTCAATATTCTGGAAGCGTGTCGGCGCTCGCCGGTCGACCATCTGGTCTACGCGTCTAGCTCGTCCGTCTACGGCAATCAGCAGAAAACGCCCTTCTCCACAAGCGATCGCGTCGACGAGCCGGTCTCGCTCTACGCGGCGACCAAGAAGTCGAACGAACTCTTCGCGTATTCGTACGCGCACCTGTACGGAATCCCCTGCACCGGACTGCGCTTTTTCACCGTCTACGGCCCGTACGGCCGTCCGGACATGGCGGCGTTTATCTTTACGCGCAAGATGTTTAACGGCGAGCCGATCCAGATCTTCAACAACGGAGACATGTATCGCGACTTCACTTATGTCGACGATATTGTTCAGGGAATAGAAAACGTTTTGCGCAAGCCGCCCGAGCCAAACGCAAAAGGCGATCGCGCCAAAGTCTACAACATCGGCGCCAATCGTCCTGAAAAACTCCTGGATCTCATCGAAACGTTAGAGCGTCTCGTCGGAAAAGAAGCGAAAAAAGAATTTCTTCCCATGCAGCCAGGGGACGTCTATCAGACGTACGCCGACGTCGACGATCTGGTCGCCGACTTTGGGTTCAAGCCCCAGGTCGATTTGCAGACGGGGCTGAAACGATTTGTCGATTGGTATCGCGAATTCTATCGCGTCGACTAAGCCGGCTTTACGAATCCAACAGAACGACGATCTCTTCGGTCGCGGCGGTTACGTTTCCGTTCGCGTCTTGCGTCACGCCGGTAACCACTCTTTTTCTTCCCGTTTTGAGCCAGAGTTCCTTCTTGCCGACAATGTCGAGCGTCGAGGGAACCCACTTGAAATAAGTTCCGCCAAGATAAAGC
>JAFZNK010000166.1 GCA_017550965.1 Thermoguttaceae bacterium
CTCACTTCTTGCGCGCTTCGACCTCCATCCGTTCAGCTTGTTCCGCGGCTTGTTCGATCGTTCCAACATACATAAACGCTTGCTCCGGAAGGTGATCCCATTTGCCGTCGCAAATCTCGTTAAAGGAACGAACCGTGTCTTTCAACGGCGTTATTTCGCCCTTCTTACCTGTAAAAACCTCGGCGACAAGGAACGGCTGAGAAAGGAATCGTTCGATACGGCGCGCGCGATGCACGACCAGTTTATCTTCTTCAGCAAGTTCGTCGACCCCAAGAATAGCGATAATGTCCTGGAGTTCGCGATACTTTTGGAGCATTTGCTGAACGCGTCTGGCGCAGGCGTAATGTTCTTCGCCGACATATTGCGGGTCAAGCATACGACTGGAAGAAGCGAGCGGATCGACGGCGGGATAAATGCCTTTTTCGGAAATCGCGCGTTCAAGATAGACGAATGCGTCAAGCTGGCCAAAAGCGGTCGCCGGCGCGGGGTCGGTCGGGTCGTCTGCAGGAACGTACACCGCTTGCACCGACGTGATCGCGCCGCGATTCGTCGACGCGATTCGTTCCTGCAAAGCGCCCATTTCCGAAGCCAACGTCGGTTGGTAACCAACTGCGCTGGGCATGCGGCCTAAAAGAGCCGACACTTCGGAACCTGCTTGTGAGAAACGGAATATGTTGTCGATGAACAAAAGAACGTCGGAACCCAAATTATCGCGAAAATATTCCGCCATCGTCAACGCGGAAAGAGCGACGCGGAGACGCGCCCCAGGCGGTTCGTTCATTTGACCGAACACCATCGTCGTTTGATCCAAAACGGAACGATCGGAATCGCCAATCTTCGCTTCTTTCATCTCGCGCCAAAGATCGTTCCCCTCGCGCGTGCGCTCGCCGACGCCGGCAAACACAGAAGCTCCGCCATGCGCGCTGGCAATACGCGCGATCAACTCCTGAATGATAACCGTCTTGCCAAGCCCCGCGCCGCCAAATAAACCGGCTTTTCCGCCGCGAACAAAAGGAGTCAGCAAGTCGATGACCTTAATGCCTGTTTCAAAGATCATCGACGTGGTCGCCAAGTCGGAAACGCTCGGAGCGTTTTGATGGATCGGTCGATACTCGTCGGCCTCCACCGGCCCCATTTTGTCGATTGGTTCGCCAAGCAGGTTAAAAACGCGTCCAAGGGTGTTCTTTCCAACGGGTACAGAAACGGGAGAACCGGAATCTACGCAAGGCATGCCGCGAACAAGACCGTCGGTGCTTCCTAAAGCGACGCAACGAACGCGACCGCCGGTTAAATGTTGCTGAACTTCGCCAGTCAAATGAATTTTAACTTCGTCAAGTTCCTGATCGATCTTAACGGCGTTATAAATGGCCGGCAAATGCCCTTCGTCAAATTCCACGTCAAACGTCGAACCGATTACCTGGGTAACGCGTCCGATTTTGTGATTCGTATTAGTTTGGTTCATTTCGTTACAACGCCCTGTTTTCTGAACGCTTAACGAAAAACGACGGACGCCGTAGCGTCTCGCGTTCTATCGTTAAGAGACCTCGTTTAAGTACGCGTTATGTTTCTAAAATAGCGCCGTCCGTAATAAAGCGCGAATTGAACGCTCTTCCGGTCGGCTATTGCAACGCCGTAGCGCCGCTGATGACTTCAATAATTTCATTGGTAATTTGCGACTGCCGGGCGCGATTGTACGTCGTCGTCAACGACGAAATCATTGAATCGGCGTTGTCGGTAGCCGCTTTCATCGCCATCATTCGCGCAATCTGCTCGCTAACGGCGGCGTCCAAAAAGCATTTGAACAATTTGATACGAAACGCGTTAGGAACAACCTCTTCCAAAATGCTTTCTGGCGAAGGCAAGAATTCGTATTCTAACTCGCTCTTCGGACCGTCGCTTTGACAGTCGGCGTCTTCCGTCATAGCGGCGAGGGGTAAAAGCGTTTCAGAAGCGGGAATTTGTTTAGACAAAGAGACAAAGCGCGAGTAAGCGACGTCAAAACGATCGATTTCGCCAAGTTTATAACGCGTTAAACATTCGTCCGCTAAAACAAGAACGTCGTCGTAAGACGTTTTATGATCGAATTGCGTAAAACTACGCGTAATTTTTACGCCGCGATAATTCAAATGGGAGACGCCTCGTTTGCCCGAAACAAAAAGCTCGACTTCGTCGTAAGATTTCGAAAGCTCTTCCAATCGAGCAGTCCCTGCGCGCAAGACCCCGGCGTTATAACCGCCGCAGAGTCCCCGATTAGCCGTCACAATTAACAAAACGGCCTTTTTGGTCGATTCCCGACGCGCAAGAAGAGGATGCTCGACCTTCAAATCCGCGTTCGCCAGGTCAGCGACCAGTCGAGCGATTCGCTTCGTATAAGACTCGGCGTCGACGGCGCGTTCCATCGCGCGACGAAACTGAGCAGTCGAAACTAACTCCATTGTTCGCGTGATCTTGCGTATATTCTTGATCGATTTTCTTCGCTTGTCAAGCGCTCGTGCTTTTGCCATAAAAACAATCGATTGTAAAAGTGGACAAACGACCTACGCCGCAAAAGGAATAAAAAAGGTCGTTTTTACAAACAGTTAACGCGACGTCGAAAAGTCTCGACGAGTAAAATCAAATTCAATGCGCCTTTGTAAAAAATTCGTTAAACTCGACGATCGCCGCTTCGATAAGATCGGTTTCTTCCTCGCCCATTTTTCCAGTAAGCGCTTTAACGCGATCCCAGAGCGGTTGTTTTCTGTCGTGGAACCACGTCAAAAATTCCTTTTCCCAGACGCGAATTAAAGAAACAGGAATCGAGTCGAGATAGCCTTTAACGCCCGCATGAATTACCAAAACCTGATCGATAACGTCAAGCGGCTGACAAACGCCTTGAATCAGGAGCTCGTTCATTCGATACCCGCGATCCAAACGTTGCTGCGTCGCCGCGTCAAGATCCGAACCCAATTGAGCGAAAGCTTCAAGTTCGCGGAACGCCGCCAAGTCGAGTCGAAGACCTCCCGCCACTTGCTTCATCGCGGGAATCTGCGCCGAACCGCCGACTCGCGAAACGGAGATCCCTACGTTCATCGCAGGGCGTTGTCCTCGAAAGAACAGGTCCGGCTGTAAGTAAATCTGTCCGTCGGTAATCGAAATGACGTTCGTAGGAATATAAGCGGAAACCTCTCCTTCCTGCGTTTCAACAATCGGCAAAGAAGTCAAAGAACCGCCGCCCAAATCGTCGGACAGTTTAGCGCTTCGTTCGAGCAATCGACTGTGGCAATAAAAGACGTCGCCGGGATACGCCTCGCGCCCCGGAGGACGACGCATCAACAGGGAAAGCTGACGATATGCGACCGCCTGTTTCGAAAGGTCGTCATAGACGATCAACGCGTGTTGGCCGTTATACATGAAATACTCAGCCATCGCCGTGCCCGCGTAAGGAGCGATATATTGCAGAGGAGCGGGAGAACTGGCGCCGGCGACAATGACCGTCGTATAATCCATCGCGTCATGTTGACGCAAAGTTTCAATTACGCCTGCGACCGTCGAATCTTTTTGACCAATGGCGACGTAAAAACACTTGACGCCCTTCCCTTTTTGATTGATGATCGTATCGACGCCAATTTGGGTTTTGCCCGTCTTACGATCGCCAATAATCAACTCCCGTTGACCTCGTCCAATCGGAGTCATCGCGTCGATAGCTTTAATGCCGGTCTGCAACGCTTCACGTACGGGCTGACGATCAGACACGCCCGGCGCGGGAGTTTCGACCAGTCGAAACTCCGAAGCGTTCACGGGACCTTTCCCGTCGAGAGGATTGCCCAACGGATCAAGGACGCGCCCGAGAACCGCCTCTCCAACGGGCGTTCGCAACAACTTACCGGTTGCTCGAACTTCGTCTCCTTCTTGAATTTGAAGGTAGTCGCCTAAAAGAATAACGCCTACGCTGTTTTCTTCAAGATTGAACGCTAATCCGATTACGTCGTGAGGAAACTGAAGCATCTCGCCCGACATAACGCCGGACAAACCGTAGACCTGGGCAATGCCGTCGCCTACCTCTATAACGCGTCCGACTTCTCGAACGTCGACGCGCGATTCAAACTGCTCAATTTCCTTCTGGATAACGGAAGCAATCTCGTCGGCTTTGAATTTCATGGGCGCTCCTGTCAATCATATCTTGGCGCACTTTTCTCAGTTGCGTGGCAATAGACGCGTCGTAGACCACGTCCCCGACGCGTACGATAATACCGCCGATCATCTCCGGATCGACCTCGACGGAAAACTTAGGTTCCCCGCCGACTAATTTACGCAAATTGACGGCAAGGTTGTTTTTCGTCGTTTCATTGAGAGGCGCGGCGGTAGTAATCTTAACCGGAACGCGCCCTCGTCTCTCGTCGTCCATAAGACGACAAGCCGCGCGAATCTCGCGAAGCATGTCCATTCGCCCGCGTCGCGCGAGCGTATGTAAAAAGTTTGTAAAAACAACCGAAACGCCGTCGCAAATCTCGTCAAGGATTCTATGTTTCTCCTCAACAGAAACCATGACGGACGAAAGAATTATTTCAAACTTCGGATAGGCGTCGCACAATTCGACGAACGAGTCGTATTCTTCCCAAACGTCGTTCGTGGGAACATTTAACGCGTCCGCAGCGCCAAAAAGCGCTTTGGCGTAGACTTCCGCCAATTTTTCGCGCGTCGCGTCAGCGTAAAGTTTCGCCGCAAATTGGGCGTCTTGTTCTATGTTCTTCTTCATAACGTTCGTACGTTCGGTTATTTGCTCGTCATCTTACCGACGGCGTCCTCAATTAGCTTTTCATGAGCGGCCGAATCGATTTCTTCCTTCAAAATCTTTCCGGCAAGCGAGGTCGCAAGTTCGGCGCTTTTAACGGCAATGTCTTGCAAAGCCGCGTCAGACGCCGCTTGAATGTCTCGAAGCGCGCGTTCCCGCTCGTTCGCGGCTGCCTGCTTCGCGTCTTCGACAATCGCCTTGGCCTGTTGCGAGGCGTTTTGTCTCGCGTCGGCGACAATTTGTCGGACTTCGTCTTCTGAATCGGCCAACTTGTGTTGATACGCGTCCAACAAGGCTTTTGCGTCGGCGTTGGCTCGTTCGGCGGCTTCAACGCGATCCAACTCGTTCTTTTCGCGTTGATCGAGAGCTTTTACAATCGGCCCAAACGCAAATTTACAAAGAACGAGGAGCAAAATCAGGAAGACAACCGCGGTCCAAAGCGCCAAGTCGCCTTTCCATGCGAGAGGATCCAGTTTAGGTTCCGCAACGGTTTGCGCAACCTCTTCCGCCCATAGCGACGCCGACGCCCCAAAAGAGACGAATAGCGAGACGACAAAAAACAAAGCGACTTCTAACCTCTTGCGAAACGACGCCTTCTTCGTTTTGAATTCGCTAAAAATCATGTTGATTTCCTATGCGTAAACACTGCGTTGAAATCTTCCGTTTCACTCAAAAGAACTCCACGCAAACAACGCCAAACGGTATTTACTTCAACAAACAAATAATCAACGCAAAGAACGTAACGCCCTCGATAAGCGCGGCGGAAATGATCATCGCCGTTTGAATTTTGCCGGCAACCTCAGGCTGACGAGCCATACTTTCAACGGTATTCGCGCCAATCTTTCCGATACCGTAACCGGCTCCAATCAAAACAAGACCCGCGCCAATTCCATAAAGGGCCGTAAGATCGACGGAGGAAGTCGCGGCGGAAACGGCGTCGGCGGCCCCTGATTCAGCGTCCTGCGCGATAACGGCAAGAGGCGCGAACACGAGAGCGAAAACAAAAACCATCGTGGCGATTTTGGCAAGTCTATTCACGAAAAATCTCCCTATAAGTAGGCGTTTAGCGCTTACGCGTTGATTTTCAAAGTGGAAAAGAAAATCGTAATACGCGAAACAACGCTTAACTACAAAAATATATCCTCGGATTAGCGCGATATTTATCGCGCGATATCGTTAGTGTTGATGCTGAGCCAGGCCGATAAAAATCGACGCAAGGAACATAAAAATATAAGCCTGTAAAAAAGCTACAAAAAGCTCCAGCATATAGAGCGCTACGCAAAGCAAAACGCTCGCAATCGTCACCCCGCTCCAAAGTAAAACGTTTTCCGTAGCGACTGCGGAAATAAACCCCATGATCACCGCGATCACAAGGTGGCCCGCAAACATGTTTGCAAGAAGACGAATAGCGAGCACGACGTGCTTAATGAACAAACCGGCAATTTCAATTACAAAAAGCATCGGCTTTAAAAAAATCGCCAAAATAAAGGGCAATTCCATTTTAGGAACCTGTCCGGTCCAAAAACCGACGACTCCAAATTTTTTCATTCCTGAGAAAACAAGAACGACAAAAACGGATAAGGCAAGTACGGCCGTCGTTGCGAGAGAACCTGTTGGCGAAGCGCCAAACCAGGGCAAAAGTCCGAACAAATTACAAAATAGGATGAAGAAGAAAAGAGTCCAAAGGAAGGGCGTGAAGCGATCGGCGTCTTTTTTACCAATAGACGGTATGATCACTTCGTTGCGCAAATAAAGCAAAAAGACCTCGAGCAAATTCCACAACCGACCTCGAACGGGTTTGCCGCTCTTGATCTTTGACGCAAGCGGAACAAAAAGCGCTATCATCAAAAACGCGACCGCAAGCTCGACGACCATACTCTTCGTCAGAGTGAAATTCGATATTGTCGGTAAGTCAAAGCTGCCAATAAATTCGGGAAGGCGGTAGGAACTCGTATCGGAAACGTGCTCCGCCAGCTCTTCCATGTCGACTAATTCGCCGCTCATCACTAGTAGCCTTCACAGGGGCTTTCGCCCGCAAACGTAAAAAAAACGCCCGCGCGTTTCTTCTGAAAAACCAATCGGGACTCCTTTCAAACGCTACTGCTTGCAAGGGGACTCTTCCGAAGGGAGAGAGACCCAAACGTGCAAAGGAGCCGTCGCAAAATAACCGATCAAGACCAACGTTGCAAAAGCGCGACGGGCACCTTGGGGCAAATAAGCCACGCCGACCAACGCGCAAATCAACAAGACGCCGGTGCGACCTAACGCCGAAAAAAGGTATTCCTCTAAACCAAACGACGAACGTTTACGACAATACGCCGAAGAGACAAACGTCAACGCGTTTGCCAAAACAGCCGCCGTTCCAATTTTACCGAGCAGGACTTGCGTTGGAAAAAACGCCGACCCGAAAAAAGTAAGAGCCGACCACACGAGGGACGCGTACGCCGTATAGGCCAAAGCGCGAAAAAAGAGAGGAGCGCGACGCGATTTCATGATCTTTTATCAACCCTATCGCGCTCGTCGCGTTCTTCCGCTTCTTCCAAACTCTTGATCGTCGCAATAAGCCCCGTTATAAACGCAAAAAGCCCAATAACAAAGCCGACGATCAAACCCCAGGGACTAACTCCAAAACGAACGTCTACAAATCGCCCTAAAAGGAGTAGCGCGGCAAACTCAAAACAAAACGTGGTAATTCGAACTACCCACGCGTATCCAATCGCCAAGGGCGACAAGCCGTCCTGGCTCTCGTAAGAGTCGTCCGCGACTTTTGAAACCGACGGGACTTCAGTTTTATTGGAATCTTGTTCCATCGGCCAATCCTTTCAACCCCAGGTCAATCGCGCCGTCGCCGTATAAAACCGCATACGCAACGCCTCAACCGCGAAATTATAGCGCTTCCGTTTGTTTTGACAAGCCCTTGCTTTAATGTAAGCAATATAAACAAGTCGCGCAAAATAAATAAGTTGCACAAAACAAAAACGGTCGACAAAAAAGCGACGCGTCTTGCGGACGCGTCGCTGTTATAATCTCGTTTCACGATTTTGACGGCTCAAAACCGTTTCTAAACGCGAGGACAGATTTCAATATCTCACGCAAGTTCCCATTGCGCGCGCAGGAAAGCGATCGAATCCTGGAACGCCTGTTCTTTATCTTCTTTCGCGCAACCGCATTCAAACGAGCAGAAGCCTTGATATCCAATGTATTTCAATCCGCGGAAACCGTCGACAAACGTCATATCGTTTTCGCCGGGGTAGGTTCGTCGAGGATTGTTCACGCCGCCGGCAAGGTGGATGTATTTGAGAAGAGGACCGGCGGAGATAAGAGCGCCCATTTGGCTCGTCTCTTCGGTATCCATGTGATAGAAGTCGCCCATAACGCCGATACCGCCTTCAATTCCGGCTTTTCTCAAAACGTCGCGTGCAATCGAAGCGCCGTCGGCCACTTGACGCAGGAAATAAGCCTCCATGCGGCAAAGAGGTTCGAAAATAATGTTCGTGCCGCAACTATTTGCAAATTCGGCGAGAGGAGGAAGGAATTCGAGTAACAACTCGCGAATTTCCTGATTTGTGAGCTTCGTCTGACCGTTGAACGCGGGGACGTAAATAACGCCGGGCGACTTCATTTCAGCGGCGGTTTCAATCGCTTTCTTGAGGTCGTCGATACCGGGCTGACGCTTCGACTCGTCTTCAGAACAAAGATCGCCGTTATGAGAACCCCAGCAGATCGCGCCGACTTCAAGCCCCGCGTCCGCAGCCATCTGGTAGCGTTCTTTACCATGGCCGACGCAATCGCCGCCATACTCGACGGCTTCGCAACCGTATTTCTTAATCTTAGCAAGCTTTTCAGGAAGATCCTTTCCGGGGGCGGGACCGACCTGACTCGAAATACGAAGTTTCGCTTCCGCTCGTTTGTCCATTTGTTCCGTCGTTTGCGCGTTAGCAACGTTCAGCGAAGCGCCGGCAAGTCCAAGACCAAGAACCGCGCCGGTTCCAAAGAAATCGCGTCTATTCATTATTCGTCTCCTCTATCAACGCCGTACAACGGCGCGTTTGCAGTATGTCGGGAAGAAAAATCGAAATTGTATGTTTTCTGCGCGCTCCGCGATTAAATCGACCGGAACGCCAAGAGAGTTATACCAGATCAAATTTCAAAAATCAAGCGTTTCCAATAAAAAATCAAATTCGTCTTAAATCCCCTATTTGACGTTCTCTTCATAAAACTTCATCGCGTCCGCCAGATTAATGTGTAAATAAGGTTCGTCGCAAGCGGGCGTATTCTTCCCCGCTTCCGCGTGCCAAAGATCAAGCGTTTCCGGGGCAAATATGGCGTCGTGCAAATTGGAATTCATCGCGACCGGACGTTTGATCATCTCTTGCATTTTTTCGACGTTAATCTTCCCATAATTGTCTTTGAGCAGTTCAAAGAGCGCAATCGCTCGCGAACCGGCTGATACATAAACGACGTCTTCCAACGCGCCGGGTAATTTTTCGTTCTCTTCACCGGGGCGTAAAACGACGACAGGTTCGTCAGATTCAGCAATCGCCTGAACCGCCGCAAGGTTGCCTTGCGCGTCGGAAAGAACATAGTAGTAGTCGCAGGTCAAAGGGGTAGACTTCATTAATGTCAACGCCTCGTCAACGGTCGAACATTCCTCGACAATGCGCCGCATCATAAAAGCCATCGGCAGGCCGTCCCATTTTCCTTCGCCGCCGCCTCCCATTTCGCCAATCGCCAGTCCTTTCTCGTTCATAGCCGTTACCGTCCCGCAAAAGCCTGAGTAGGAAACGCTAATCCATGCGTTTTGCTCCTTCGGCATAAACACGATAATTGTCGAACTGTCTTGCAAACCGATATCTCGAGCATAGTCAAGCACGCGAGCATGCAAAACGCGCCCGTCTTTTGACGCAGGCCCGCGAATCGCGACTCCGCTACAATGAAAGAGTTCCATAAAATTATTCAAGCGATAAACGTCTTGCGCGTCGTAGCCTAGGGACGCGGCAAGCGCGTCCATCTCCTCATAATAACGTTTCGGCACAAAAGGTTTGGTACGTCGAATCGCCTCGTCTGTCCGAGCGATAAAAGACTCGCCTTTTGCCAAAGAAGCCGCGACGCCGGCGGCGTAGATCCGAGCGCGAGTCGAACCGATTTCCAATTTCATCAATCGACCGTGCGCGGTTCCCATTTCTTCAGGCGTTCCCTCAAGGATTAAAACGTCTCGAACGCCGTCAAGTTTCGCTCGTACGCCATGTTCAGTCTTCGCGACAAAAGACAGCCCCCGTCCCAACGCAAGCGTTTCGTTTGTCGGTTCGTCAAAATCAAGGAGAAAGTCGTCGTCTTGAGCAAACGTAAACGAGAACGCGGCCCCCCAAAAAACGACAAACAATAACAGGCGTATTCGAAAAATTTCCATATGTCAACCGTTTATAATATTTTCATCAAGCCACTTTTCGTAGGAAGCGGAAACAAACTCCAGGGAAACTCCGACAAACTGGGGACATTCGTACGAATGTCGCGCGGAGACTTCTGCGGCGACGCGTTCAAACAACTCTGCGCGCGTCTTAAAAAGTAAAAGAATTTCATTCTCGACGCAAGTCTCGCCAAGCCATACATATCGACTTTGAATCCCTGAAATAACCTGAGCGCAAGCCGCTAATCTCGAATCAACCAGAAAAGCGGCTGCGTCTTGAGCCTCTTCAATAGAGGGAAAAGTCGTTTGAATTTGAACGTATTTCGCCATAACGTCACTTCTGCCGTTCAATCAACAATTCAATAAACGAATCAATTTGTTTCGTCGTGATAAGCGGGTTAAAGAAAACGGCCTTTTCACCGGGAATACGAACGCACGCGTTGTGTTCGTCATACTCGGTGTGCGCGGCGTATTCGACCCAGTTCGTATACAAGTCGCGTTTCCCGCGTCCGAGAAAATCGGCGCGATGATACGCGGAGTTCGATTCGATACGCGCGCGATTAGAGGGATTAGAGCCGTGTTTTAATTCAAAAGCCAATTCCTCCTGCGGATCTTTAACGACTTTCGGGTCATAAATGCGAAAAGTTACGCAAGGTCCGTCGTTATGCGGAGCAAGAAGCGTAACGCCGGGAGCGTCTTGAAGACGACGGCAAAAATAGGTCGCGTTTTGGAGCGAATTAGCGATAAGAGTTCTATATCCCTCCAAACCCAGATACTCAAGCGCGGCATAAGCGGAAAAAACGCCGACCGCGCTACGCGACGCTTCGATTGTGCTCTGAAGATGCGCCCTTTCTTTTGCGCCGCGTTCAAAATAACTAAACTGCTCAGGATCATGTTCGAGCGCTTTGAACGAATCTTTGTCTTTGACCATCACCAGACTCGACGCATAGGGCGCAAATCCCCATTTATGAAAATCTACCGCAAAAGAATCGGCGTATTTCAACTGTCGAAATAATTCAACGTGCCGCCGAAGCCCCATTAACGTCGGTCTGTTAATCTCCAAAGGATTTGCGTCAAAGTCGTAATCAAGGAAAAAGAGAATCGCCCAGCCGACGGCGGAGTCGACGTGAATATGCGGAGCCGTCTCTATTTGAAATTCTTTACACAACCGATCGACTAAGTTGCGGGTTGGTTTAACGCAGTCCACGCCAAACGTGTCTGTGGTGCCCATCGTCAACATGATCGTCGGGACGACGCAGTTAAGTCGGAAACAAGCTGTCAACTTTTCTTCAAGATCGCGAAGATCAACACGATTTTCCTCGTCCATCTTGATTTTAAGGTTCTTTTCCTCAATGTTTCCGCCTAAAGTCGCAAGCGCGGTGTTATTGGAATAGTGTCCACCCTGTGAACATACGAACCGATAGTTATTCGTTGTGTCAAAACCGTTTTTTACAGAATTCTTCAACGATTTACGGATTCCAAAGAGGTATCCGTACATATTGCAGAACGTGCCTCCCTGAGTAAATATCCCGTCGGCGCGTTCAACGTCGTAACCGACTAATTTTGCTATTTTACGAACAATCGCCTTCTCAAGATCTTCAGCGGACTCGCTATACTCGCGACAAACAAGATTTGCGTTCGACGTTATCCCAAGTAAAGCGCCGTAAATAGCAGGATCGCAAGGAAGCGTTACGACATTCTCGGCGCTGGCGGGGTTATTCCACTGTTTCGTCGTCGCCGCGGCATAAAGCAACGTTGGTTCGATTTCTCCAGGAGCTCGCATTCCATCGGGTATTTCGTCACTCGTTAACAGACGTTCTCGCAACTCCAATCCGCCGGGATAATCGGCGACGAGTTCCTCTTGCGTTTTCGGAATGGATATAAGCTCCAAATATCGAGCCATCCCCGGATCTTTGTAAATAGGCCAAAGTTCCGGATCGCGAGAAAAATAGTTGCGACGAATCAAATCCATTCTCGCTTGAAAATTCGGAGCTATTTGAACGTCGTAAAGGCTCGCACTCATTATTGCAACCTTTCTGAAAATACAAAAACAACCACAAAAAGAAACGACGACGCCATTGTAAAAGAATCAAAGCCGCGTTGCAAGATAAAACGACTTACAAAAAGAAAAACCGTCTCTATCCCTAGAGACGGCTTATGGAACTGGAACGGAGATATTATTCAAATTAGAAAATCTTATTCACGGTACGCGGGAACAATATCACGTCGCGGATATTCTCTATTCCGGTCACATACATAAGCAATCGTTCAAACCCCAAGCCAAAACCGCCGTGAGGAACTGAACCGAAACGACGCAGATCAAGATACGCTTGATATTCGTCGGTTGTCATATTACGTTCAGCCATCGCGGCAAAAAGCTTATTAAGATCGGCTTCTCGTTCGCTTCCTCCAATGATTTCTCCGACGCCGGGCGCGAGCAAATCAGTCGCGGCGACGGTCTTTCCGTCGGCGTTTTGCTTCATATAGAAGGACTTAATCTGCTTCGGATAATCGGTGACAAAGACTGGACGTTTAAACGCGACTTCCGCAAGATAACGTTCATGCTCCGTTTGCAAATCTCCTCCCCATTCAACGGGATACTGGAATTTCACGTCCGCTTTTTGCAAGAGCTCTATCGCTTCTGTATAGGTAACGACGCCAAATTTCTCGCTGACAAGGTTGTTCAACTTGTCGAGAAGACCGGGCTGAAAGTTTTTGTCAAAGAACGCCAGTTCCGTCGGACATTTCTCAAGCGCGACGCCAATAACGTGCTTGATCATATCTTCGACAACTTCAATGACGTCAGGCAACTCGGCAAACGCGATCTCCGGCTCAACGTGCCAGAATTCGGCGACGTGTCGAGGCGTGTTGCTGCATTCGGCGCGAAAACTCGGACCAAAAGTATAGATCTTTCCGAACGCCATCGCGCACATTTCGCCTTCAAGCTGACCGGAAACGCTCAAACCCGCTTTTTGACCGAAAAAATCCTCTTGGTAATACTCTTCTTCCGTCTTATTTTGAGCGTTCCATGGACGCGTCGTCACGCGGAACATCTCGCCCGCGCCCTCGCAATCGCTCGCGGTAATAAGAGGCGTGTGGACGTAGACATATCGACGAGCTTGAAAATACTCGTGAATCGCCGAAGCGAGAATCGAACGCATACGAAAAACGGCGTTAAAAGTGTTCGCCCGGACTCGAAGATGAGGTATCGTTCGGAGAAACTCAAGCGTATGACGTTTCTTCTGAAGGGGATACTCGGGAGGGCATTCGCCCAAAATCTCCAACGATTCGGCGTTCATTTCGACGCCGCCGTTTTGGCCTTGCGAAGGAACGACGACGCCGACGACGCGAAGCGACGAACCTAGTTTCAAATAAGGAGTCGGATCTTCAAACTTTTCTTTGTCAACGACGATTTGCAGATGTTTCAAAGAAGTGCCGTCGTTAAGTTCGATAAAAGCGACCGTCTTGGAATTTCGAGAAGTACGAACCCAACCGCACACGGTTGTCGACTGGTTTAATAGGGACGAATCGTTAATGACGTTGTAAATATCGGTATGTTTCATTGTTCCACGATAAGCCAGGGAGGCGTTTTATCCGCGCGTCGGCGCGATGGTTAATAAAGTCCTCGTTTATAAGACGAAAACAAAAAGTCGAAGGCGCTCTCCAGCGCCGCCATATGCGCTGGATTGTACCTTCGACTCATAATTTGTCAATCAGACGCAGAATCGACGATCAGTCGATAATACCGAGTTTCTTCTGCATTTCTTCAAGCGGAATCTGTTTGGTTTCCGGCATGACGAACGCGACCCAAAGAAGCTGCAAAACCATGAAACCGCAGAAAGTGAAGAAGACGGCTGACGGCCCCAATTTCCCGAGCATAACCGGGAAGAATCCGGAAACGACGGCGTTCCAAGCCCAGTGGGTAAACGAACCAAGAGCCTGTCCCTGAGCGCGAATCGCGTTTGGAAAGACTTCGCCGATAAAGACCCAAATGCAAGCGCCCTGTCCGAAAGCGTGCGCGGCGATAAAGACCATTAGTCCGATCAAGACGCCGTAAATACCGGCTTTGGGAATAGCGACTTCGTCAGAAGCGGGCGCGGATTCCGAAACCTGGATTTGAGCGTCTGTCGGCGCCATATCCTCAACCATAACCGCGTCTTCAGCGGCGATACGATCAATCGACGCCTTAAATTGGTCGGAGTAAACGGTAAACATCGTTCCTACAACCGCCAGACTAATAATGTAACCAAGCGAGCCGATATACATAAGTTTTTTGCGACCGAATCCGTCGATACAGAAAAGCGCGAGCATCGTAAACGCAAAATTCGACAAACCGATCAACATCGGAAGTTGCAGCGCGGTCTCGCGACTCGCTCCGGCGACGCGGAAGATCATCGGAGCGTAATAAAGAATCGCGTTAATACCGGAAAGCTGATTAAAAGTGGCGATACAGAACGCAAGAAGAATCGGTTTCCGATACCGATAGCAGAAAAAGCGTTCTTTACCGCTCGAGCGTTCGGCGATCAAAGCTTCCTGAATGGCGTCAAACTCGGCTTTGGCGTCTTCTTCGCTGGGAATCAACCTCTTAAGTAGAGCAAGACCTTCGTCGAAGCGATTTTGAGCGATGAGCCAACGCGGGCTCTCGGGATTGAGGAACAGGAAGCACAAAAAGAAGAACGCGGGAACAGCTTCAACGCCAAACATCCAACGCCATGTTGATTCGCCAAAATTGCAATTGCCAATCGCCCAGTTGCTAATATACGCAAGTAAAATACCAAAGACGATATTGAATTGCGTAAGCGCGACGAGCAAACCTCGACGTTTAGGAGGAGCTATTTCAGCGGTATAAAGAGGCGAAACGACGGAAGCCCCCCCGACGCCGATTCCGCCGAGAATGCGGAAGAACATAAACGAATACCAATCCAACGTCGTCGAATGGGTATAAAACGTAAGCATGCGAGGAAAGGCGCTACCGATCGCAGAGATCAAGTATAAAAACGCTATCAGGACGAGCGTCGGCTTACGCCCCAATTTATTTGCGGGAAACTGAATCGTCGCCGCGCCAAGAATCGTTCCGATAAGCGCGCTGGACACGGTGAAGCCCAACCCGCCGTCTGAAAGTTCAAAAACGCGTTTTAACGCGTCGGTCGTTCCGGAAATAACGGCGGTGTCAAATCCAAAAAGAAGTCCGCCAAGCGCGGCGACTATTGAACTTCTCAGCACCAAAGACGACGTTTTCTCATTTGCCATGGTAAATAATTCCTGGTTTGTGACACGGAAAGGAAAAGGGCAGTTCCTAGATTATCTATAAAAAAAAGTGAGAATCAATAACAAAGGAAAAAGATTTCACTAGCTTTCTCCTGTCTATAAGACGAGGTCGAGCTTGTCAAAACAAACTCGACCTCAAAAAACGCGTGTTCAGGGACTTCAAAGAAAGAAACTCAAACGATTCGACGTCAACGTAAAAGCGTCGGCTTGATCCAGATCGAATGATCGCTTGTATTCCCGTTTCCGCCGTCTTCGACGACGAGCTCAAGGGTCTGAACGTTGGACACGTCGACAGTCTCATTATGAAGTTCGTGGTCGGTAATCAGCTCCGAACGGAACAGTTCTTTTCCGTCGCCGCGTACGACAAAAACGACCGAACCGGAGCCGCCCTTCTCCAGACCGTATCCAAATCGAAGGGTTTTCCATTTCTTACCAAGATCGCAACTTAATTCGCTCGGCGCGTGAGCGCACAAGCCGCTCGAATAGGCTCTGTTTCCAGTAGAAAGGAGCGAGCCGTCAAAAAAGGCATGACGCGTAAGCCTTGACCAACCAACCTTTTGAACGATAAACGCCGCGTTCGTCAAGTCAAAAGACGAGACGCTCGAATCAACGTTTGCCGGAGTCGCAAGTTTTTCCGGGACCTCGACGATCGACGCCAGTTCTTCGCAAAGAGATCTAAGCTCCTCGGAAGAAGCAAGTTCTTCCGCTGCAAGCGCGCGAAGAACTTTCGGGTCGCGCGCAGAGAAGGCGGCGGCGACCTTTTGAATCTGGAACTCGTATTCAATCGGCCCAAATTCCCCTTCGCTACCGTTGGGATTGTACGAGACCTTGAAGAGCTGGACCGTGTCGACGTCGCGAACGGCGCAGACGCGCAATTCCGACGGTTCAGGCGCAACTTCGGTTAATTCGATTCCAAAAGAGCCGTCTTCGTTCGGTTTAACCGTCCACGTTTTGGCGTCGTAATCAGAGTTGCGAGAATCAAGATCTTCGTAGAAAATCAATCCGAGAACAGGGGATTTCGCCTCGATTTTTCCCGAAAAACGAACGACGTCTTTAGAAACGCGAGATCCCTTGAGATCAATCAATTTGACATCGTTTGCTCGTCTGACGGGTTCTTCACCGTTAATTGCCGGAACGACCGACAAACGCAACGCTTCGGAATAAGTTAAAAAGGCTCCTTTTCCCTCGCCTCGCAAGTTGTTTCCGAAAGTATGATTTCCCGACCCCATCAACGCGTTTCCAAGCTGCGAACGTTCGGTCGACAATTCGCAGTCGTGCGGCAACGTCAACGCATGACCAAGTTCATGAGCGATCCCGCCGATATAGTGCGAATTAAACTCGCCGACGGAACATGCGCCGTTGTAATAGCCGCCCGGCTCTTTGCTTGAAAGTTTGTCGGGGTCAAGCATAGGATCGTCGTAAAACCATGCCGTTCCATGAGAAACGGCGCCGGAACCGACAAAAGGTCCGACTTCGATCGCTTTCTTTCCTTCCCAACGCAAGCCAAGTTGAAAAATAACGATCACTTCGTTTCCAACGTCGATTCCCTGCTTTGCCAATTCTTTAGCGACGACGTCGCGAACCGCCCACGCCGAATCCCGGCCGTAATCTTCCTGTTTGCCTGGAGCGTAAACTTCATACAACTTCAATTTGCCGGGCTTATCTTCTTCAAGACCAAACGTCGTCGCGCCAAAACCGTTGCGTTCCATCTCCTGGCGATAAAAATTCTGAACGCACGTCATGACGCGAAAGAGGCGTTCTGCACGATCCGGATTAGGAGCGCAATCGCTTGGAATAAAATAAACGCATTTCAACGGTCGGTCATGACCGACGTTCTCCTGAGCGTTCGTCTGAAACGTCAAAGCGGCGAAAGCGACCGCAAGCGTTAAAAGCACACGTGAACAGGTCATTTGTTCTCCCTATAAGCTAAATGAAAACGACGCGTCTTCTGGCGCGGTCGAACTCGACATAAATCCGTCGCCTGACACGGTTACGGTAATATTGCCGTTTTCGTCAGAACGTTCTACAATAAGATCGAACGTTTTACCAAACCCGCGAATATTGCGCAAGGCCATTGAGTTCCATTCCTGGGGCAAGCGCGGTTTGACGTCAAACGAACGGAATCCGGTAGGACGAATGCCAAACAGACCTTCGACATAGACGCGACAATAGAGGCCGCTTTCGGCAGACAAATGACGTTGAGAACCTTCAGGCCACGCTTCTATCGGATACGGAACATGCTCGCCAAGCAAACGCGTCTTCGAGTAAAGACGTAAATGCTCAAGGGCTTGTTCCGTAGCGCCGACGGCAAAAACGCCGCGCAACGCGTAGAGAGTCGAACGATCCCAGAAAGTCTTGCTTCCTTCTTCTGTCAACAATCCGTCCTTCGTCCAAAGCTTCGTAAAGAGAGCGCCGATTGTTCCTTCTTTTCGTTCGTCGATCCCTGCTATAAAGGGCACGCATATCCAGGAACGCAGTTTTTTACAACCGTCGAAATACTGGTAAGTGTCAAAACCGCCGACATTTGCGCCAAAATACTTATCGATATTGACGCGTAGCTCAGCAGCGTCGCGCGCGTAGCCGTCAAGCTGTTTGGAATCGATTCCCAGCTCTTTGCCAAGGTAGCCAGCGCTAATCAACGCGTCGTAATAAAGAGTCGACGTGCATAGATTTGCAGTTCCCGCCGGAAATCGTCCTTCCAATTCGTCGCAATTCGACTCGACGACGCCAGAATCGTTGAGTTTGTATTTGCAGTAATCCAGGCACCAAACAATAAGAGGCCAAAGACGTCGCGCTTCCGATTCGTCCGAACGAACAAGCGCGTAACGCGCCGCGCCGTAAGCGATCATCGCAGCGTCGCCGCGATCCCCCGCGCCGTTCCAAATATCGATTCCCTCGGCGATAATCGACGACGGTATCGGCTTATGTTCGTCGTTCATAAATCGGGCGAAATGAAGGTAGGAATTCAACGCGCTTTCGTTTCCGGTCTTATAACCTAAAAACGGAAAAAACGGATTGACGTACTCCGCCTGATCGTTCGCCCAAATAGCGGCGTAATACGATTCGCCCCCCGGCCCGTGCATTAAGCCCCCCGCCGTACGGTAGATACTTTCGGACGCGCGAATTTTGGCAAAGGCAAACGTCGCGTTGAGGATGGGTTCGGGCGTTTCTACGACAAGATTGTTCCACATCTCGTCGACAAACGCCGCGCGCGCCAATTCCTCCGCATTGAGATCTGGCGCTAACTCCGATTCGTCCTTCCCTTCGCTAAATCCCTGGATAGTAAAATCATAACAGACGCTTTCTTTTGGTTTAAGAGCCGTTTGACCTGCGTTCGTTAGTTTTTCAACAAGAGTATAGCTTCCGTTGACGCCGCGTGAAGCTTCCGTTTTCGTTACGTTACGATATTCCGGCATAAAAATAACGATATCTTTGTCCGAAATATTCTCCATCGTAACTCGTTCGCAAACAAAAGGTCCGGTCGTTGACGGAAATATTCTGCGCGTAACCCGGACTCCTGAATCATATTCGCTCGCAACGGTCAGGAAACCGTTCAACTGAATCGATTGAACTCGTTCTGCGCCAAGATTCTTGCCGTCCGCTTGCGCCAAGGAGGGAATGTCGACGGCAAAACGAACGGTCAAACTGGCGTGCGTATTGTTAGGAATCGTTCGCAACATCGGCCATACAATCGAACGTTCCAATTCAAAAGCGCCCTTTTCGTCGACCCCGTAACGTAAAACGGTCGAAACCTGTTCGCCGCTCGCTTCAATATGGTCTTTATGAGGAACCATGCCGTTTGAAAAGTCGTTCCAAACGATTGAACCGTCGTCCTGAAGCTTCCAACGAGAAGAAGAGTCGTCTGCGCTAAAGACAGAGGAAATAGTCAAAAAGGCGATAAACGCATTAAAAACGATTTTAATTTTGAAAAACATAGTTCTTTTTCCAAATTTTCAGATTTCTGATCAAAAGCGAAAAAGCATGTTACAAACGCTGTCTTTTCATATGTTATCGCGAAAAGCCGACGATCGTCGTTTCGTGAGGTTTTAAGCTAAATCTGAAATCTTTTTGCGCGTCGGGGTCGCGGTCAAGAGGCGAAACGTCTCCCGTCCAGGGATTCCAAACGAACGCTTCAGATCCGTCCGAATCGGCGAAAAAGCGCAAAACGACGTCCAGCGGCGTTTCAATTTCGTTAAATAAGAAATAAAAATCGACAGGACCTTTAACAACATGTCTGACTCGAAGCCCACGAGAGTCGCCAGAAACTGTTTCGACGTCGACTCCCGACAATCGTCGAAGCGCCGCGACGACGTCTGCGTCAGTTTTTGCGGAACCTTCGCCCCATCGCAAAAGACGTCCCTGTCGTTCAAGCGTCGCAACCGTTTCGCGGGCTTCTTCCGGCGTGCGGACGCCTGGCGTCAACACAAGCGTCTTATAAAATCCGGATCCTACGGAAACGCCCTTTTCTTCGATTACTCCGTCGTCAGTCAAAGGACGAAACTCGAGATAATTGAAATCAAGTTGATTCTCCAGTAACGTCTTCGTTCCCCAAACGGAGGCCTTGTCAGAATCGACAAGAATAGCCGTTGGCGCGACGCATATGGAATCGGTGTTGAGCCAACACAAACGCGAACAATAGTCGGCAAACGTTTTGTAATTGTCCCACCATGGCGAATTGGGACCGACGTCGGGCGGACGCTCTTCAAAACGAGGACCGCGAATCGAATAGTAAAAGGCGTGAGGTAAAAACATGTTCTGGCCGCGCGCGACGCACCAATTAATTATCCAGACCATCTCCTCGTAGGTGAAATCGTGTCCATACGCGCCAAAAACCTCGTTCAAATTGCGTCGAGCGCCGTTGTGAATCGCCGCGCTTGACGCGACTTTTGCCATTGGCGAATGCTGAGGATCAAACGCCTTCTCCCCCGGTTCGATGTATCGCCAAACGATATCTTGTCCCGGAATCTGGAACTTGCGAAGAACTCCCACGTCGGTCGAACTCTCAGGATGTCCGCATAACGAGACGTTATGTTCGACGCACCAATTTGAAATACGACCGTAATAAATTTCCTCCAGCGCGAGTTTTACGGCTCGGTCATATTCAGCGCGGCGTTTGGCGCTCTCTGAATCAGAATTCTCCCAAAGATCGAGAAGATACGGTTTAAAATCGTAACCGAGATATTTGTTGATTGTCGGAAGCGCCTGCAGATTTCCAGGTTTCATGTCTCGTCGAGGACCGCGACCAAGAATCGAAGGTTCGTCGGTAAAAATCCCCACTACGACGCCGTCTTTAAAAAACTCTTCAAACTCGTCGTAAAAACGTTGATACACGAGACGAATAAACGCGTCTACCGCGTCAGGATTCAAAAGATCGGAGGCTGGCGGCGAGAATTCGCCGGGGCGATTCGATTCGTCGCCAAGATAGTGCAAACCGCGAATTACCCCTCGAGAAGGAGCGTCGTATACGGACGCTTTCGTTCCGTCCGCACGTTCGTACTCGTCGACAAAATTCCAATCTTCTTCTACTTTGACGTTCTTGTCGACAGGCTCGCCGTCGTCGCCAAGTTCGACTCTGACAAAACCACGGGCGACGTAAGAAGGGTTCTCCGCGACGACTTGACCGGCGGAAGAGCCGGAGGGGTACATTCCCTCGTCGTAAAGCATAACGAGCATATCTCTGCGTCGAGCCTCGTTTAAGGCAAAGCGCATCGCAGAAATCAATTTGGGACTCATCCAACCGGTATCGAAAGGAAGACCGATTCGTGGATGGATGGTGAAACCATAAACGCCGTGTTCTTTGAAACTCTCAATCTGTCTGGCGATTTCCTCGTTCGACAATTCGTCGTTCCAGAACCAGAAAGGCAATAACGTAAATTCCCGAGGAGGATTCTTAAATTCTGAAACAAGTCGCTCTCGGCTAAAATCTTCCGCGACAACGCGGGAAAAAACGCTCAAAAAGAAGCCGCTGAACAGAACGAACGCCAGCGTTCCCGAACGAAACTTCCCCCTGAAAGAAAGCTGTTGACAAACCATTGTTAGATCCTCTATTTAGACGAGTTAATACGCTTGATCTCTTTCAACGCCGTCGCTTCCTCCCTCGCTTTATAAAAATCGTCGAGAGGATAACAACCGGAAACAAGTCCGGCGCGGGGCGCGTTGGTGCAGTCTCCAAAAGTACGGCAAATAGCCTTTTTATTAAGAGTTTTGCCCGACATATAATCCGCGGCCATACTCGGATAAGACAACGCCGATCGTCCGACGCCAATAGAATCCGCGCCTCCCGATTCAAGAACCCATTCGCCAACAAGAGGAAGAAATTCCTGAAGGTACGTATAGCCGGAACCAATCAGGAACGAACTTGGTCGTCGTTCCTTTAACGCGCGAACTGTTCGAATCTGTCGCGCTACGCCAAGCAAAGGATCTTCCGGCGGAAGATAGCCGTCGGAAACAGCGAAAGCGGCGGGCCGTTGCGTGTGAGGACAGTAGTACGGACTGCCGAAAGTCGAACAGATCATCGAAACGCCGAGAGAACTTAGCATATCGACGAGTTGCAAAAGTTCTTTTAATTCAGGATCGACGCCAAGTCCCGTGCCGTCCCCGTTAAACGCATAAGGATACCGTCCGCCTTCCCATTCGGCTGGCTTTCCGACGCCGTCCAAACCTTTCTCAAACGGCATGAAATCGCCAAGACCGAGCCGAGAGCCGATATCGAGACCGGGCGCAACTTTTCTGATTCCCTCGACAATTTCGCGAATAAACCGCGTTCGATTTTCGAAAGAACCGCCGTATTTGCCCTGCCGATCATATGCGGTAAGAAATTCGAATCCGAGGTAGCCGTGAGCGCATTTAACGTCGACAAAATCAAATCCGGCTTCTTCCGCTAATTTACCCGCCTGGATAAAGTAAGCGATTATTTCCTCGACCTCTTCGTCTTTCAAAACGTTGGAAGAATCGCAATGAAATTTCTTGTCAAGATAAGGATGTTCGTACGCCGTATGAGAATCCAACGTCTTATCGTCCGGCTTCTTCACGAAACGACCGGAATGCGTCAACTGAAGGCCCATATACGGGACGCGATCGGACCCGAACAAATTCCGAGCCCGCGCCACGGTTTCTTCGCGTAACTTTGCAATATCGCCGACCGTTTCTCTTGAAATCGCCATCTGACGAGCGTTCGCTTTCGCGGAAGGCATCACCGCTACGGCCTCGCAACCGAAGAAAATCGACGCGCCGCTTTCGGCAAAACGGAGCCAACGCCGCCGCGCAAGATCGCTGGGAGCGCCGTTTGGCAGACAATCCCAGCCTTCCATTGGCAAAACGGTCCATCGATTAAAGAAAGTTCGCTTCTTACCGGTGATTTTACTTACGTATTCATAAGGTTTTGAAAACGCAGACTCGGATCCGGAACGCGGTTCGTCAATCAAATCGAAGTCGGCTCCGATTGTCTGCAAATAACTGCGAAATTCTTGCGAGTTCTTGAAAGTCGCGATTTTTTTAAACTCTGTCATAATAATACCGATCGGGATAAGAAGTGATTATTCAAATATTTTGCCGTCGCGATAATCGCGCCAAACGTTTTCAAACCATTCGTCGGGTTCAGGAATAGGACGCACGGAACGCCAAAACGATTCCGTTACGATTTCGTCGTCTAAATTTGAAAAATATGAACAAAAAGCTTTGTCGCGAAAATTCGCGTCTTCATCTTGGATTCGCCAGTCCTCAGGAAATTTAGTCGAAATGACGGTTCCGTCCGACGACGTCGCCAAAGAAGAGCCCCTCGAACCGACTTTAGAAAGAACAACCGCGTATACGGAGTCCAAATAAGCGATTTGAGCGACGCAAAGCTGGACGTTGCGAAGCGTCTCTATCGCGTCTAAGTCAAATCGAAAATCGTCGTCAAAAATCAAACCGTCGCGCTTTTCCAAACGCGTCAGACGCCGATACTGTTCACGCGCTTCCGACACGGCGCGCGACAAATTTACGCTCGATCGAAAAACGCCCGCGCATTCGCTCATACGCGTTCTGAGTTCCTCGCGTTCGGCGCGCCAATCGACTCCGCGCGACGTCGAGGACGCGGTCAACGCGATAAGTTCGGCGACCGCGCCTACATAGGCGTTAATATCTTTGAAAGACTCAGCGCGGGAATCAACCGACTCTTTAAGAGAACGTTCGCCAACTCGACGTCCGCCGACATACTCTCGCGCAATTCGTTGCGCAGCGCGAAAAGCGCCGACTTGTCCCGCGTTCAACGCCGATCCGCCGGGTCTGGCGACGCCATGCGTGCCGGCGACTTCCCCGATTGGATAAAGTCCCTCGATATTCGTCGATCTCCACCAAACGTCGACGTCGAGACCCCCGTTGTTATGTTGAGCGCAAACGCCAATCTCAAGCGGCTCAGTCGCAAGATCGATTCCCCAATCGCGGTACAACTCGATAGAACCGGGATTCATCTTGTAAAGTCGCTCAAAGGGCGATTCCAAAAGAGCGCCGGACTTTGTCAAATACTCGCGCGCCTCGTCCGGAAGCGCGTCAAATGAAAACCGGGCGGGATTCTCACGGTAGTCGAGAAACACGCGCCGTTTACATATCGCCGTCTCGTAAAAAACGCACAAATCGATAAAGGACGACCCGTCAATCGCTTTGCGCGCGTCAAACGGCCATTGGTATCCTTTAAGAAAAACGCGCCCGAAAAGATCGCCCGGCTCGTCAAAATAGTCCCATAAAAACTCACGTTCGTTCGAGCCGTCGCAATCCGTCGAAACAAACTTTGGCACAACCTGCATGAACGTTCCAGAAACGTTCCAACGAAACTCTTTAGGACGCGAAACGTTTTTTACGCGAATTGATCGCGACGTAACGTCGGTAAAAGACGCCAATCCAAACTGACTTTCTGACAAACCTTTAGTAATAGCCCCGACTTCCAGGGCCAAACCAATCGCCCCGGTATGGACTTCCGGATAAACGCTTGTTTTGTATAAACCGCCCGGCCCGCCTACGGCAAACACGACGTTTTTCACATGGTAAACAATCGGTTCCCCGTCTGAGGTTATAGAGATAAGACCGACGATCCTTTTATACGGAACGCCGTTACGAACGTCTATGTCTCGCGTTAAAAGCTTAACGACGGTTTCGCCTTCATAGACGTCGACTTTTCTACGCTTAACGTCTTGAATAAGAGCGCGGCACATTTCGCGAGACGTGTAAGGACCGCAACTGGTCGCTCTCTTCGCCGGATCATGGTCTGTTTTGTACCCGGCGTATTGCCCATAGGCGTCGCAAGGAAATGGCACGCCAAGATCGACAAGGTGAAAAAAAGCGCGCGTCGACGTCGACGCTTCGACAAGCGCCAGATCGCCGTCGGTTCCTCCAGCCGAAAGATAAGTCTCGGCAAGAGCGCGAGGAGAATCGGGCGTAGCTCCGCAAAGTCCAAGTTTGTAGTATGTTTGCTTATCGCTGCCCGTGTTGATTGAAACGCCTTTATCCAAGCCTTCGGTAACAATCGCAACGTCGTCGACGCCTTCGGCATTAAGTCGAACGGCGGCGCAAAGTCCGGAAGCGCCGCTACCCAAAACAACCGTGTGAATATTTCTTATTTTCATCTGCGTCCTGTCGATCGATCGTCAAAGCCGACCAATGTCCATTCCTCCGCCAACGTTAATCACCTGACCGGTCGAATACGGGAAATCGCCGCGCAGAAGTGAAGCTACAGCTTTCCCGACGTCTTCCGGAAAGCCCCAACGAGGCTGAAGCGTCAATCCCTCGGCGATCAATTTGTCATATTTCGCCGTGACGGCGGCGGTCATATCCGATTTAATAATTCCCGGCCTAATTTCGTAAACGGGTATTCCAAATTCCGCAAGGCGGACCGCCCAAAGAAGCGTCGCCATCGCCACGGCGGCTTTCGACATGCAATATTCTCCGCGACTGACGCTTGCGACAGTCGCCGACACTGAACCGATGTTGATAATCGCCGCGTTAAAATCCGCGTTCCTTTTCTTCTGCTCGATCATATAATTGGCGACAAGTTGCGTCAAAAAATACGGACCTTTCAAGTTAATGTTCATCACTCGATCAAAGCTGTCCTCGGTCGCGTCCAGAATATCGGCGCGAACAAGAGGAGCCACGCCTGCGTTGTTTGTCAACGCGTTTAACTCGCCAAACTCCTCAAGGACCTTGTCGAACATAGCATGCCGCTCGTCTTTGTTCGAAACGTCGCATTGGACGTAAAGAGCGCGGACGTTAAAACGATCTTCAATTTCGGCGCGCCGCGCTTTCATCTTTTCAGGATCAGTTCGACCGCAAAAAGCGACGTTCCAGGATTCTGACGCCAAAGCGTCGACAATCCCCGCGCCAATTCCTCTGCCGCCTCCGGTTACCAATACGTTTTTCATGACAGTTCTCCGTCGCGCTTCGCGATTTATAAAGAAAGACCTTTGTTTTCAGCCAATTTTGTCCAAAGTCGAACGTATTCTTCAGTTGTGCGTTCGATAGTAAACTCTTTTAAGACACGCTCTTGATTCCGACGTCCAAGTTCGACGCGCAACTCTTCGTTTTCCATCAAAGCGACGCATTTAGACGCCCACGCGTCGACGTCGCCCCAATCGCATGTTTGAGGATCTGACATTCCTAGAATCTCCTCGACGCCTTCGACGCGGGCGCACAACGCCGGCTTGCCCGTCGCGGCGGCTTCCAGGAGTACGTTGGGCGTTCCTTCCCAACGAGAAGGAAGAAGAAAAACCTCAGACTGATCGACTAAATCGCCGGCGTCGGCTCTCCATCCGGTAAAGAAAACGTCTTTTTGTAGCCCTTGAGCCGCAACGATACTAAGAAGTCGTTCTTTCTCCTTTCCGTCCCCGACAATCCACAGTTCCCAGTCGCTGGCGCGTTCCTTCGTCAACCATTTCCGAGCGTTTTCCAAAAGCCAATCGAATCCCTTTTGCTCGGTCAAACGCCCGACGGCGATTAGTCTTTTTCTAACGCCAAACCCCGGAGGAACGTCAAGAGAACCCGAGTAGTTTCCTTCCTTCTGCAAAGAGGCGACCGCGAAGCCTGCCGTCATTACGCGAACGCGGCCGTCAACGAACATCGTCTTTACTCCGTTTGGAATAGAAACGACTCGAGACGTCGGGATTCTTCCTACGGTACGGGTAAACTCCGCGGCGGCCTCTCCCACGCATACCCAAACGTCGACCAGACGTCTCGTTAACCGATCGAGCGTCAAGCGTAATTTGGAATCATGTTCGGCGACGCGTATGCCGGAACACACGATTGGAACTCCAGCCGCGCGCGCGGCAAATCGACCGAGCAAATTCGCATGGAACATGAACGATTGCGCCAGAATAGGCGCCTGACGCTTCAAAAGCGTCCGTAATCTCCAAAGCGTCGACGGAAGTCCCAAAACGCTCCTCATTCCGAGTTCAACCGTCTCGACCCCGTTCGCGCGTAGAAGAGGAGCCAGGGAATTCACGCAATCTATCTTACGACCGCTCAACGAATAGACGACTGGTTCAAAACGCTCGCGATCGAGACTGAGGACCAGGTGAACAAGCGCTTTTTCGGCTCCGCCGGGAGCTAGTTCCGTAATAAGAAAAGCGACGCGAGTCCTGCCGTCTTTTGTCTTATACGTTTTTTTGTCCTGAAACTGTCGTCTCATAACCCTAACGATTTGTTCTTCAACGTTCCTAATTCGTCAAATTCGCAGTTGAAGTCGACGAAAGATTGATCGCCGCGTCCCAACAAACGTCTGCATGCCCGATATTGTAACGGAAAGAAACGTCCTCACGCAAGCGCCCTCCCCTTTTTTCGTAGAAGCGTTCAGCAAAACAAGCGTTCAAAAAAGTCTCGCCCTTCTATTTCACGTCGGATTCGTTATAATGTGAGAGGTGGAGTCGCTTGAGTTGAAATCCTTGCGGATTCCCTTTTTCACAATGTTTTCGACGTCCCGCAGGATAGAAGAATTGAGTAAATTATTTAAGAAATTTTTGTCTTTAATTTTCAACTCGAAAACGGAAGAAAAGAACGTTTGTTCTGTTTCGCAAAAGAACGGAACAGAACGTGACGACCGTTTGGACGGTTCGGAGGAAATCGACTCTTCCGAGGACGAAGGGGCTCGACCTGAAGTTGAGAAGGAAGGCGTTCAAGACGAGCGGAGATTGGAAGCGTCAAGAGTTAACGTCCACGTCCAACCGATCCAGGAAGAGTCGGAACTTGACGCCTACGACTATGAACTCCCTGAACGGCTGATTGCGCAATCTCCGCTTCCTGACCGCGCTTCCGCCCGGCTTATGGTCGTCGATAGGTCGACTCAGACAATATCGCATATGCACGTTCGCGACATAGCGCAGTTTTTCCGTCCGGAAGACGTCATGGTTCTTAACGACACTAAAGTTCTTCCCGCGCGTCTTTTAGGACGTCGCGCAGAAACAGGAGGTCGCTGGGAGGGGCTTTTTCTTCAATACGGTCCCCACGGACTGTGGGAAATCATGTCGAAAACGCGAGGCAAGCTGCGACAAGGCGAAAAAATCGAGCTTCAAAATCCCGAGGGAAGCGGATATAAACGTTTTTTGGAAGTTGAAGCGCGCACAGACGCCAAAACGTTGATCGTAAAGCCGTTGCTTGACGAGGGCGAGGACTCTTATACGTTCCTAAACAAAGTCGGTTGGGTTCCGATTCCTCCATATATCCGTTCAGGAAGAATGAAACCGTCGGATCGCGAAGACTATCAGACTGTTTACGCGAGAATACCGGGAGCCGTCGCCGCTCCAACAGCCGGTCTTCATTTCACGAAAGGACTCCTCCGACAAATCAAAGCGATGGGAGTCGCAATTTGTCCCGTTACTCTTCATGTAGGAGCCGGGACTTTTAAACCTATTACCGTCGACAAACTGTCGGAACATCATATGCACTCCGAATTCGCGACGATTTCAGAAAGTACCGTCAAAATAATAGAGAAACGTAAGTCGAGGGGAGGTCGAGTATTCGCCGTTGGCACAACTTCCGTTAGGACGCTTGAATCGGCAAGCAACGTTATGGACGACGGCACAATTGACTCTTCCGGTTTAAACGACAAAAAATTACAAGCGTTTACGGGACCGACTAATTTGTTTATCCGTCCACCGTATCGGTTCAAGACGGTCGACGCGATGTTAACGAATTTTCACCTGCCCAAATCAACGCTCGTCATCCTGGTTCGAACCTTTGGAGGGGACGAACTCCTTAAACGCGCGTATGAAGAGGCAATTGCGGAAGATTACCGGTTTTATAGTTACGGAGACGCGATGTTGATTCTATGATCCTTCGCCTCCTACCGAGAAACTACCGCTTTTAAATTAGATTATCATATTCGTTCCATGGCTACCAAACAAAAACAACTGAAAAACGAACCGAAAAACGTACAGAACGACGATCAAGTTCAGCAAGGAGGAGGTTTTATCAACGGCACGATACGTATCGTCCTTGTGCTCATTCTTGTCGCGTATATGTTGAAACCCTATATTTTCGACAAGCCACAAACAAGCAACGCCGAACTTCAAAATTTTGCCGTTCATGGAAACGTCATGGGAACGACATGGAACGCGGTCGTCTGCGCAAACGCCAACAAGCTGATTGAGATCAATAGCGCCGACGATTCTTCCTCGGATGAAACGATCGATTCCTGCGAAGTCCTCCTAGCGCGCATTATCCAGCGCAAACTTGATCAAGTCGATAAAATAGCGTCTACTTACCGCGCCGATTCTGAAGTATCAAAATTCAACGCTTCTCAGTCGACCGATTGGTTTGACGTTTCGCCTGAAACGGCGGAAATTGTTTCTATTGCTCAAAAGGTCGCGAAGAACACAAACGGAGCCTTTGACGTTACCGTCGCGCCGCTTGTAAATCTTTATCGGTTCGGTCCTACGAAGTCTCCGTTAGTCGCCTTACCGTCAGACGAACAAATCGACGCCGTGAAACAAAACGTCGGATACGCCAACTTGGAAGTGCGTTTGACGCCAAAACCGGGGTTAAAGAAATCTATACCCTCTTTAACAATCGATCTCTCAGGCGTAGCCAAAGGATATTCTGTCGACCTTGCTGGAAAAGAACTTGAAAAACTAGGTCTAGATTCTTATATGATAGAAGTCGGCGGAGAAATTCGTTGTCGCGGCGAAAAAGTTGATCCTGACACGCTCAAAAGAAAGCCTTGGGCGCTTGGAATCCAGACCCCGGAAATTGTCGTCAACGACGGCGCTTCTCACACTCCGGAAATTTATCGACTCGTCAACTTTAGTTCTCACGACCAAAGCTCCGCGCTTGCGACGAGCGGGGATTACCAAAATTTTCTTCAAGTAGGATCTGTTAGATTCTCGCATATCGTCGATCCTCGGACAGGAAAACCGACGGAAATCGTCGACGAGAACGATCCGAAAACTGAACGACTCGGATCCGTGTCGGTCCTATCCAATTCATGCGACGAGCTCTCCTGCGCGGAAGCGGACGCCTATGCCACGGCTTTTTTCGTTCTCGGCGTTGAAGAAGGACCTGCGATTGCGGAAAAATTAGGAACGCCAGTTCTTTATCTCGTACGAAAAGACGATTCCGCAAAAGAACTCTCCGAAGTGTTTTCCAGCGCGTTCGGTTCCTTCGATTCCAAAACGCTCGAACAGATTAAGGAAGAAATGAAGTCGGAAGAAAAGTCCTCTAAGTAGCCAGCCGTTCTTCAGTATTATAACCGTTCGTCGTTTACGTTGTCGTTATTCGAAAGCTTAATTGGAAAAACACATGAGCGCGTTATTTGCAAATCAAGTCGTTCGCGCGTCGGCGGGATCTGGCAAAACGTTCCAATTGAGCAACCGCTACCTGAAGCTCGTTCTGTGCGGAGCGTCTGTTGACTCTATTCTTGCGACAACGTTCACCAGAAAAGCGGCCGGGGAAATTCAGGATCGTATTTTATCTCGCCTTGGTCTTGCGGCCGCTCATTCTCATGAGGCAGAACGGCTTTTTCACGCGCTGTGCGACGCGGATCCCGAATTTGAACAGAAATCGGGGCTAACGATACAAAACGCTCAAACGATCTTTCAACAAAAGCTAGAGGAAGTCGTTCAAGAACTCAATCGTCTGAGAATTTGCACATTGGACTCGTTTTTCATGCAGATTTCCGGAGGATATGCGTTTGAAGTTGGGCTTCCTCCTAATTGGCATATTGTTGAAGAAGTTGAAATTAGGCGATTGCAACATAGCGCGTTACTTACTTCTTTTGTGAAAGCCGATCCCAAACACGCGGTCACCTTGTCGAGAATGCTCTTTAAAGGAGAATACAACAGGACGATCGAAGCGCAAATTTCCGATATAATCACAAATTCGCTTGGAATCTATTACGCAACGACGCCAAAAGCATGGACGCGCATCGACGAAGGGCTTAATCCTAACCTGCCTAACTTAGACGCGTTACTGAACGCGCTTAAACAAGCCCAAGAGGAATTAAAGCAGGACGTCGACAAAAAAATTGTTGACAAAAGAGCCGTCGCCGCGATTGAAAAACTATATGGATACGCAGAAGCGCAAAATTGGACAGAATTTACCAGTCATGGATTCCTGAAAAAAGTTCAAAAAGGCGAAAACTACTATTCCAAACCAATTCCCGATTATGTCGCAACGTCTCTTTTTAACTTGTTTGACTACGCGCGACAACAAAACTTTGTTGACATTTCCGCCCAATTGCACGCCGCCTGGGGCGCTTTGCACGTTGTGTCCAACTTTTTCAATATAGCTAAAAAAGAAAATGGAGCTTACCGTTTCGACGATTTGACGCGCCTCCTGGTCAACCTTGAATTGGGAAACCAACTCAAAAAAATAGTCTATCGACTCAACGCAAGCGTTTCCCATATCCTCCTCGACGAGTTTCAGGACGCGTCGTTTGAACAATGGGCAATTGTCAAACCGTTTGTAACCTCGGTAGTTAACGAACGATCGAACGGTTCGTTCTTTTGCGTTGGCGACGTCAAACAAGCTATTTATGCATGGCGCGGGGGAAAAGCGGAAATCTTTGACACGATTGAACAAGACGTTCCCCGCGTCGCCAATAGTTCCATGGCGACCAATTGGCGAAGTTGCGGAATTATTATCGACGTCGTCAATAAATTGTTCCGCGGTATCAAAGAAAACGAAGCGTTCAATTTGCGCGACGATTCCGAAAACGAATTGAAAAACGCTATTCGAAAAGGCGTCGCGAGGTGGAGCGCAGGGTTTGAAGAACACCGTGCGGCAAAACAAAACCTTTCGGGTTTTTTCACTCTTGAACAAGCGCCAAAAGTCGACGATTCAGGAAGAATTCCTCCTTTGACGTCTCTCGTCGACGCGGGAGAACCCTGGGCGGCGGCCCCAAACGATCTCTCTCAAACGCTTGTCTTTATAGACGAAAACGAAAAAGACGAAGACGGAGAAGAATCCCCGGAATCTTCGAGCGCTTCGTCCAAATCGAAATTACAAAAGCAGGCGACGCTCGCGTATACCGTCGAAAGAATCTATCAACTTCGCAAACAATACCCGCTTGCTTCAATAGGAGTCCTTCCGCGCACCAACAAATATATAGCAAAATTGACCGCGCGTCTAAAAGAACGTTTTCGCGGGGAAGAAATCGAAATCAGCGAAGAAGGAGGAACGCCGCTTGCCGATTCGCCCGCAGTAAACGCCGTTTTATCAACGCTTCAACTTGCCTCGCATACCTGCGATTCCATCGCGCGTTTTCACGTCGCCAACATAGAACCGCTTTCCAAAAGACTTGACATAACCGTAGAGGATTACGACAAACCCTTTAAAGCGCAAAACGTCTCTCGATACGTTCGAAAACTACTGGAAACTCATGGACTAGGCGACTTTGTTTCCCAACTCCGGGCAATTGTCGCGCCAATATGCGACAACCCGCGCGATAAAGAACGTCTCGACAAACTCGTTGAATATGCGTATAGTTTCCAAACGAAAGCTGATCATGAAGACGTCGATCAATTTATCCAGGCAATCAGGGATATGAAGATTGAATCGCCGTCAGCCGCGACATTACGAGTAATGAGTCTGCACAAATCAAAGGGACTCGAATTCGATATCGTCGTCTTACCTGAACTGGACGCGCAGATTGACAGGATAAGGGCGACAGATCTTTTCGTTCACAGGAACAGTCCGAAAGCGCCAATCGACGCCGTGGTTAAATATGTTCCGCGCGATCGACTTGTCAATCTCCCGCCAAGCCTGGACAAATGGTTGCCCGAAACATTTAATGAAAAAACGGCGGGGGATATTCAGGAAGCGTTGAACTTATTATACGTCGGCGTAACGAGGCCCGTGCAGGGGCTTGTGGCGATCGTCGCGCCGCAGCCGACAAAAAGTAAAACGTTGACCTACGCTAAAATACTGCGCGAAGGTTTGGCTTCCGGTTATGTCGTCGAATCGGATCAATGGGCTAACGATCCTCGTCCACAGATTCTTTTTCGAGCTGGAGACGTCAACTGCGAAATCGGAAAACAGCTTCAACGCAAAAAGGAAGCGCAGGAACAGGAACTTTCCCTGATTCAACATGAATCGAAGCCGGGAACCTTCGACAAAAGGTTGCTCATGCGGCGTAAAACTCCCACAGGAGATCGAGAATCGTTTGCATGGACGCCGGAATCCGCATTCCAGGAAGGAACGGCTATTCACGCGTGCTTTGAAAGAATACGCTGGCTTGACGTCGACGGCGCGCCGACTGACGAAGAATTGGAAAACGTATTGCGACCGATTCTGCTGGATCGCGCCAAAACTCAGCAAGTACTCGGCAGATTTAAAAAAATCTGCAACTTGGACTTCACTCAAAAGCTATTGAGTCAATCGTCGTACGCCGGCTACGATACGCAAGTTTACCGGGAGCGTCCCTTCTCATATATGGAAGGCAAAGACAGTTTAATACGCGGCACAATCGACCGTTTGGTTCTAAAATATCAAGACGATCAACTTGTCGGCGCCGATATTATCGATTTTAAAAGCGATAAATACGCCTCGAAAGAAACTATTAACGAATATCGTTTGCAATTAAACGAGTACGGAAAAGTCGTGGCAAAGCAATTCAAGCTGTCTAAAGATAGAATCACCTTACGCCTCGCGTTTGTATCCGAAGATTGGCCGGAAGAGGAACGCAACTACATAATCCAATAGGATCGTAGTTTTTTTGTAAGAATTAACATTACCTGATATTGCGCAAGTAGTTTGGGAGTCGCGATGAAATACAATCGAGATCAGGTTAATCCGCCTCAAGAGGTTGGATCGACTTCGATTATCGACGACGTCAATACGGACCAAAACGGTTTCATTGACGTCGTTCATCGCGATAGAACCACCTCTGTCAAATTGCGTAAGAAAAACTCTTTTCTTGGAAGCGTTCTCGCCTTCGTCGTCCCCTTTGTTATCGTCTCTTTTTTTGTCGGCGTTTTTCGAAACCAACATACTCCGTTGTTTTCTATCGCGTCTTCCGCGCAGGACGACGAAATAAAAACGACGTTGACAAAATCCCCCATGCTCGAAAAGGTCGCCGATCAATCGCTCGACGTCTCAGATTCCTTTACACCCTCCCATATTGAAAACGAAGAACAACAAGGCAAAACGTCTATTCAAGAATTACAAACGATAGAGATAGAACCAGGCGCCCCAACCAACAACGATCTTACCGAATCAGGATCAGAGCTTTCTATTGAAAGCCCTTTGCAAGATAATCAAGACGTTGACGAATTGATTGAAGAAGAAGAAGAAGAAGAAGCCCCTTCTCCATACGACGCTCCGGAGGAAACGAGTCAAGCGCTTGCCCAACTGGAATACCAATTTCTCGAAATAAGAAAAAACGACGTTCGTGATCCTGACATACTTTTGAGCGTGCTTTCGCCGTTGCGCGAACGGGCGAACGTTATCTCTGAAAGAGCGGTTCCCGAACTAGCCGAACCAGCGCGGACCGTTCTTAAAAAGATTCAATCTTTTCAAGAAATGCTCGCGCAAAATCACGATTTCTTCATACAACTGAAACAATTTGACCAAGCGTCTCTGGATCCGGCAGAATCTCGCGTCTTTTTTGATCGATTCCAAACACCTGAAAACGTCGACGAAGTCGCGTCCGAAATAGCCGCGTATCGTAACGATTTCACCAAGGTCGCCAATCGTCTTGATCAACTTGAAACGGTTGATCGGTGGAACGGTTTTGTTGAACAATATGGAGAGTCGCTCGAACGTTTTCACGTTTCACAAAACGCAGCGCGCAAGGCTATTGAGTTTGTCTCCCAGCACAAGAGCCTCTCCGGAATGCCGCAAGAATTTAGCGGTTTAATTAGAAGAACGCCAGAGTGGACGTTTCAATTAGAAAACGTTGTTCCAACTCAGCGAAAAATCCTTTTACGACTCGAAGCAGAGATAGCGCAAAAATACTGGACGTTCTCGCCGTCCGCCGATAAATGTTACTATCTGCTCGCTCCTCCGAAACCTGGGCTGAACGACTACGTCGCCGACGCGGCAGGGTCCGTTAAGCAAGTTGAAATACCAAACAACGCCGAAGAAACTCGCTCTTCGGAATCTAAACAGACTGAATTTCTCCTCGAATTATCCGCTATCGCGCGTAGTATTCCGGACGACCTCCAAACACAGGACTCCGCAAGGTGGTATTCAGGCTGGTGCGAGTTCTTGACGCGAGTTCAGGAGACAAATCAGTTAGATTCCATCCTTCAATACGTTCTTATGCGCGACTGCGCTAAATTGCTCGCTTCAAGCGATTACTTTTTTCAGCGCCGCCTTGAACCAATCCTAAAGATGTTAAATCTTCCTCAATTGGAAGAAGGCGCTTCCGTCGATCGTTTTCAAACAGAGACGCAAAAACTGCAAAAAATACGTCAACTTGCGAAGTCAAGACTCGATTTCCTCCCTAAAAACCACCTGGTCGTCGACAAAACGACGGCGCAACTCGACGCGCAAGTCGAGCGAGTAGCGTTCGTCTATCGAAGAATCGGATGGCTGGATCTTGACTTTGCCGACGAATGGAAATGTCGTCGTCCAAGCGATGGCGAACTCCCCGAAGGCGATCTATATGTGTCAATTCCTTCAGAGGAGAACGAACAACTTTCTCAATGGTTCAAAATCGGTTCGTCGAACGGTAAAAGAACGACTCTCAAACTCGCAACAAACAACGTTCCAAGAGGATCGATCGTTTTCTGTCGAGTTAGTCTGACTCAGGAAAAAACAATCGTCAAACGGGCGAGCGTCGAAAGGTTTTTCGACAGATAAGCGTTTTAAAAGACTAAAAAAGCGACCGGTTCAACAGTCGCTTTTGGAAATATGAGGAAAACGCGTTTCAAGCGTTACCTCTTCTCCTCGTTCTTCGGAGGTAAAACGGTCGGTTTATACTCGGGCACGAAATCTTGAAGCCGCTTGCGAATAGCTTCTTGCGGTCCGGTCGTCAACGAAAGAAGTTCGTCAATTTGATTTTGAACGTCGGCAAGGTCAAATTGACGATGCTCCGCGGCAAAAAGCTTTTTCTGGGTCGTGGGAATACGCGTTTCAGATTCGAAATATAACTCTTCGTACAATTTTTCGCCAGGTCTGAGACCGATTTCTTGAATTTCGATCGCATGCTCAGGCAGACCTGAAAGACGGATAAGATCTTTCGCAAGTTCCATGATTTGGACAGGTTCGCCCATATCAAGAACGAAGATTTCCCCGCCCTTGCCCAAAGCGGCGGCGTCTAAGACAAGTTGAGACGCTTCGGGAATCGTCATAAAGTAACGCGTCATACGCTTGTCGGTGATTGTAATAGGACCGCCGTCTTGAATCTGTTTCTTAAAAATGGGAACGACGCTTCCATTCGAACCCAGAACGTTCCCAAAACGCGTGACGATAAACTTCGTCTTGGAATGAGCGGCAAGAGCGTTAACATAGCGTTCCGCCATCTGTTTCGAACATCCCATTACGCTTGAGGGATTAACGGCCTTGTCGGTCGAAACCATGACAAATTTTTCGGCACCGTACTTGTCGGCACAATCAGCCACAACCTTCGTACCGTAGATGTTGTTCCGAACAGCTTCCGGAATATTGGCTTCCATCAACGGGACGTGTTTATGCGCGGCGGCATGAAAAACAATCTCCGGACGCGCGACGGCAAAAATGCCGTCAATTCGTTCCTGGTTGGCGACGTCGGCGATAATAGGCGTAATCTTTGTGTTCTTCTTATATGAGAGCAACTCTCGTTCCAGGAAGAAAATACGATTTTCTCCCCGTCCGAGAATGAACAACTCCTTCGGCTCAAATCGCATGATCTGTCGACAAATCTCCGAGCCAATGCTGCCGCCGGCCCCCGTCACCATAACGCGTCGATTCGTAAGGAGCGAGTGTATTTGATCGTCGTCTAACGAGATCGGCTCACGTTTTAAAAGATCGTTAACATTAACGTCGCGAATTGGAATTTTGGTGTCGGGATAAAACTCAACCTGAGGAACAACTTGGAGTCGCAGACCGTTCTTATCGCATTTGTCATAAAGCATTCTGAACGTCTTGCCCGGCAACGAACCGGCGACAAAAAGAATCGTCTTGACATTCGCTTTATGAGCGGCTGACACAAAATTATCGACTTTAGCGACAACTGGCAACGCGCCAAGACGCATACGAACCTTATAATCGTGGATCGTCAAAAAACCGACGACACGAAAACCGACGTTGCGTTGCGTATTAATGATGTTGGCAATATGCGCGCCGCGAGCGTTAGCGCCAACCAAAAAAGCAGGCTCGTCTTCCGAATCCGTTTCGAAGGACGGCACGATTGATTCGTGATAGAACCGTCTTGTCAAACGTCCGCCGCCACGCACGATAATGGACAAAATCATGTCCAAAAATACAATGCTCAACGGGATACTAATAGTCCAAAAGCCGAAAGACCTTCCGATAGCGAAAAAGATAACGATCCCGGCAAAAGCAACGGCAGAATCGGCGATAATCGAACTTAATTCTCGAATCGTCGCATAATAACCTATGTTACGATAGGATCGACTCGCGTAGAGAACGAACATTTTGATCAAAAGGATCCAAGGGAGGGAACGCCAAAACATCCCCATATACTTGGTCCAATCGTCAAACTTGATGACGTATGCAAAGAAATATGCGAAGCTATAGATCAAAAGATTAACGACGATCGATCGTACATAGACAACCGGACGCATCTTAAAAAACGTTTGATCAGGATCAACCGTCAGCTTGACTTCGTCCGTTTGTTGCTCAAAATCCGTCATCATATCGCTAGTACCGCGTTCAATTCACAAATCAAGCCTAAACCGAATTCGCCAAGAATCCATCTACCGTCTCTTCAATTCTGGCAACACAGGGGAACGCTGAGTTTAAAAGCATATGCTCCCTGCCTCACGACGAATCCGGTTACTAATCGTCGATTTCACTACAATCAGCTTATCTATTTTACTATCTTCTCTCAAAATATCTATACGATTGTTGAAAAAGTTCCGCGATAATTTGTGAATATAGAGCGTTTTAATCGTCAAATACGCATATCCGCCACATGTTATATCTTCCTAAAACGAAACGGCGCTTTCTTCTGTGAAAACGCCGTTTCGTTTCAATACGGAAAGTCGTCTTAAAGTCGACGACTCTTCTTAAAAGTCACGTCAAAACATTCACTTCTTTTCCTGGAAGAAATACCTTCCGGAACCAACTTGGAAAACTGCGTATTGGTCGCACTCGGACACAAACGACGCGCCTTGCGGAGCGGCAATTTTACCATTCGCGGCGGTTTTAGGAACGTAAACGGTCGCTTCAGTGTTGGGAGGAACGACGACAGAAAGCTCAAATCCCGTCGTTTTCTTTTCCCAAGACGACTTGATCTCGCCGACAATCGCCTTATACGATCCCTTGGCAAAAGTCAAGTCAGTTTCGTCGGCCAGCGGAGGACGAACGACAAACTTACGAAAACCGGGGTAATCGTCGTTACGTTGAATCCCCAGGACTCCGGAAATATACCACGCGACGGGATATAAATAGGAACTGTGCAAAAGAGAGTGACCGGGACGGTCAAGTTCCCACGCTTCCCAATAAGTCGTCGCGCCATGTTCTCGCATAAATCCCCAGCCGGGGTATTCCGTCTGTTTTGTCGTCGAGAAGATAAGATCGTTGCGATTCGTTTGACGCAAATATCGGAAAAGGAGGCCGCCGCCGGTAATACCTGCGCCGATATGTCCTTTCGAATCAACCAGAATCGCCTTCTCTAATCGTTCGTCGACACGCTTGGCGTCTTCGACAGTTGGAGGCAAACCGGCGAGCAAAGCAAGGGCGAGAACCGCTTGCGCGTCGTCAAAATAAGAACCCTCGTCCTTTTTGAAATATTTTGCGTTGATAGCTTCAACGGAAACGTCGGCAAGTTTGTCCCATTCGTCGGCTTTGTCGTTTTTACCTATAACGCGCGCAATTTTTGCAGCGGTGCGAAGATTGAAAACAAGGTAGCAATTATTCAAACAAAGGGCTTGCGGGGTGTCGGAATTCGGTCCGTCAGGAGCGCCTGGCCAAAGCCAGTCGCCGAGGAACTTCCACTCGTCGCCATATTTGCAAAGCAAACCGTCTTTAACGTTCGATTCGAGGAAGTTCAACCATTTCTCGATCATCGCAAAGTTCTCTTCCAAAATACGAGTGTCGCCGTATTGGAGGTAATACGTATAAGGAAGCGTGATAACAATGCCGCCCCAGGACGGTCCACCGCCGCCCCAATAGGTGGGAGCGGTATTAGGAAGCCAACCGTTTTCAAAGTCTTTTTGGCAATCGCGCCAATCCTGGAGCCACTTGTAATAAAAGGCTTCCATTGAATAGTTATACATCGCCGATTCAGACGTGGCATGGGCGTCGCCGCCATATCCCATACGTTCGCGTTGAGGACAGTCGACGACATAACCGCCGACGGAAAGATTTTCAAACGTCCAGCGTCCCGTGTTGAAAACCCAGTTTTGAAGATCGTCTGACGTTTCGCAAGTCGCGGCAAATTCATAATCCGTATGTACGTTCCAGCCGGTAAAATCGTCCAGACTCGGTTCATAATCGAGACCGGTCACTGTAATCCAACGACCGGAACTATAATTGAAACGATTTTGGAAATAACCTTCGCCTTTCGGACCGATCGTATAAGAACTGAACAACGAGAACGTCTTCGTCTCTTTTTCACGTTCGGAATACTCAAATTTAACGGTGGTCCCTGGCTTGCCTTTGACCTTGACGCGGGTCCAACCGGCAAAGTTCACGCCCATGTCGACGCGATAAACGTTATCCCCTTTCTTTTCGATCGCAACCGCCTTGAACGGCTTGGAAAGAACGTTGAAAGGAGTCGCTTGTGCGCTAAGCTCAAGACTAGGAGCAAATTCTGTCGCGTTTTTCCATGAAGAATCGTCGAAATCGGGTTTGTTCCAATCGGGATTTTCAAGATTAGCGTCGTAATGTTCGCCGCCAAAATTACCAAAGATCCACGCCCCGCAGAGATTGTTCGGACTCACTCCGACTTTCCAGCTTTTATCGGTAACGATACGTTCTTTCGAGCCGTCGGCAAAATAGAGATCGGCCTGGGCGATAACAAGCGCCGTCAAAGGACGATCCGGCATAGCGTACTCGTTATACACGCCCCAGCCGTTGCCGAGCCAAAACGCAACGACATTCTTGCCCGGCTTCAAATACGGAGCAATTTCGTAGGCGACGTAACGAGCGCGATACTTATGGTCGGAAACGTTCGGCGTCAAAACGGCGTCTTTTGCAATTTGTTCGCCGTTCACATAAACTTCGTGGTATCCGCAAGTCGCCACAAAAATCGTCGCGCGTTCGGGAACATCCTTCAGTTCAAACGTCTTGCGCAACCAGGGATCGTTATACAAACCGGTCTCAGGATCCTTGGAAGTTGTTTTCGCGGCGTTTGTTTCTCCATCGGGAAGGATACCCGTCCCAATCCAACGCGCCGTCCATTCAGATTGATCAAAAAGACCGGTCGACCACGTCGCCACGTCGGAAACGGAAGAAACGGCGCCGTCTTTGTCTTTAATTTGAACGGTCCAATAATACGACGTGTCCGACGTTAACGGTTTGCCGTTATAAACGACATGCGCCGTCTCGTTGGAAGCGACCCAATCGGAATCCCAGACTTTTCCAGAAAGATTTTTCGCGTCAGTCTCAGTAGCGTCGACGCGAACACGATACGCCGTTTGAGCCTGGCCGATCGCGGCGTCGTCCTTAGTTTCCAAGATCCAACTTAATCGAGGCGCGCGAGCGTCAAGTCCTTTGGGGTTGACAAGGTACTCGCAACGCAACTTGGTCGGAACGAGCGCCGACTCGTCTGCGGCACGCGTCGCCGTCGTCGTCATAAACGACGAAAGAACAAATGCCGCGGCTAAAAAAACTTGTGAAAGTTTCATACAAAGTTCCTTAACAATCGAAGTGAGAAAACACAGACAAAACGTTTCGTCCATGAATGTCGTTTGTTCGCCCGGCTCCTCAAAACGGAAATCAAAACCGCAAAAAGGAACAAGCGTAACACGCTGATTATAACAAGGGAGACGCCCGCACGCAAGTTGAAGAACGCTCTTTAACGTTTGAGAGCGGCAGAAATCAACGCTTTGAAAAACGCGTTGCTAAATCGCGCGATTTCCGGATCGTCGCTAAGCGTGTCGTATTCGAAATGAAATTGAGTCGCCAGCGCAAAGTCGTTCTTTTGGTATTCGACGGCCTCGACAATCTCGTCAGGAGTTTGAGCGACTATTGTCAATCCCTCTCCAAGTCTGTCAGGATTGATCGCCTGATGGTGCGAGGTCATAACGGAAGAAAAATAACGACTCCCAACTATCGGCAATAAAAACTTTGAATCGGCGGCTATTCCCGGTTCCTCGGCAGTTCCGAGAGGATGACGACCAGGTCGGTGAACAAATCCTTTGATCACGACGCGATAGTGCGGCGGAACGCACGTTGAACTTTCTCCTCCACGAATAATGGACGGAGCGCCGTCGTCTGGGATAGGTTTCGCGTCCCTAAAAGAAAAATCGCCGTCTTGAACGCGAGCTCCCAAATGAGACGGAATATCCTGAATCAGTCCTCCTCCCAACGCCACGTTCAAAACCTGTTCGCCCCTGCAAACCCATAGACCGGGCAAATTATTCTTTATCGCCCAACGTGAAATCAAAACGTCGGAAACGTCGCGCGCGTCGCTCCATTCAATCGATCCGTGCGGATACGCTTCTTCCCCGTATAACGCAGGGTTAACGTCCTCGCCGCCCGGAACGAAAAGACCGGCAAGAGTTTCAAGCGCAGATTGACACTCTTCATCGTTTGAAACGCTCTTTAAAAACTTGACTTTAGCCCCGTTTCGCAACAATGCAAGGGCAATACGTTTAGCGGCAGAAGTTACCTCGTTTCCTGCTGACCATGCAATTCCAACAACGGGACGAATCTTATGTTCAACAACGTCTATTTGGACGACTCTTTCTTCTGAAAGAGTAATATTCGCGTACAGAGCGTCTCCTAAAGTATCGCCTATCGTATCCCCGAGTCGAGCGTCTTCAATATTTGGAGCGACTCCTATCGCGGAATCAAGTTTCGTCAAACTGTCGATTCCTTCGGAAGTCTCGTCGACAATCACCGCATCGTCGGCTAAAGGCGAAATTCGAAAACCGTCGTACATGATTGTCTTCTGACCGTCCGATTCGGAGACGCAATATAAGACCTCGTTTTCATACAATTTGGACTCGGCGGCAGAAGCGTATAACGACGTCGAAACAAATAACGCCAATAAAAGCAACGTTAAACGTCTCATTTATTTAATCCCTCAATGAAAAAGAAGTCAAAAGGCGCTCAACGTGTTCGTCGATCCAACACGCAACGATAAAGGGCCTTAAAGAAAGAGCATCCAAAACGCTGTAATTCCTTGTCTTCATTATTGATATCATATTCGAAATGGAACTGAGTTCCCAATGCGAAATCATTGATCTGGTATTCCAACGCCTCGATAATACCGTCGGGAGAATGAGCAACTACCGTCAACCCCTCGCCAATTCGATCAGGATCCGCCGCTTGATGATGCCACGACAAGACCGAAGGATAATAGTTCTGTCCTACGATCGGCAAAAGAAATTTCGAATCGGAAGAAATCTGAGGTTGTTCAGACGAACCCAGCGAATGACGAGCAGACATGTGATTGACGCCGTAAGCTCTGGCGCGAAAATGACGGGGCATGCAGGGGACGTCAGAATCTGCCGAAGTTAATCCCGGAGCCCCCTTGTCGGGAATAGGCTCAGCTTCGAGATAGGAAATATCGCCTCTCAAAACAAGCGTCGCAAGATATGTAGGAACGTCTTGGATAAGGGCTCCTCCCAACGATACGTTCAACGCTTGCACTCCGCGACAAATCCACAAACCAGGAACGTTATGGCGCAAAATCCAACGCGTAACCAGAACGTCGTTGGCGTCGCGCGCGTCGTCGATTTTCGCCGAACCGTGAGGATAAGGAACTTCCCCGTATAATTGGGGGTTCATGTTAGTTCCGCCGGGCATAACAAAACCTTCTAAATTCGAAAGGAATTGATCGCAATCAGCCTCGCTCCTAATTTGAGGAATTAAGTATGCCTGCATACCGTTCCTCAACAGTGCCTCTGAAACAACGCGCTGCCCCCCGGAAAAGTTGTTTTCGCCAGTCCATGAAACGCCGACGAGAGGTCTCTTCAAACGCTTGTCGACAACGAGTTCCTTAACTACGTCGTTCTCAACACTGAGACTTGCTTCGAGAACGTCGCCAAGTTCTTTACCGACCACTTCTCCGATTTTGACAGATTCCCAATCTGGAATCTTGCCGATCGCTTCCGCAAGTTCGGAAATATTGGAAACTCGTAAAGAAGAATCAGACGACAATTCTGAAATAACTGTGTCTTCGGTTAGAAAGGCTTTGCGGAACCCGTCGAACGTAATCGACGCGCGACCGTCGACTTCGTTAACGCAATACAGCGCGACATGTTCGTAACGTTCAACTTGCGCGCTAGCTTCCGAAGAGAAAAAAACTTCGCTTAAAAAAATGTTTAGCGTTAAAAACCATAAACGTTTCATCCAACAATCCCTTATCGGTTAGTGGTGGGAACAGGTTTTTCGTTAAAGGCGTCGACAACGGCGCGCCCGTTTACTTCAATACGTTCGGAAATAAATTCAGGAACGTTATACGATTTAAAACGATTCCAATTATGTCGCGGATCTTTTTGAGGGAGCGAAAAAGGCTTAGACGCTCGTCCATTTTCGTCAACATGAGTAAAATAAAGGCGAGTGTACTGACCGTCCTCACGACGAGAGCTGAAAACAAGCCATTTGCCGGAAGAACTCCAACTGTGATAACTTTCAGTATTGTCCGAATTAATCTCGTCAAGACGTCGCTCTTCTCCTGTTCGCAGATTTTTGATATACAGATTCGCTTCAGGTCTCCAGATGGGGAAAGTTCCGCTCTTTGCCATTGTGTATACGAGCCAATTTCCGTCAGGAGACGATCGTGGAAAAAGAGCCGACTTATCTTGTGAAGCTGCGTCGACAACCACTTCCGGGGTTCCGAAAGTTTTTGTCGTCTCGTCGAAGTCGATCTTCATGATATTGTAGTGGAATTCGTCAATTCGTTTGCTTATCTCTCGTTGACGCGCTTCAGGGGAACTCACCGGCGTCTCAACGTCAACATGAGCGTTGCAATAATAAAGCGACTTTCCGTCATGGGACCAATAAGGAAAAGTTTCAAAATCGTTAGCAGTGTTAAAAATCGGAACAAGTTCGTTTTTTACGACGTCGAGTAGCACAAGATCGGACGCGAAATCATACACTTCAACTTTTTGCGTCGATAAAGAATGAAAAAACTGACGCGTCTGATTCGCGGAAAAAGCGACATAATCGCCAGTCGGTCTCCAGGACGGATAAGTGCAGGCGGTCCCGCCAGCTTCAAAACGCGCGTTGATTTTACGAACCGTTTTCCCGTCGACGACAATCGTTCCTGGTTGAACGACGTCGGTTCCGTTTTGGCGAAAGTGGAATAAAAAACGATCGGTCTTCCAGTTTTGGAACGAATGACAATTTAAACAGGGAGAAGTCGACGCGGAACGGTTGTCGGCAAACACTTCTTCTGTGAACGACTCTAACGAACGCTGCGCTAAACAAATACGATGACCAAACTCATAGCCGGGTTCAATCAGACGGTACGCAATCCATGGATCAATAGGATCGGGCGATATCGCGTTTTTAAAAGACCTAAATTTCTTCCATTTAGAATTTTGACGAACAAAGATATCGAAAGTCGCCGTTTCGCCCCTGGATTCTTCAAGAGCTCGGCGCCACTGCTTTTCCGGGATAATTACGTCGCGACCAGAAAAAATAAATACCGATCCCTTTGCAGAAGTCAGTCGAACGACGTATTTCTGCGCCTCGACCTCTATTCTAAAATTGGCCGGAGCCACGTTGAAAGGCAGCGTTGTTTCCACATAATCAGGGTATATGGCGGGATAGACTTCGAGTTCTTCGAACGTTTCAGGAACAGAGCGGCGAGAACATCCGAAAGAGAAAAGAAGACAAGCGAAGCAGAAACATAAAAACGCGCTTCGCCTGTTGGTCGGGATCAGATTGAAGTCAACTTTCATTTTCATTCTTCGTTACTTGTCTATAAGAACGAGACTAACATATCGCTTTCTCTATTTCGCTACTCGTCCTGATACACAGCGTCGTCCGACGCAAACCCCCAATAACATCCTGCGCAATAACGGCGCAAAATAACTTGTTGTTGCGGACCTACGCCAAACGCTTTTGTAAATTCAATAAAACCGTCCATATCCTCAAGCGTCTTGGGAGAAAACTTGTAGTCGCATTCGTTCCATTTCTCATTGTATCGAACATACCGCCAGGTGGCGTATCCCTGTTCAATCGCACGAGGCGCGCCGCCCTTGAGAAAACCTTTAATAGAAAGATAGTCGTCGATATGATCCAGGAAAAAGTCGCCGTCCTTCTGCATCAACGCGGAAATAAGAAGAAATTCTTTCTTTTCGACAGGCGAAACGTCGTATTCACTTAAGTTAAATAATTCAATGAGATATACAAGATTGGGATACATGTTTCGAATATCGTTGGAGCAGGGACGCATCGCTCTGCACTGACCGATAAGATCGCGCGTCTGTTCCAGAGATTCAACGCCAATTCCAAATTGAAAAGCGGCTTCCGATAAAGAAAGAAGGTTCGTCGATTGCTCTTGTCGTTCCGATTCGACTAGAGAATACTCCGGATCATTATGAAAGTCGCGAAGTCCATCGAAAAAATCGCGCGTTTCAAGATAGGCTAAATGAACGTTTGCCCATTTCTTATGAAAAAGCGTTTGGGCAATTTCACGCAAATATCTGCGCGCCAAATTTTTCTCGCCGTTAATCATGGCCGCCGTCGCCAACGCCTTTAAACAGGAAACCGAGCGATTCTCCGTCGCGACAAAATTGTCGGTCGCCATTCGTGCCCCCGCGTTGGAAAGACCGTAATAACACAACAGTAACTCAGACATTGCTCTATGAGCTTGCCGCTCGGTCGACGCCTTAACTTCGTGTAATTTAACTTTTAAACGGTAGTATGGATTGCCGGCAAGCGCTTTCGCCTCGTCTTCAAGAGAAAGGGCGCGCGTCTGATAGAAACCAATTGGACGAGCAAAAGCTTCTTCGGCAAGTCGACCGGTCTTGAAAAGAGCGTAGTTACGTAAACTAACCGTCGACTTAACCGGATAAGGATTCTTTGAGTCAATTTCAAGAATTCGATCCCAATCAGAAAGCGTCAGCGCGCGACAGGCGGAAAGGCAATCGAAAAAGGCGCGCGTATGATACGAAGCGTAAAAAGTAACGGCGCCTATTAAAAACAACAACTCGAAAAGAAGAAGCGTTCGACGTTTTGCCAACGAGCGTTCTTCATCTTCGGACGTTTTATCTAAAGAGGAATCATTCTCAACAGAAGAACCTGATTTATTATTGGAAGCGCTACTCTTTTCACGACGAAACGAACGTTTGACCGCTTGTTTTTTTCTTCGATTCGAAACCTTTGACTCAGATCGAAAAAGGAGCATACGCGACGTCAAGTAAAGCGCAAAAACACATAGAGGGGTAAGTTTGACCAGTCCGTAGGCAAAAAGGGCCGTGATGGAGTCGCGTTCATAACGCACGTCCTCGATCAAACCAACGTCAAACACGTTATAAATCTGCAAACGAGGATATAGCAAAAAATATTGCAACGCCAGAGGAATCGTTATGACAATCGTTGCCGCAACAAAACAACGCCTGATATTTCTACGCCAATTAGCCCCGTTCACTTCGCGAAAAGTTAGTTCATAAACGGCGTACAAAACGCCGGATACTACCGCCCAGCAACCAAACAGCAAATAACCGAACGCGACAAAAAGCAGGCTAAAAAAAACGCGTCGGGAATAAGAACGAATCGCCTTGGAAGCCCACAGGCCTGCATAAGCAAAAAAAAGACCGATAAGGCTGGAAAACATTAAAGGCGTGTTGAAGGGGATAAAAACAAAATAACCATGCCAGGTCGCGGCAATTGTCAGAAGACATGTCGGGAGAAAGGACGCCGCGTAAGCGCCGCCATGCCAACCGAGGAGATTGGCCGTCAAACGTTGAACAACAACACCCAAAAACGCCAACAACGCTCCGCCCAAAAGAGGATAGTAGAAAAACTGGATCAAGAAGGATGTCAAATAGCAAAGCGCGCCGTCCGGCACGCTAAGCCAACGCGTTAAAAACTCGCCTCGGAAAACAAACAGCGAATTCTCCTGAACAGCATAGAGGTAATCTCCGTAACGAACGCCCCAAAAATACCAGAGCGATAAAAACAGAAGCGATGAAGCGACCGTCTCGTCTTTCATTTCGCACGCGCGCCTGAAAAAAGACGGTACTGACGCTGATTTCTGTTTTAAAGAAAGGGACGCCCGTTGCATCTCAATACTCCCAATAATCCGCACTATTCGCATCGCCGTCGTCTATTGAACGAGAGGCTATTTACGATATATTATTGTAACGCGGAGAAGGCTCAGACACAAGCGGTAGCGTTCTTTCGCGCCTGTTTTTACCACTTGACTTTAGTCGTGAGACCGGAGAGAGTTATGGTTCGTTCGTCGGCCCAGTTTTCATTTTTTCAATCCCCTTACGGAGCTAATCTTAGAGAAGACGGAACGCTATTCTCTTTCGCAAGTCGTTCCGCCACAGGCGCCAGGCTGTTGCTTTACGATTCGCCGCATGACGAAGAGCCTTCTCTCGTCGTTCCGCTTGATCCCGAACGAGATCGCTGGGGAGACGTTTGGCGCGTCTTCGTGCCGGGAGTCGGAGTCGGCGCTCTTTATCATTTTCAGGTCGACGGACCTTACAATCCCCAGGAAGGCGACTATTTTGACGGAAGAGCGAGACTTGTCGATCCGTACGCGCGCGCGCTGACAGGCGATTTTCTCCCTAAAAAAGACGGGATATGTCTTCCCCCTAAGTGCGTGGTTGTCGACGACGATTTCGATTGGGAAGACGAACCCAGAATACAACGTAATCTCGCCGACGAAGTCGTCTACGAGCTTCACGTACGAGGATTCACCAATTCGCCGACAAGCGGGGCGTCCAAACCCGGCACATTTCTCGGTCTTATCGAAAAGATCCCCTATTTAAAATCGCTCGGCGTCACCGCCGTCGAATTGATGCCTATTCACGAATTTCCGAGAAACGAAGCTGACGGTTCTGATTCTAAAATTCATAATTATTGGGGATATGATCCCATCGCGTTCTTCGCGCCTCACCGTGGTTACGCATATAGTCAGGAACCCGGCGCGCAGGTTCGCGAATTTAAACAAACAGTTAAGGAATTTCATCGCGCGGGACTGGAAGTCTACCTTGACGTGGTCTTCAACCATACGGCGGAACGCGGCCAAAATTTTGAAACGTTTTCTTTTAAAGGGCTCGAAAACAATAATTACTATCTTCTTGAAACAGACGGAACTTTTGTCAATTTCAGCGGTTGCGGAAACACCGTCAACGGCAACAGCCCCTGGATGCGCGAATTGATCTTCAATTGTTTGCGCTCCTGGGTCTGCAATTACCACGTCGACGGATTCAGATTCGATCTCGCGTCTATTTTGAGCCGCGATCGCAATGGGAATTTAGTCTGGAATCCTCCTGTTTTGGAGACGATTTCAGAAGATCCAATGCTCGCTAACGCCAAAATCATCGCTGAAGCGTGGGACGCGGGCGGAGCTTACCAGGTGGGAGAATTCGGTTCCAAACGCTGGGCGGAATGGAACGGAAGATACCGAGACGACGTCAGACGGTTTTGGCGCGGCGACGATTATTCGCGAAGCGCGTTTGCAACAAGATTTTGCGGTTCAAGCGACCTTTACCAACAACGAGGAAGAAAACCGACGTGCAGCGTTAACTTCGTCACGTCGCACGACGGTTTCACAATGAACGACCTGGTCTCCTACAACTACAAACACAATAGAGACAACGGAGAAGGAAATCGAGACGGCGACGTCAACAATTTCAGTTATAACTTTGGAATCGAGGGCGAAACAGAAGACGAAAAGACGCTTCTGCTTCGTTCACGCCAAGTACGTAATTTTTTTGCGACTCTTCTTTTGAGTCAAGGCGTTCCCATGATCGCCGCAGGCGACGAGGTGAGACGCACGCAAAAGGGAAATAATAACGCATATTGCCAGGACAATTCTATCTCCTGGTTCGACTGGTCGCTAACGGAAAAACATGCGGATTTAAAACGTTTTTGCTCAACGCTCGTCAAATTCCGTCGTCAGGAGGCTTCACTACGTCGTCGAGATTTCTTTACGGGCCAACCTCAAACGCCCGGTTTCCTTCCCGACGTTTCCTGGTTTGATCTTAACGGAGGAATCGTCGATTGGAATCGTTCCCAAGCCTTAACGTTAACTTGCCTTATTTCGGCTCTCGACGTCAAACAAGACCCGGCTTTCTCGCTCGAAACGAAACATGTCGTCAAGGGAATTGACGCCGACGTTCCTTTCGATGTTCTCGACGAAGCGACTCCGGAAGCGCGTTTCCACATCATGACAATGTTCAACGCGTCTCCTTATCCGCAGACTTTTTATTTCCCGGCGCTTGCTAAACTCCCGATGTTTTCATGGAGAACTTTTCTGGACACTGCAGAAAAGTCGCCTAACGATATTTATCCAAATTTCGACGGTCCAAGTCCTTGCGCAAACGAAGCGATTTGTCTTCCTGAAAAATCGATGCGCGTTTTTGTCTCTGAAAGAACTAAATAAGAAAGTAAACGGGTCAAAACGAAATGAACGTTCTGAAAAACATGGCGCTTTTGTTCTCGCTCAGTTTCCTTGTCGCAGCGACTTGTCGTGCGCAAGACTCGGCGACAGAATGGGACGCTCTCCTAACTCAAACGGAGGGTTGGCTCGGAGCGGACGGCATTTATTCGTTGGATCTGAATTATGATTCTGAAGCGTCGCTTTTCGACGCTAATAAGTCCGACAATCAACTCTCATTGTTTTGGTTCAGCGACACTATTTGCGGTAAAACTAAAAATAACGGCGCCGAATATGCTCAATGGCAAATGATCAATCATTCGTTTGCTATTTTGAAGGGAAACGACCCGGACAAAGAGAAAATTGAATTCTTTCTCAAAAGCGATTCGAGTATCCCCGGCCCTAAAAATATCGTCTCGGGACATTATTGGCTTCAAGACGGAATACGCCTGGGAAATCGATTATGGATTTCCGCAATTCTAGTTGGAGACGCATGGAAGCCCAAACGCGTAGATGCCGTGACAATTGGATTAAACGAAGAAACGAAACAACCGAATTTCTCTGACGTCGTCGTGGACGTCAACGCTCCGCTTTCGTTCAAAACAGACGAAGCGCAAGTCGTATGGGGAGCCGCTATTTGCGACGACGCCGACCAACAATATATCTACATATATGGATATGTCGACCGACTGAAAGAATGGAGTCGAAAAGACATGGTCGCGGCAAGAGCGCCGCGAGACAGTTTTCTAAAATACGATCAATGGCAGTATTTCGACGGTCAAAATTGGACTAATGAACCCGAAGCGGTTTTAAAAAGAGAAGCCGCGCTGGTTCGAGCCGTTTCGACAGAATTTTCAGTTTCTAAAATCCCATACGGCCCGAGTCGTGACAAGTATCTGCTCGTCTACACTCCGAATGTGATCGGAGAACGTATTGCGTATCGCAGCGGCGACTCGCCCGTCGGGCCGTTTGACGAAGAGGTCGTCTTCTATCAATCGGATATTCCGCGCAACATTCAAGGCGTCAAGTGTTACAACGCCAAAGCGCATCCGATATTCGCAGACAAAACCGGCGTCCTTGTCTCTTATAACGTCAACCGACTTGGCGATATAGCGAAAAAGCCCGAGGAGTATCGCCCGCGATTCGTTTGGTTAAACTGGGAGACTATTAACGCTCCGCCGTCTTCTCAAAATACGTCTGAAAACTGACGAGCGGAAACTGAGCAAAGAAATGAATCGTACGATTAACTCGATTGCGATCGCGCTCGGAAAGGCGACGCGCCAGAGTCGATTCATTGACGATATGAATAGTCTTGGTAAAAATCGTTTTACCGTTGGGATAAACATCGGTTACGATCTTATTGGGGAAACGAAGGTCCTCCGCAAGTTTCTTATTCGCTTCCAGACGCGCCAACGGGGTTACAGAACCCGGATTCATATACACGTTCAACTTCCCTAACGCGTTGGCAAATTGAAAGTACGCTTCTGCAACAGCGTCGTTTTCAAAGCTCTCGGTCGAGATATGATAATCAATATACTTGCTCTGAAAGAATAATTCGTCTTCTTTTTTGGACGTCTCGAACTTAGGCTCGAGCATAAAGTTAACGAACTTGTCGTCTTTTTCACGCAATATCGGCTTAACTCTAGACAAAAAACGCTCGATCTCGTCCAGTTCCAATTCCGCGCGCACGCGACGAATAGGATCAATTAATTCAAATTTTCGCTCAATAAACGAGTATACGACGATCTCGCCGTTGTCTCCGACAAAATCAAAAACAAAATCGTCGTAGAAAACCGTCGACGACTTAAACGAGGCCTTACGTTCGTTCTGAGATAGGCGAACCGTGTTGTCGACGCGAAATTGGCGAGGCGACTCCGTCGACGACAGTCTCTGTTCCAAATTCCAATCAGAAGAAGTCGAAGACGCACTATTAACAGAACCGTCCTCAGAATAAAGGGTTGAATTAAATGAACAAAGGAAAAGAAAACCGAAAACGACGCTAGCGACAAAACGGCTTAAATCAGAGCTCGTTTTCAAAAACATGTCAGAACTATTCGTCGACAAGGTCATCGAAGTACGAATCCTTTCCGTTTTTGCGTCAATACGCGATCGTCAGCTACGTCAAAAGACGCGTTTCTTCGTATTGACACGTTCTAATCAAAGGAGTCGCGCGAGAACGGGATATTCCACAATTCCTTCGATTAGCTCGTTACGCCAATCCCTGGCTTTTTTCAAAATCATCGAACAAAAAGAGCGTCTGCCATTCAACGCAGACGCTCCGTCGCTCGTCATATCAAACGCAACTCATTTTGGAGCTAACGTGCACCACATGCGTTTTCCCATTTGTTTAGGAGCCGCCTCAACTTTTGCCACGTCCGTAAGTTCGGCGATAAAAGCCTCCAACAATTTCTCCCCTTCGTCGACGTGAGCCATTTCACGACCGCGAAAGATGATCGAAACGACGACTTTGTCTTTTTTGGCAAGGAATTCCTTCGCCTTATTGACCTTAACCTGGACGTCGGCGGAACCGGTCTTGGGACGCAAACGTAATTCTTTAATTTGCGTCTTATTCGTTTGTTGCTTAGCAACGCGTTTCTTTTGTTGATACTTATACTTGCCGTAATCCATAATACGACAAACAGGAGGTTTGGCCTGAGGCGCGACTTCAACGAGATCAAGTCCGGCGGCGCGTGCCTTGGCGAGAGCGTCTTGCGAACTCATCACCCCTAGTTGCTCGCCTTCTTCTGAAATCACTCGCACCTGAGCGATACGAATCATCTCGTTGACGCGTTGCTGACCGGAAGAATTTCCACCGGCGTTTCCTCCACGAGGACCATTGTCCATTCTCCTAAGCGACATATTTTTCTCTGCTAAAAGCCTTTCTTAAAAAAGTGCAAAAACATTAACACGGAGACGCCGCGTTGACGTCGATCCAACGCTCGCCGACCGACCTGTTCGTCACAACGCTTTTTGCGACCCGACGCGAGCCCAACCGAGGGCTACTCACCTCCGTCCATTTTAGCGCTCTTTTTTTACGTCGACAAGCGCTCAAGCCCGATTGCGTTGTTTTTTTCAAAAAATACGACACCAACTATGGGGTAAAAAATGCGTCGGCTTCCTCGCTCTCGTCTGAACCGTTTTGGAACAACGGAACGTCGATAGATTCAAACTCTCCGTCGGGAGACTCGTCTCGTCCCTTTGCTTCTGTTTCCAGCGCGTAATCGTCAAACCCCGCGTCGTCTTGTTCCTGAGGCAAATTCGAGGCAAAAGATACGGAATCTTCGTCGTCCTCGTCCGTTTCATGAGCGCGTAACATAAGCTCCTTGAAATCAGGAAAACGATCAAATTGTCCGTCGTGCTGAGTCACGAGAAGACGCAAAACCAGTATTTTCTGGTCAAAATCCTCGCCTCCGTCTGTAAAAAAGTACTTTCCCAAAGCGTTTGTTTTGGCGTCGGTCGCGCCAAGAACCAGAAACTGACCGGGGCGCAAAGAAACGGAGAACTTCAACTGCTCAAAGCTCTTTGTCGGCTGTTCCTGAGTGCGGACAAGTTGCCCGTGTTGATAGCGCGTGATCGGCTGCGGCGCCCCATATTTCAACAACGGCGAAAGGTCAAACCGAACGGAACCGTCCGGATTCTGTTCAATGGAAACGCTCAGCGTCGTGCGCGCGTCTGAATAACTTTTGCCGATTAAAGCGCCGTTCTCGTTTTCCAGGATCGGAATCGAAGCGTATACGTCGTTCCGCGTCTCGATCATGCTCTTCATACCTTGACGAAGCGTCACCGGCTTGGAAGAAGTGATCGGTTCGTTTGTCGATTCCGGCTTAGAATAATCGACCTCCTCCTCGATTGTTTCGCGAAGCTCGCGCCCCTTTAAGGTCAACAATTTCGACAGGGAGTCGGGCGGAGACGCTCCGACCAAACCGGCGCGAAATCCCTGTTCGTTGAGACGCTTCCGGGTCGTCGCCTCAACTTCCAGTTCGTCGACGTCGTTCCAGAAGGCGCGGGCCAATTCTCGCTCTTGATAGGGAATTCGCGTCAACAATACGTCGAATACCACGGAATCAGGAGGCAAAGCGACGCGCTCGAGTGTCTTTCGTTCCGAATTCGGAATTGGAGCGGTCGGCGTTTGCGGACGAAACGCTTCGCAAGAAACAAGAACGCTCGCAAAAAACGCGAGTAAAAGACTTAATGTCGCCGTTTGTTTCTTCATAATTCCGATTCGTTTTAAAAATGCGTGCAAGAGGTAGTTCAACGCCTCGTTGAAACGCGACCGCCCCAGGGAGACGATACCAAAATTGCCAATTCGCGTCAAGGCGTATAAACGCCGTCCTTCGCGCGTTATAACGAGCGCTTTTTGTCTTTCCAGGAACAGGTTCAAGGCCCCGGTTCTTTGTCTTGTCAAAGTCCCAAACGACTTGACGTAATAAGGCTCGACATTATAATACCTGCTTTGAAGCGTTCGCGCGCTTTGTTACGTCTCCATAGCTCAATTGGATAGAGCGTCGGCCTCCGAAGCCGAAGGTTGCAGGTTCGATTCCTGTTGGAGACGCTCGCGGATCGTTAAGACGACGATCCGCTTTTTTGTGGGTTTTTCGAAGGATCTTCAAAAATCCCGCGCGTGAAGAAAGCGCGCGCCCGTTGACCAAAAGCGTGATTTCTTAGGGAATGTGGGATATTCGCCAATTTGGTTGGCGCTTTTGCGAGACTTTTAGAAACGGTTCTCGGGTAGTATTCGTGTTATTACGCCGCAAGAGCCGATTTCTTTTAGCGACGTCGAGCGTCTTTTAGCGTTAGTTACCGGCGGATCCTCGCTAGGTATGGGATCTAGCCAACTCGTTTTTCGATCACATTCCAAAAATCTGAGAGGAGAAGTTATGGAAGAAGCTGAAAAGACTTTTGAGAATGAACAGTATCGAAAGACGTATTGGCACACCTGCTCGCATATTTTAGCGCAGGCGCTCAAACGACTCTATCCCGACGTCAAACTGGCGATCGGCCCAAGCATCGACGAAGGTTTCTATTACGACGTCGATTTGTCCGGGAGTTTTACGCAAGAAAACCTCAAAGAGGTTGAAAAGGAAATGCGTAAAATCTGTAAAGAAAACAATCAACTCGAACGCTTTGCGCTCTCTCGGGAAGAGGCGAAAGAGTTGATGGCGGATCAGCCTTATAAACTCGAATTGATCGAGGGAATTCCCGAAGGCGACGAAATTTCCTTTTACCGCCAGGGCGACTTTACCGACTTGTGCGCCGGGCCTCATCTTGAAACGACCAAACAAGTCAACGGCTCTGGTCTCAAACTGACCTCATGCACGGGCGCGTACTGGCGCGGCGACGAACACAACAAGATGTTGACTCGTATTTACGGCGTGGCCTTCCCGACAAAAGACGAGCTTGACGCGTTTATTGCAGCTAAAGAAGAAGCGAAAAGGCGCGATCATAACAAAATTGGACGAGAACTCGAATATTTCACTACCGTCGATTACATTGGACAGGGTCTGCCAATTATTTTGCCGAAAGGCGCGCGCGTTATCCAAACGCTTCAACGTTGGGTTGAAGATCTGGAACAGCGACGCGGATACCTGTTGACCAAGACTCCGTTTATGGCAAAACGAGAGTTATATAAAATCTCCGGTCACTGGGATCACTATCTCAACGGCATGTTTGTCCTCGGGGATCCTGACGACGAAAAGAGCGAGTGTTTCGCCTTGCGTCCGATGACCTGCCCGTTCCAATACCAAGTCTACCTGAACCGGGAACGTTCCTATCGCGACCTCCCAATGAGATTCAACGAAACGTCCACGCTCTTCCGTAACGAAGACTCCGGCGAAATGCACGGTCTGATCCGCGTGCGTCAGTTCACTATCTCTGAAGGACACTTAGTCATTCGTCCTGACCAACTTGAACAGGAATTCAAAGGATGTTTGGACCTTGCTAAACATATCCTCGACACGGTCGGTCTTCTTGATCGCTGCACGTTCCGTTTTTCTCAATGGGATCCAGCCAATCCGAACAATAAATACGAAGGAACGCCCGAGCAATGGGAAGCCGCGCAATCGTCTATGGCAAAGATACTGGACGATCTCGGCGTCGATTATACGGTTGGAATTGACGAGGCCGCTTTCTACGGACCTAAACTGGACATACAATTTCGAAACGTTTACGGCAAAGAAGACACGATCGTCACAATCCAGATCGATATGCTCCTTGCCGAACGTTTCGGCATGGTCTACACAGGCGACGACGGCGAAAAGAAAACGCCTTACATCATCCATAGAACAAGTTTGGGATGCTACGAGCGCACTCTCGCGTATCTCCTTGAGACTTACGCCGGCGCCCTGCCTACCTGGCTCGCTCCCGAACAGGTTCGAGTTTTGTCGATCAAGGACAGCGTCGTTGATTATGCGCAAGGCGTCGTCGACAAGCTTGGCGCGATGGGAATCCGAGTCGAATCCGACTTTAGCTCCAATACGCTCGGATACAAAATCCGTAACGGCCAGAAAGAAAAAGTTCCCTACATGGTCATCATTGGCGAAAAAGATATGGAAAACAACACGATTTCCATTCGCTATCGTAACGGAGAAGACCTGGGAGCCATGAGCTTTGAAGAATTCGCCTCGCTCGTTAAAGGCGTTGTCGATTCAAAAGAAAAGAAATAAAATCTCTGTTGAATCGAGAAAGAACGACGCATAAACGGCAGAACTTGGTCGACGACCTTCTGCCGTTTTTTATTGGGCAGGGTTTGAGCAATTAAGACTTTGCTTCCTCTTTCCCGGCCGTACTCTTCGTTAGAAGAGCCAACGACGTCCGACGCGACCAACCATAGTCCGTCGGACGCCTCCCGGATTTAAAGACGGCCCAATTCAATCGATCGTCGGAACTTTGTACTGAACCGATTCCCAGTATTTTAGATCGACTTCGTACGGATCCAACGGAGACTTGACGTCCCAATCGGGCGGTAAAATCCCGTAACGTTTTAATTCGCGGGCATAATCGGAACGCGGAACAAATCGTTTTGGACAATTCTCACCGTTGTTCGGCGAGTCAAGAACCATCATAAAACGATTGTTCTCTTCCAAAATATATCGACGACCGCGAGCGACGTAATCGACGATTTTCTGGTAATCGGGGTCGTCCTTGTCGGCAAAAACTTTCTTGCCGCTCTTCTCTTCGCACACACCAAGACCGCCCGCGTCTTTCGACAGTGGTCCGCGCGCTACTTTTGATTGCTCAGGATAAGACAAATCGAAAATCATATGTCTGTTAAATCGTCCGCCGTCCTGCGCCATACTACGAGCGATAAACATGTTCTGCTGATACTTTTCATACGGATAGTACAAAACGTAAAACTGCGCCGGTTGTGTGTAGGAACCGACTTTTTTCGACTCTTCGTCAGGCGCGTGACACTCGTCGCAACGTCGCGTCAAAACGTCTTCATACGCCGCTAATTCAGGCCAATTGCGATCGTCGCGCGAATTATTATTCATGACGTAATTGCCAATCGAACCGTGAGAATTGCATTCGTAAGTCGCCGAATAAGTAGCGCCGGAATCTAACCAGAATCGAATAATCTTTTGTTCCTCTTCCGGCATATTGCAACCGCCGTGTCCCTCCTCGATCAATTTGAGCAAACGACTTGATCCTGTTCCAATTTCATACGGTTCAAAATTGCTCTTTTCATGTTCCGCATAAGGAAGCATTACGCGGTTGTCCCCAAACAACTCGCGCCAGGACATTTGCTGATAACCGATCGTATAAAGCGGAGCCCAATGTCCGGAAATATTAAAACCGCCTTCTTCCCGATCAGGATTATGGCATTCAAGGCAATGCTTGTCCAAAATCGGTTGGACGTCGCGCATATAATCGATAATGTCCGGGACGCCCTCGACCGGTTCCAAATCGACGGGACTTGAATATCTTGTCAAATGAGACAAACGGATTCCGTCGTCTTGCGTCGGGGCTTCGCCACGGTCTTCATGGCAACCGATACAGCTATTCCTTTCACCGGGCATTACGGAAGTGAAAGAATGCATTCGTTTAACGCAATGTCCGTTTTCGTCAAGCGCGACAAAGAAGAGAGATCGCAACGCAGGCGCGTTAAAATACGCCGAGCCGTCTTCTGACACAGGAACTCTTCCCAACAAGCGCTCAACGGCAAACGCCCCGCCGCTCGACATTTCCGACATCGCGCCTGAGTAATTGATCGGCTTGGGCAACACTTCATACACGAGAAGTTCCTTTACCGTTCCCGGTTTAAGACCGCCCATTTTGCGTCCGCGATAAACGTTGCTCAATGCAAACGTTCCGATTGGGTTCTTCGGATTTGTTTGATCGGCGATTATCGGCTCGCGCGGGCGTTCCGTCACAGGTCGAGGCTCGCCAATCCAATACCCCGCGTCAACGTCTTCCTTCGGCAATTCATAAATCGGAGTAACGTTCCCTTCCCCGTCGAGCAAAACGATCTTTTGACGAGAAGCGGCAAGAAAACGATCTTCTGAAAAAGCCCAAGGGTCGGTAAAGTCGTTTGTCTTAGAGATATATTCGACTCCTTCAGGAGCGTCCGGACCGTAAAGGGGCGAAAAAAGAACAATACGACCATAATGCTCTTTCATTCCGTGCCCCGGAGAAAAAACGCCGACGGTTTTTCCTGAATCAGGAACGGACTTAAAGTCTAAGAAAACGCCGCCGGGCTTCTGATTGCCATAGTAAATCATTTGCTTGGTTCCGTCGGGATTCATCGTCCACAAATGATGAAACGTCAAATGATTGCGATCGACGTACTCCCATCGCATATAAGCGATTTGACCGTTAGAAAGCGGCCAGGGAGTGTTGTCTTGTTCGACGTTGCACGATAATTCCCGAACGTTTGTTCCGTCCGAATTGCAACGATGAACCGTCGCGACTTGAGAAACCCAACATTGAACGTAACGGTTGACGCGAGAAGAACAAAAAACGATTGAGTCGTCAGGAAGATAAGAAGGCTCAATATCGTCCCAACCGTCGGTTCGCATACCATATTTCTCCCGCCCTCCAGGCTCCTCGAGTTCTTTTTCCCATCCGGTCAGACGATGAAGATTAGAGCCGTCGAGGTTAATTTCGTAAAGAGAATAATGATTCGTTCCGGCAGGAAGATAGGAAAAGACGATTCTTTTTCCGTCGTAATGAAGCTGAGGATCGCGGATATTCCCCTGAGGATCCTCAAAAACAACCCGAGTCTCCTTCGTCTTCCAGTTGTAAACTTTTAACGCTCCGCCGCTGCCTTTGGGAAAAGTGAACTTGTTTTCGTCAAAAGAGTAGTAACTGATGTTGCCGTACCAATGCCCGTCGATACTTGGTTTGCGAACGGCAAAAAGAATCTCGTCAGGAAGTCCGGAATCTTGAAAATCTTCGAGAGTCGCTTTAAGCGAATCTTCCGCCGAGTCAGCGTTCAAAGGCTCTTCCGCGCGCGCAAATCCAAACAAGGCTAAGAGCGAAACATAAAAGACGATCGATAAAAAACCATGACGCATTTGTCAACTCTCCATTCAGTAGGATCGCTTTTGTGGCAAAACAATCTTTATGCGCTTGAGATACTCCTTAAAGAGTTTCCCACATCGGACATTAATCGATATTAGAGGTTGAATTTCTTTCAAGACAAACAGTTAACACTGCGATGTCTGCGGGGGTAATTCCAGTGATTCGACTCGCTTGTCCGAGGTTTGCGGGACGAATGCGCTCGAGTTTTTCCTGCGCTTCGGCGCGCAAATTATTGAGACCACGATAGTGAAAGTCCGTGGGAATTTTCTGAGAATCCCATCGTCTTTGCCGTTCGACTTCCATTTGCTGGCGCTCAATATACCCGGCGTACTTGGCGTCGATACAAACTTGTTCGGCGACTTCTTGCGAGACGGAAGCCAGTTGGGGCAAGCGCGCGACAATATCCGCCCATTCGATTTCAGGTCGACGCAACGTCTTAAGGATCGAACCGTTTTCGTCGTGCGTCTTTTCCAGCAAATCAAACGCTTCGTTAATGGCGCGTTCCTTTTCTTGCAGGCGCTTCCAACGTTCCTCGTCGACCAAACCAAGTTTATACCCTGTTTTCGTAAGTCGGCGGTCGGCGTTGTCTTGACGAAGCAAAAGACGATATTCGGCGCGGGACGTAAACATACGATACGGCTCGTCGACGCCCTTTGTCGCAAGATCGTCGAGCATAACGCCAATGTACGCCTGATCGCGCGTAGGAACAAGCGGTTCAAGCGACGCGTTCAAAGAACAAGCGGCGTTCGCTCCGGCGACAAGTCCCTGCGCGCCGGCTTCTTCATACCCGGTCGTGCCGTTAATCTGACCGGAAAAAAAGAGACCTTGAACGCGTTTCGTTTCAAGAGTAGGACGCAATTGGTCGGGCGGCGCGTAATCGTATTCGATCGCGTAAGCGTATCTCATAATCTGCGCATGTTCAAGCCCCTCGATCATATGGACCATTTTATCCTGAATCTCACGAGGAAAACTCGTCGACAACCCGTTAATGTAAACCTCGTTAGTGCGTCGGCTTTCCGGTTCTAAAAAGAGCTGGTGGCTGTCTTTATCGCTAAAACGATCAATCTTCGTTTCTATCGACGGACAATAACGGGGGCCCGTCGAACGAATCTGACCTGAAAACATCGGCGCCAACGATATGTTGTCGCGTAAGAATTGATGCAAAACCGGATTTGTATACGTCGTCCAACAGGGAATTTGCTCGACGTCGATCGAATCCGTCATAAAAGAGAACGGCTGGGGCGCGTCGTCGCCATATTGCGGTTCAAGTCCGGAATAATCAATTGTTTTACCGTTCAAACGCGCCGGGGTTCCCGTCTTAAATCGCAGAAGGCGGACCCCAAGATTCGTAATCGACTCGCTGATCTTCGTCGCAGGCGCTTCGCCCATACGACCGCCGGGAGATTGCAACGTTCCAAAATGGAGAACGCCGCGCATAAAAGTACCGCACGCGAGAACGACGGCTTTCGCGCGATAGATCGCGTCTGATTCGACGCGTACGCCGGAAATCTTCCAGACGTTTTCCGCACTGGGATCGCTGGAATTCGCAGCGCATTCGCCAGGCTCGACAAGGAGTTCGACAACTTTCTCCTGACGCAGATGAAGATTCCCCGTCTCTTCGACGATTCTCTTCACTTCGTCCTGATAGAGACGTTTGTCCGCCTGGGCGCGAGGACCGCGCATCGCCGGCCCTTTGCGAACGTTCAACATGCGGAACTGTATTCCAGTCGCGTCGATAGCCCGTCCCATCGCGCCGCCAAGCGCGTCGATTTCGCGAACAATATGTCCCTTGCCCACTCCGCCAATCGCCGGATTGCAACTCATTTGGGCGACTGTGTCAAGATTGCTCGTCAAAAGAGCCGTTTTAGCGCCCATCCGCGCCGAAGCCAACGCGGCTTCCGTCCCCGCGTGCCCGGCGCCCACGACTATTACGTCAAAATCGTATTCAGGAAGAATCATCAATGCTGTTTTCAAAACTGCCTTGGAACGTTAGAACAACGTGTTGGGTATGGCGACCGCCTCGCTCAATTTATATCCAAGCGGAACCATCCAAAGACGATTGGTGCCGTTGTTCTGGCGCAAAACGACGATTCCTACGTCTGGATCAATGTCTTCAATCGTCGCGTCAAACGCGCCGACCGTCATGCGTTCGCCTATTTTATACGCCTCGGTGCGTCCCTCGGCTCCCATATTCCAGCGCGCGATTTTCGTCGCTTGCCCGCTGTCGTCCGTAACGACGGGTAGTCCCGTCAGCATCGCGTAACTGGCGGAATCCACGCCTGTCTTTACCGCGCGGAATATTTCTCTTTCAGCCATGGGACGATAAGCCGCAAAAGGACCGGACGCAAGTTGTCGCTCAGGCGCGGTAGAAAGAGGAAGCTTGTCAACCAGAGGATAAGGCAGATTCTGATCCTTCTTGTAAAGAATCGTCAGACCTTCAATCGTCATGGAAACCTGTAAAAAATCGCTGTGTTCCTGAGGAGTAACGTCCATATGGGAAATGCGATGTAAAAAAGGCGTCCAATAGAATTCATATAAAAATTGCGTCAAATCAAGGAGCGTAAACTGTCCCTGAACGAAAAAACTCTGCGTCGCAAGGCCTGAATTACGCGGGTGGTTATAGGAGCCGACCGTAACCTTGGGATCGTGAACGTTACAGAATTCGAGCATCTGAGAAAGCCACCTTTGGTACTCGATCCCGGCTTCGACTCGATTCGTCGGAAAGGAACGCGTATACAACGAGGAAAGACTTGCGCATGTCTGAGTCCAAAATTCGGAGGTCTTACGACCTTGATCGATTTGCCCCTGAATCTCAGCGCGTTTATCCTCAATTTCCTTACGCGGCTTGACATATTTAGACTGATAGAGCATATATCCGCCAAAAGCTATGCCAATGCTGAGAATAATCAATAAAACAACGACTTTTGACCAATTTCCCATTTGCGGCGCACCAAAAAAATCATTTCCAAAAAGGAGGACGGCTCGTACCGGAATCTCCTTAACGGCGGTTGTTAATCATATTCGTTCTAAAATGAAACTCAGTCAAATGCAAAACATTTCATAGAAGCCTATTCTGCCGGCGCGGGCGCCGGTTCAGCGGGCGTGGGAGCTGGTTCGGCGGGAGCAGGCTCGGCAGGCGCGGGAGCCGGTTCAGCGGGCGCGGGAGCCGGTTCGGCGGGCGCGGGAGCAGGTTCAGTGGGCGCGGGAGCGGGTTCGGCGGGCGCGGGAGCCGGTTCGGCGGACGCGGGAGCC